>JAILZS010000037.1 GCA_023512375.1 Bacillota bacterium | reverse complement strand
CGCGGACCTGTTCGTGGCCGTCAAGCCTCTACCGCCCTGAAATTCCCCACGCTGCCAGCGGGGGTGGTGAAGATGGGCTTTAACGGCACCACCCCCGGCATGGGCCGACCTCGCCAGGTGCGGGCCAGTACGGCCAACACCCCCCGGCCGCGCCGAAGGCCAGGATCGGGCCGCTCCCACCGACCGCGACCCAGGTCCCCGCCGCCATGGCCGCAAGGCCGCCGACCGCGTCCAGCACTTCGAAAGCGGCGGCTGGCTGGACGATGGTAGGCGATAGACGAGAGGGCCTTCCATATGCACTGCAGGCCGATCCCGGCGAACTGCGCGCCCAGGAGCCGCGCCAACGGCCTCCAGGCCATCGCTCGCGCCGGCGTCTCCCCGCGCGGCGCCTGCCCTGTGTCCGTCGCGCCGCCCAGCCCCAGCGCGGCAAGGGCGGCGACGAGCGCCGCCACCGCCGCGAGCCCGAGGCCCAACCACGTTAGACCCCTCAGAAGCAGCCCCGCCCCGGCGGCGAGGCCGGCCATCTGGCCGCCTTGAGCCGCCGCCTGCCCGGCCGCGACCACGCGGCGGGTGCCGTCCTCACGTCCGCCGCCGATGCCGGCGGCGATCACCCCCCAGGCCGGTCGGGCCACGGCGCGCCCGGCGCGCACGCCAACCAACGCGACTGGCACCCAAGCGCCCGTCCGCCTGGCGGCCAGGGCGGCGAGCAGCGCCGCCACGGCCGACCACCCGGCCGCAGCCATGCCCCTTGGCCGCCATGAGGCGGCCATGCACGCAACTTGCCGGAGGTTCTAAACTCGGCACACAACGTGCCGGAGGTTCTCAATGCTACGCGCAAACAACGTGCCGGACGGGCGGCATGACGCCACGGCTGGTCGCCGTGAAGCAGAACGAGCACGCCCGCACAGCACGGCCACGGTGGCGCGGGTAAGGGCATTGGCGGGCGGCGTGACAGTCGGGCACCAAACGAGCACCAAAACGGGGACCCTGCCCCCTGCTTGGCGGGGGCCGGGTCCCGCAAACCGCGTCCTTATGCGCAAATCCTGGAGCTGAAGACGGGACTTGAACCCGTGACCTCCTGCTTACCATGCAGGTGCTCTACCGCCTGAGCTACTTCAGCCTGCAACGCGCCCGGCAACCTGGTTGCGGGGGCAGGATTTGAACCTGCGACCTCCGGGTTATGAGCCCGACGAGCTACCTGGCTGCTCTACCCCGCGACAAAGCTGGTGGAGGGGGATGGATTCGAACCATCGTAGGCTTTCGCCAACAGATTTACAGTCTGCCCCCTTTAACCGCTCGGGCACCCCTCCGAACCCCCAGCTGGCGGTGGGGCTCGAACCCACAACCTGCGGATTACAAATCCGCTGCGCTACCGTTGCGCCACGCCAGCGCGGACCCTATCCTAGCACAGGACCAGGCTTCGCCACAAGCCCGCCCATCGCGCCGACGGCTGGCCGGTCGCGCGCCGCCGCCTCCTAGCGCACCGAATAGTCGTCGTCGACCCTGAGGCGCCGGTTGGCCACGTACCGCTCCATCTTCCGCTTGACGCGTTGCAACGCGTTGTCGATGGACTTCACGTGCCTTCCGAGGTCGTCCGCAATCTCCTGATACGACTTTCCGTCCAGGTACGAGACCAGCACCTTCCACTCCAGCTCCGACAGGAGCTCGCCCATCTTCTCCTCGATGTCGCCGAACTCTTCCCGGTGGATGACCAACTCCTCGGGATCCGACACACGCGTACCAGAGATCACGTCGAGGAGCGTCCGGTCGGAGTCGTCGTCGTAGATGGGCTTGTTCAGCGAAACGTACGAATTGAGCGGTATGTGCTTCTGGCGCGTCGCGGTCTTGATCGCGGTGATGATCTGCCGCTGCACGCAAAGCTCGGCGAACGCGCGGAAGGAGGACAGCTTCTCGCTCCGAAAGTCGCGCACTGCCTTGTAGAGGCCGATCATCCCTTCCTGGATGATGTCCTCGCGATCCGCTCCGATCAGAAAGTAGGAGCGCGCCTTGGCGCGCACAAAGTTCTTGTACTTGTTGATCAAATATTCCAGCGCGCTTCCATCGCCCACCCGCGCGAATTCGACCACCGCCTCATCGGCCATGGTCTCCCAGTCCTGCGTGTGGCCAAACTCTTCTTGGATGGGAACGCTCACGCCGCCCTCGCCTCCTCCGTCCCAAGCGACTTTCGAAGCGCATCGATAAGGCGGCCGAAACGCAGCCAAGCCTGTCCCATGCAGTATAGGGGACGACAGAAAACAGCGTCAATGCGTCGAGCGGCCATTTAGCAGCGCTGCCGGAATGTGCCGAAAGCCGCTATCCCCTTCCTCTCGGGTCCCCCTCCGGGCTCCGCGCCCGCCGTTGCCGTACGGCCTCGTACAGGACGATTGCCCCCGCGACGGCCGCGTTGAGCGACGCCACCTCGCCCCGCATGGGAAGGCGGACGAGGTGGTCGCACCGCTCGCGCACCAGCCGGTGCAGGCCGCGCCCCTCGCCCCCCACGACGACCGCCACGGGGAGCGTCAGGTCGACGTCGTACACCTCGGCTTCGGCCGCGGGGTGGGCACCCACCACCCACACCCCCTTTGCCTTGAGCTCCTCGAGATAGCGGGCCACGTTGGTGACCCGTTCCACCGGCAGGTGGTGAACAGCGCCGGCCGAGGCCTTCACCGCCGCCACCGTCAGGCCCGCGGCCCGGCGCTGGGGGAGGACCGCGCCGTGCGCGCCCGCCGCCTCCGCGCTGCGCAATAGCGACCCCACGTTCCCGGGGTCTTCCACCCCGTCGAGCACCAGGATGAGGGCGGGCTCTTCGGCGGTCAGCGCCCGGGCGAGAACCGACCCCGCGGGGGCGTACGCGCTTGCCGCCGGCAGAGCGGCGACGCCCTGGTGGGCCGCCCCTTCGGCAAGCCGCTCCAGTGCCTGCATAGGAGTCCGTTCCACCGGGACGCCGGCGGCGCGGGCGGCGACCAGGATGGGACGGAGCGAGCCGGTCGCCGTGGCGGCGGCCTCCGCCGCCACGAGGATACGCACCAGGGGCCGGCCGGCACGAAGCGCCTCCCACACCGGCCGGCGGCCGACGATGGCGGCGGTCGCCTCGCCTGTAGGCCGCGGCGTGCGGCCGCGCCCAGTATACGCGCCGCCGCCCCCGACCGGGCGCGTCCCGCCGCCCGCCGGCCCACGCCGATCGCGCTCTGCCCGCCGGGTCGGGCCTTGGGCGCGTCCACCCCCGTCCCCCCGCTTGCGCGACGCCCGCGACGCGGCTCGATTGGCGTCGCGCCGCCGCAGGCCCGCCTTGCCTTCGCCGGAGCGCCTCACACCCGCTCGGTCTGCCAGCGCCAGCGCGCCCCCTCTCGGGTGTCTTCGATCACGACGCCCATGGCCTCGAGCTCGGCCCGCAGGCGGTCCGCCTCGGCCCAGTCCCGGCGCATGCGCGCCGCCTGGCGTGCGCTCACGAGCGCCTCCACACGGCGCACACGGTCTTCGTCCACGGCCGTCTCGCCGCCCACGTCGACGCCGAGGACGCCCCACAGGTCCACGTACGTCCCCAGGGCGCGGGCCAGCGCCTCGGACCCCAGCTCCGGCTCTCCCACCGCCTGGTTGATGGTCCGCCCCAGGTCGAACAGGACGGCGTTGGCCGCAGGGGCGTTGAGATCGTCGCGCAGGGCGTCGTCGAACGCCTGCACGGCCCTGCGCACCTGTGCATCCAAAGCCAGGTCGACCGCCTCGCTGCCCGCCCGCCCGGCTATCGCCCTCAGATGGGCGCGCGCCCGGGTCGCCACCTCGCGCACCCTCACCAAGGCGGCGCGCGCGGCGTCCATTGCCTCCTCGCTCCAGCTCAGGGGATGGGCATAGTGCGCCGTGAGGAAGAACAGGCGTACGGCCATGGGGTCGTAGCGCCGGCGAAGTTCGCGCAGCGGCCCCACGTTGCCCAGCGACTTCGAAGCCTTCACGCCGTCCATGAGAAGAAGCCCCGCGTGCACCCAGCGGCGGGCGAACGGGTCCGGATCCAGCGCCTCCGCCTGGGCGCGCTCGTTCTCGTGGTGGGGGAAGACGAGGTCGCTGCCGCCGCCATGGATGTCGAGGGGGCGGCCCAGGACGCGCGCCGCCATCGTGGTGCACTCGATGTGCCAGCCCGGCCGCCCCGGTCCCCACGGGCTGGGCCAGGCCGGTTCTCCCGGGCGGTGCGCCTTCCAAAGCGCGAAGTCGAGGTCGTCCTCCTTGCCCGCTTCCGGCTCCACCCGCGCTCCCACCCGGATCGCGTCCAGGTTCTGTCCCGACAGGGCGCCGTAGCCGGGGTAGGCGCGAGCGCGGAAGTAGACGCTGCCGTCCGGGGCAGCGTACGCCGCCCCGCGCTCCACCAGGTGGGCGATGTCCTCCACCATGGCCTCGATGTACTCGGTCGCGCGGGGCATGCGGTCAGGCGGCGCGATGCCCATGGCCGCCTGGTCTTCGAGGAAGCGCGCCTCGTACCGGCGCGCCACCTCCGACGTCGCCACCCCCTCCTCCGCCGCGCGCCGGATCATCTTGTCGTCGATGTCGGTGATGTTCATCGCCGCCTGCACGCGATAGCCGAAGCGTGCCAGGGCCCGGCGCAGGACGTCGAAGGTGGCCAGGGTACGGAAGTTGCCGATGTGCAGGTCGCCGTACACCGTGGGGCCGCAGTAGTACAGCCGCACGGTCCCCGCCGCCGCGGGCGGGTCGAGGGGCACGCGTTCACCGGTCAGCGTGTCACGCAAGGCGATGGGACGATCCACGCGCTCCCCCCTCCTGCTCCTCCTCGAGCGCCCGAAGGCGCTCCTCCGCCGCCTCGAGGCGCGCCTCGAGGGCCGCGACGGCGGCGGCCAGCTCGGCCCGCGAGGGTTCCTCCGGCGCTTCGGGGGGGACGCTGCGGCCGTAGATGGAGACCACCCTGCCGGGCACGCCCACCACGGTCGCCCCCGCCGGCACCGAGCGCAGGAGGACCGTGCCGGCGCCGATCTTGGCGTCGTCCCCGATGACGATGTTGCCGAGCACGATCGCCCCCGCCGACAGAAGGACGCGGTCGCCCACCGTAGGATGCCGCTTGCCGCGCTCCTTGCCGGTGCCGCCCAGGGTAACGCCCTGGTAGATGGTGACGTCCGCCCCCACCACCGCCGTCTCGCCGATCACCACGCCCATGCCGTGGTCGATGAACAGGCGCGGGCCGATGCGCGCCCCCGGGTGGATGTCGATCCCCGTGAGGAAGCGTGACCAGGTGGCGACGACGCGGGCGAGGAAATACAGCCGCGCGCGGTAGAGGGCGTGGGCGATACGGTGCATCCACAGGGCGTGCACGCCCGGGTAACAGAGGAGGGCCTCCCACAACGACTTCACCGCCGGGTCGCGCTCCATCACCGCCCGGGCATCCTCGACGAGGCGCCACCGCACGCCGCCACCCCCCTTGCGCAAACAGGCCCTCCACACACGGCAGGGCCCAGCCCCGGCGCCGGACCGAAGCCTGGCGCCCGCTGGTGGTGGTGTAGTATACGGCGACTGCCGAAGCGTGTCAAAACCGGCCGATTGGGCGAATTTTTGGCCGTACGCGGGCGCTAATTCGTGTACGTCGCCCAGCACGAACCTTCTCGCAGGAGCCCGCCCGAGGACGTCGAATGAGTGTTCATGTCCCAACGCGGCTGGACCGGCCCATCCCGGCGTCCAGGGGGTGCAGTTCCGCAGTGGAGTCCGTGAGCGGCTGGCCGCTGGCGAGCAACATCCTGGTGTACAACGAGGTTCTCCTCGGCCGCGCCAGCCTGGATCGACTGCCGATCGGGGTCGCGCTCTGGGCGAACGACGACACGCCGCTGTTCGCCAACCGGCAGATGCGCCAGTGGCTCGGGTTGGGGGAGGGGCTCGCCCCCGACGCCGCCACTTTGTGGCAGGTCCTCGGCACCGCCCCACCGGCGGGTGAGAGCGGAAAGATCTCGCCCACCGCGACGGGCGTGCCGACGGCGATGACCTTCGTGTACGACGTCGTGCGCAACCTCGAGGGCCAGCCGGTCGCCCGCGCCCTCTACCTGGCGCCCGCCGTGGCGGACGCGGCGGTCCCGACCGCCGGCCCCCGCACCCTCGCCATGCTCCTCTTCCGCTCCGGCCGCCTGGCCGCCTGGGTGGGCCTGAGCGCCCGCTGGCCGGCCCTGGACGATTGGGTGGGGGCGGCGGAGACGGCCGTCCTCGACCACCTCGCCCGCGCCGTGCAGGACGGCATGGCGCCCCACTTCGCGCCGGCGCGGGAGACGCTGTCCGACGGCTCGGTCCTCCTCCTCGCCCAGGGAGACGATTCCGACGCCGCCGGCGAACCAGGCGAGCCGTTCGGGCCGGAGGGCCTGATCGCCGCCACCGCGCACGAGATCCGCAACCCCCTCGCCACCATCCGGGGCTTCCTCCAGATCCTCCCCGACGCCGAAGCCGAGGACCGACGGCGCTACGCCGGCATCGCCTTGCGTGAAGTGGACCGCATCGCCGACGTGGTGAACGAGTTCTTGCGCACCTCGGGCCATGGCGACGGGGCCGCTCCCACCGCCGACCTGGTCCACGCTGCGCGCTCCGCCGCCCAGTTCCTGGAGGACGAGGCAGACCTCACGGGCGTCGAACTGCGCCTCGACCTCCCCGACCACCCCGTGTGGGTGGAGGGGCACGCCACCCGCCTGCGCCAGGCGGTCCACAACCTTCTGCGCAACGCCCTGGCGAGCGTCCCCAGCCCAGGTGGGCACGTGGACCTGACCGTGCGGGAGGACGGCAGATGGGTTCACCTGGCGGTGGAGGACGACGGCCCGGGTGTGCCGGAGGAATGGGCGGAGCGCATCTTCCAACCCGCCTTCTCCCGCCGGGAGGGGGGTCACGGGCTGGGGTTGGCGATCGCCCGCTGGATCGTCACCATGTACCACGGCACCATCGAAGTGGGGCGTTCGCCCGCCGGCGGCGCGCGCTTCGCCATCCACCTCCCCGTCCTGCCCCTGGGGGCGGCCGCGACCACCGGCGACATGGGCACGCCCCTCGCCTGACGGCCTCAGGACCCGTCCCAACCGCGGATCGCGGCTTGCGGCGCCAGCACCGCCACAGCGTGGGCCTCCATCGCGTCGGCGATGAGCCCTTCGCCGCTCGTGGCGTGGACCGCCACCCTGGCCTCCTCTAGGGCGAGGGCGCGCGCCAGCGACGCCACCATGGCGGGCACGTGGGGAGCGAGGCGGGGGCGAGGGCTGGTGATCGTCACCTGCGCCTGCACCACCCCCAGGCCCCGGGCGCGGGCGCGGCCCACCGCCAGGGCGAGGACGCGGCCGCTCGCCATGCCGGCGGTGGCCGGGTCGCCCGGCGGCAGGTGGGTGCCGATGTCGCGTTCCCCCGCCGCCCCGAGGATGGCGTTGGCCAGGGCATGGAGGGCCACGTCCCCGTCGCTGTGCCCTTCCAGCCCCTCGGCGGAGGGGATGCGCACCCCGCATAGCCACAGGGGGCGACCCACGACCAGCCGATGATGGTCGAGGCCGACGCCCACCCGCGGCCAAAGCCCCTCGGGACCGGCGAGGCGAAGCGCGGCCATCGTGAGGTCCTCCGGCCGGGTCACCTTCTCCAGGCGTCCGTCCTGGGTGGGGACGACCGCGATGCGTCCGCCCGCCGCCTCCACGAGCTGTGCGTCGTCGGTGGCTTCGCGCCCTTCCGCCCAGGCGCGCTCGTGGGCGGCGAGAAGGGCCTCGAGCCGGAAGGCCTGGGGAGTCGCCACCCGCCCCACCTCGTCCCGCGCAGGGCCTCCCCTTTCCCGCCGCCAGCGCAGGGTGTCGGCGACCGGGAGCACCGGCACCGCCCCCTCGGCGCCGGACAGGGCGGCCAGGAGCGCGTCGACGAGATGCGCCGGCGCCGAGGGGCGAGCGGCGTCGTGCACGAGGACGGCCTCCAACCCGTCCCTTGGCAACGCCGTCAGGGCGCGGCGCACCGAGGCGGTGCGGCTCTCGCCCCCGGCCACGACCTCGACCCTGCGGTGCCAGCCGTACGCCGCCAGCTCGCGCCGAAACCTCTCCTCCTCGCCCGCCGCCACGGCCAGCACCGCGGCCACCACCGCCGGATGGGCCAGGAGGTCGGACAAGGCGTGCACGTATAGCGGGCGCCCCAGAAGAAGCGCCCGTTGCTTGGGGCCGCCGAAACGGCTCCCCCGTCCCGCCGCCGCGACCACCGCCGCCGCTCGCGTCGCCCTCGCCCTCCCGCCGGGGCGGCGGTCCCGGTCACGACTGCGCCTGCGCCGGTGCCTCCACGACCTTGGGCTTGGCGAAGATCATGCGCCCCGCCGCCGTCTGCAGAACGCTCGTCACCAGGACGCCGACCGTGTCCCCGATGTACTTCTTGCCGCCATCGACCACGATCATCGTGCCGTCGTCCAGGTACGCCACGCCCTGGCCGACCTCCTTGCCATCCTTGATGACGCGCACCACCATCTCCTCCCCCGGGAGGACGACGGGCTTGATGGCATTGGCCAGCTCGTTGATGTTGAGCACCGGCACCCCGTGCAGCTCCGCCACCTTGTTGAGGTTGAAGTCGTTGGTGACCACCTTGCCCCCCAGGGCGCGCGCCAAGCGAAGGAGCTTGGTGTCCACCTCGGCATGCGGGTCGCCGACGTCGCGCTCCACCACCTGAAGTTGGATGTGGCGGTCGTGCTGGATCTGTTGCAGCACGTCCAGGCCGCGCCGGCCGCGGTTGCGCCGCAAGGGGTCGGCCGAGTCGGCGATGTGGCGCAGCTCCTCCAGCACGAAGCCGGGCACCACGAGCGTGCCTTCGAGGAAGCCGGTCCGGCACAGATCGGCGATGCGGCCGTCGATAATGACGCTCGTGTCGAGGATCTTCACGCTCCCCCGGCTCGCCGCCGTGCGCCCGTGCCCGCGCCAGAGCTCGAGGGCGGGGAGTTGGTCGCGCAGCCTCAGGCCGCCCAACAGCCCGGCGTAGCCGAGGACGACGCTGAGGAGCAGCGACAGGAAGGCGCCCACGGTCCGAAGGCCGCTGGCCGGCACGGCCAGGAGGGCGCCCGCCGCCAGCCCCACCAGCGCGCCGCCGGCGGCCGCCGCCGCGTCCATGAGCGACACACGGGCCAGGCGGCCGAAGATCCAGGTGCGGAAGGCCGCCTCCCACCGCACCGCCACGCCCCCTGCGACCAGGCCGGCCAGAGCGCCGACCGCGGCGCCGGCGACGGCCGCCGTCACGGCCGCCAGGGGCCGAGGCCAGGCGAGGAGGGGCGCGACGGCGGGTGCGGCTTGGCCCGCCAGCCAGGCGCCCACGGCGAGGCCGACCACCGCGAACAGGAGGCGGAACAGGCGCCCGACGTTCACGGGAGTTCACCTCCCTGACGCGACGATTATAGAGAACAGGCGATGGCCGTTCAACGAACGGTGGCGCAGGTCCGTTCCCGTTCCCCTACACGGCCCGCGGCCGCCGCATACGGCCGCTCATCGCCTTCGCGACCACACCCTTACGGTGTCCAGGGTGTGGGAAATCATGCACGCCCTGGCGATGCGCCCCGCACCGCGGTGTCGCGTTGACCGCCCCTGGGTGGTTTGTTAAGATGTGCAGCAGGCAGTTGCGGGGGAGGTATGCGCATGAGGGATCTCCTCTGTGATGAATTCCAAGCCTCTGTCTCCTCCCACCTCATTCAGAATAAGTCGATACTCGATGCCATTACAAAACTCAACGAATCTAGCCTACGAGTTCAACGTGCGGTCACACGTGCGGTCACACAATGCGGGTGCATCCGGATCGACGCCAGCCGTCAGCGCATTCCCGAAGTTGCATCCCTTGAACAGCTGGGAAAGTTGTTGGACAGCCACGTGCGGGGCGAGCTCTGTAAGGACTGCCGCGACGACGTCGAGACCGAGGTCGGGAATGCTCTGTGCTACATCGCTGCCGTCTGCGAGCTCGTCGGCGTGAGTATGTACGACTGCCTGATCGGCGTCGACAAGCGCATCCGGGCGCTGGGAATGTTCCACCTCTCCTGACTCTACTGACTCTACCCGAACGGCGCGAAAGGCCGCGGCGTTGACCGCCGCGGCCTTGCTCCATCCCGGCCAGCGCTTGGCGCCGCCGCCGGGTTACACCGTGGTCGAGGGTGCGGGTCCGGCCGCCGCCAAGGGCTCCTCGGCCGTGAACGTCAACGATTCCCCGTCGCCCGCCACGTCGACGCGCACGCGCTTTCCGGGCGGGAAGCCGCCCCCCAGGATCGCCTCCGACAGGCGGTCTTCCAGTTCGCGCTGGATGGCGCGCCGGAGCGGCCGGGCACCGAACTTGGGGTCGTAGCCGCGCTTGACGAGGAACTCGCACGCCGCCTCGCTCACCTCGAGCTCGAGGCCGTTCTCGCGCACCCGGCGCTCCACGTCGCGCAGGAGGATCTTGACGATGGCCTTCAGGTCTTCCTCGGTGAGCGGGTGGAAGACGATGATGTCGTCGACGCGGTTAAGGAACTCCGGTCGGAAGGTGCGGTGCACCTCCTCCATGACGCTCTCCTTCATGCGCTCGAACGACTCCTCCGCGTCGTCCGCGCGGCTGAAGCCGAGGCGTCCAGAGCCGCGCTGGATGCGCTCCGCCCCCGCGTTCGAGGTCATGATGATGACCGTGTTCTTGAAGTCCACGGTGCGCCCCTTGGCCTCGGTGAGGCGCCCCTCCTCCAGCACCTGGAGGAGGACGTTGAACACCTCGGGGTGCGCCTTCTCGATCTCGTCCAGGAGCACCACCGAGTAAGGCCGGCGGCGCACCGCCTCGGTCAGCTGGCCACCCTCCTCGTACCCCACGTAACCGGGCGGGGCGCCTACCAGGCGCGACGTCGTGTGGCGCTCCATGTACTCCGACATGTCGATGGTGATCATCGCGTCCTCGTCCCCGAACAGCGCCTCCGCCAGGGCTCGTGCCAGCTCGGTCTTGCCCACGCCGGTGGGCCCGAGGAAGATGAACGAGCCGATGGGTCGGCGCGGGTCCTTCAGCCCGGAGCGGGCGCGTCGGATGGCGCGGGCCACCGCCTGCACGGCCTCGTCCTGCCCGACCACGCGTTGGTGCAGCTCCTCCTCAAGCTTGAGAAGCCGTTCGCTCTCCTCCGTCTTCAGGCGCTGCACAGGGATCCCGGTCCACGAGGAGACGACCTGGGCCACGTCGTCCACGCCCACCACGAACTGCGAGGCCACCTGCCGTTGCTGCCAGTCACTCTTCGTCTGGTCGAGCTGTTCGCGCAGCGACTGCTCCTCGTCCCGCAGGCGGGCCGCCTTCTCGAACTCCTGACCGCTGATGGCCGCCTCCTTCTCCTTGCGCACCTCCTCCAGCCGGGTCTCCAGCTGGCGAACGGCGGGCGGCGGCACGTAGGCCTGCAGGCGGACGCGCGAGCCGGCCTCGTCGATGAGGTCGATCGCCTTGTCCGGGAGGAAGCGGTCGCTCACGTACCGGTCGGACAGCTCGACGGCTGCCCGCAGCGCCTCGTCGGTGATCTTCACGCGGTGGTGCGCCTCGTACCGGTCGCGCAGGCCGCGCAGGATCTCCACGGCCTCCTCGACGCTCGGCTCCTCCACCATGATGGGCTGGAAGCGCCGCTCCAGGGCTGCATCCTTCTCCACGTGCTTGCGGTATTCGTCGATCGTGGTGGCGCCGATCACCTGCAGCTCGCCCCGGGCGAGGGCGGGCTTGAGGATGTTCGAGGCGTCGATCGCCCCCTCGGCCGCACCCGCGCCGATGATCGTGTGCATCTCGTCGATGAAGAGGATCACGTTGCCGGCGGAGCGGATCTCCTCCATCACCTTCTTCAGCCGGTCCTCGAACTCGCCCCGGTACTTGGAGCCGGCCACGAGGGCGCCCAGGTCCAGGGTGACCACGCGCCGGTCGCGCAGCGTCTCCGGCACCTTGCCCTGCACGATGCGCTCGGCCAGCCCCTCGGCGATCGCCGTCTTCCCCACCCCGGGCTCACCGATCAGCACGGGGTTGTTCTTGGTGCGGCGCGAGAGGATCTGGATGACCCGCTCGATCTCGCGCTCCCGGCCCACCACCGGGTCGAGCTTGTTCTCCTCCGCCAGGCTGTTGAGGTCGCGACCGAACTGGTCCAGGGTGGGCGTTCGTCCGCCCGTGCGTCGCTGGGCGCCCGCCTGCCCCTGGGCGGGCATGCCCAGCTGCTGCACCACCTGGAAGCGCACGCGCGACAGGTCCACCCCCAGGTTCTCGAGCACCCGCGCCGCCACGCCTTCGCGCTCCCGGATGAGGCCCAGGATGAGGTGCTCCGTTCCGATGTAGTTGTGACCCAGGTGGCGCGCCTCCTCGGCGGACAGCTCGAGCACCACCTTCTTCGCCCGGGGGGTGAGGCCGATCTCGCTCGCCCCTGGGGTGGAGCCGCGGCCGACCAGCTTCTCCACCTCGGCCCGCGCCTTCTCGAGGTCCACCCCCAGGGCCAACAGGGCGCGCGCCGCCACGCCCTCCCCCTCCCGGATGAGTCCGAGCAGCAGGTGCTCGGTGCCGACGAAGTTGAAATCCAGCCTCCGCGCCTCCTCCTGCGCCAGCAGGAGCGAGCGCTGGGCGCGCTCGGTGAAGCGCTGTTGGTACGACATGCCTCGAATCCCCCTTTCGTTCCTCCCTGCTTTCCGTCAGCGGCCGCCGGCCGCCGCCTCCGCCCGCTGCAAGTGCTCGCGCACGAGGCGGGCGCGCAGGACGTCGCGCTCGGCTGCGGGCAGCTCCCGCCCCGCCACCCGGGCCAAATAGCCGCTGCGGCAGATGACCAGGAGGGCGTTGACGGTCGCGTAGTCGATCTCGGGCAGCATGCCGAGGGCGATGCCGAGGCGGATGTCCGAGATGAGCCGCATGGCCTCCGCAGTGGTGAGCAGCCGCGCCCCGCGCAGGATGCCGTACGCCCTCCCCACGCGGTCAGCCAGGTGATCCGGACTCTGGTTGCGCAGCTCGTGCCGGCTCTCCCGCTCGGCCTGGATCACCTGGCCCAGCACCTGGTCCAGGTGGGCGACGATCTCCTCCTCCGACATGCCCAACGTGCGCTGGTTGGACACCTGGAACAGGTTGCCGACGGCGTCCGTCCCTTCCCCGTACATTCCGCGGACGGCGTAGCCGATCTTCGTCACCGCCTGCAGGAGGGCGCCGACCCGGCCGGACATCACCAGCACGGGCAGGTGCACCATGGCCGACGCGCGCATGCCGGTACCCAGGTTGGTCGGGCAGGCGGTAAGGTATCCCAGATCGGGCTCGAATGCGTACTCCAGGTCCGCCTCCAGGCGGTCGTCCATGGCGTTCGCTTCCTGCCAGGCCTGGGGCAGGTTCCTGCCCGGCTCCATGACCTGCAACCGGAGATGGTCCTCCTCGTTCACCATCAGGCTGGAGCGCTCGTCGTGCGACATGGCCACGGCCGCCGCCTGGGGCTGGCGGGCCAGCTGGGGGCTGATGAGGTGCTTCTCGACCAGGACGCGCCGATCGGGGGCGGTGAGCGGCGCCAGGCGGTAGAAGTCCCAGTCGTCTCCGAGGATCCCCACCGCCCGCTCCGCCAGGGTGAGGACCTCGGTCGCCTCTTCGGGCGACTGGCGGGAGGGAAAGCGGATGTTGGCGATGTTGCGAGCGAGGCGTACGCGGCTGGAGACGACGACGTCCGCGTCGGGTCCGGTGCCGCGCGACCAGCCGCTCGTGGGCCGGTCGAGGTGCTCCTTAAGTTCCACCGCCGCCCTCCCCCTCCTCGCGCTCGAGGGCGCGCAGGCGGTCGCGCACGCGCGCCGCCTCCTCGTACTCTTCCCGCGCCACGTGGCGGGCGAGCGCCTCCCGCAGGCGGCGGATGTCCTGTTGGCGCCGCACCGCCCCCTCCAACCGGTTGGGAAGCTTGCCGCTGTGTCCCGCCGTCCCCTGGACGTGGGTGATCACCGGGGCGAGCGCCTGGGCCATCGAGCGGTAGCACTGCGGACAGCCGAGGAGGCTCGTCTGGGTGAACTCGCGGAAGGTGAGACCGCAGTGGGGGCAGGAGACGTCGGGCACCGCCGCCGTCCCAGGAGCCTGGGCGGCGTGCCCGGCCAGCCCCGTCAGGCTGGCGATCCACGTCTCGAGCGCCTTCTGGGCGTCCGGCAGGAACTCGAGTTCGCCCTTCTCGCGCGCGCAGCTCTCGCACAGATGGTGGTCCTGGCGCTGGCCGTTGGCGATCGTGGTGACGTGCACCGTGGCCGGGCGGCCGCACTCCTCACACACCATGCGTCTCCCTCCCCCTTGCCGCCGTCCCCGGCGCCTCCAGGGAGAGGGCGCGCAGGGCGGCCTGCAGCATACGTGCCCGCAGGCGGTCGCGCTCCGGCAGGGCGATGCGCAGCACCCGGCGGTCGACGAGCGCCGACAAGAGCGCCTCCTCCCGCACCGTGATCAGGCCCACCCGGCGCAAGGCGGCGAGAAGGTTCAGCGCCTCCTCCTGAGCCACCCCCGCCCCGTCCCGTCCCAGCCCGGCCTGGCGCAGCAGGGCGGCGGCCATGTCCGCCCACTCCCCGTCGCGCAGGAGGCGGATGCGGATGTATCCTTTGGCTCCCGGCCTCGACTCCAACACGTAGCCTTGCGCGAGCGTGAAGCGCGTGGCGAGCACATAGTTGACCTGCGATGGCGCGCACCCGAAGCGCGCCGCCAGGGCGCCGCGCTGGATCTCCACCTCGCCGCCGGCCTCCTGGAGGAGCTGCTCTAGGTGATCGGCCATCATGTCGGCACGGGTCCTGGCCATCGATGCACCCCCCTCCGAGTTTGACTATTTCTGACCTAATCCTATACCGGCCCTGCCTCGTTGGCAAGGGGAGGGAGCCCCCGTCGCCTGCCGCCGCCCGCCCAACCCTCTCCGACCTCCAGGAAGGCGCACTTCAGGTAGTCGCCTTGCGGCTGCGCCACGGCCACCGGATGGTCCGGACCGGCGCCCCTCAGGGCAAGGAGGCGGAGGGCGCGGCGGTCGTCCCCGGCCGCGCCGGCGATCATCTCCAGGAACGCGTCCCGCCCAAGGGGTTGGGAGCAGGAGGCGGTGACCAGGTATCCTCCCGTCCGCACCAACCGCACCGCCCGCAGGTTGATCTCGTGGTAGCCGCGCAGGGCGGCGTCGAGCGCCTGGCGGGACTTGGCGAAGGCCGGGGGGTCGAGGACGACGACGTCGAACCGCCGCCCCTCTCGCTCCAGCTGGCGCAGGAGGTCGAAGGCGTTGGCCTCGAGGAACTCGGCCCTGTCCGCCACCCCGTTGCGGCGGGCGTTTTCCGCCGCCAGCTGAAGGGCGGCGGGGCTGGAGTCGACGAACGTCACCCGCCTCGCCCCTTGGCGCAGGGCCTGCAGGCCGAAGCCGCCCGTGTGGCAGAAGGCGTCGAGGACCTCGGCCCCTTCGCACAGGGCGCCGGCCGCCCGCCGGTTCAGGCGCTGGTCGAAGTAGTGCCCGGTCTTCTGGCCCGCGCGCACGTCGACCCCGTACGTCACCCCCTCCTCCTCGATGATCGCCCGCTCCGGCGGAGGTGGCCCCGCGAGCGTGCGGCTATCGTCGCCGAGCCCCTCCAAGCGCCGCACCGGGGCGTCGGAGCGCAGGTAGACGGTCGTTGGCTCGAACACCCGGCGGAGCGCCTCGACGATCGTCGGCAGGCGCACGTCGACACCGAGGCTGAGGGCCTCGACGACGAGTACGTCGCCGAAGCGGTCGACCACCAATCCCGGCAGGTCGTCGCCCTCCGCGTGCACGGCGCGGTAGGCCGTCGCCCCCGGCAGCAGGCGGTCGCGCCGCCCCTTCGCGAGAGCGATGCGCCGCTCCCACAGGTCCGGCGCCGGCGGCTCGTCGCGCGTCAGCAGGCGGACCGTGATCATGGACGCCTCGTTGTAGTAGCCGAACCCGAGGCGGCGTCCGTCGGCGTCGACCACCTCCACCTCGTCGCCCGGGCCTGGTGCCCCCTCCACCCGGTCGATCTCGGTCCGGTACACCCAGGGATGGCCGCGCTCCACGCGCGGCGGCCGCCGCCGCCGCAGGACCACCCGTGCCTTCACCGCATCCGCCCCCCTCGGGCGGCCGCCGCCGCCCCTCCCGTACGGTCTCCCGGCAGTATCGGCGCCCCTGGGCACGCTGGCAAGCCGGCCCTTCGGGGGCGAGGGGTACACCCGACGCCAAAGGCGAAGCGACCCCCGCCGGTCGGCGCACCCGACCGCGCGGGAGCCGCAGGAACGAGGGGGACGCCCGGTCCAGACGGGGACGGGTGCGTTTCGGGGTCGCCGCCTCCACCGATGCGGAAGCCACCGTCCTGCGGTGGCTTCGCCCTCTCGTCGCCCCACCTCTCCCACTGGGGACGGGGGGCCCTCACCCGTGCCCGACGCAGCCGGTTCCCCGCGCCGGACCGAAGATCGCAAGGGTCACGTCCGCGTCTGCGCCGACGTGCGGGCCGGGCACGTGCGGATCCCGAGCGCCATGTACAGAAGGCAGACGCCGGTCACCCCCGTGAGGAAGGACAGCGCGCCAAGAATGTACAGGATCACGGCGCCTGTCCCGTGCAGCCGTGTGGCCAAAAAACCGAGCACGAGTGCCAACACGACGCGGATGACGCGGTCCGTCGCCCCTTCGTTCACCAGATTCGCCACGCTAGCTCCCTCCGCCCGATGGATGATCTCATCCAAACACCGCGTGCCTCTCGCTTTCCCCTGGACCGCCTTGAGCATACGCGCGCTGGCGGGTGGTGTCTGTGCAAAACCGTACACCGCGGGCGCCCTGTCGGCGTTGCCAGCGCCGGCCGCAGGTGTCACCATGGCGGCGAGACGCTTGGCGGGAGAGGAGGGACCCGGTGCGTCGGCTTGGCCGGACGACGCTGTCGTGCGGGGCGGCGATCGCGCTGTGGACCTGTGTCGCGGCGTCGGCCGGCAACGCGGCCTCCGTCCCGGCACCCCTGCCCGTCGCACCGCCGGTGTCCGCCGCCGACTTCCGCTCGGAGCCTGCCGGCACGGTGCCCGTCGACGGGGACGGGCGCATCCCCAACCCGGCCACCCCCGACGGCACACCGCTGGGAAGCGCCCCGGCGTGCGACGCGGTGTTCGTCGCTGGCCCGACCCATAGCGCAGACGCCGTCAACGCGGCGATCGCCCGGACGGCCGACCGCCTCACCCGGCCGTACACGATCTGCCTCTCCGGCGTGTTCCGCACACCCATCCGCGTGTGGGGAAAGTGGTCGGCACCGCTTCTGACGATCGAATCGCAGCCGGGGACCCGGGCGGTCCTTACGCCCGGCACCGCCACGTTGGGCGCGGTCGACGCCAACGAGTTCGACGGCGTGGCGGGGGCCGTGAGCATCGTCGACTCCCGCGGCGTCGAGGTGCGCGACCTGACGATCGAGGGCTACCGCACGGACGGCACGGCCGCGACTCCCGCCGGGATCTACGTGGAGGTGCGCGGCCCGGGCTTCGGAGGCGCCCCTTCCGCCTGCTTCGCACACGGCGACCGGGTGTGCGGGGACATCTTCCTCATCGACAACCGCATCCGCGCCATCGCCGACGAGGCCGACCGTGTGGCGACCGTTCGGGCCCTTTGCGGCAACGCCAGCGTGGACGCCTTCGGGATCGAGGTGGAGTCGTACGGGCGGGGCGTGTCCGGCGCCCTGCAGCACGTGGCCGTCGTGGATAACCGCATCGCCGACACGCGCACCGGCCAGAGCGAGACGCTGGCCATCAGCGGCGACGTGACGGACTTCCTCGTCGCGGGGAATCGCGTGGGGCCGGGCGACAACATCGGGATCGACGTCGAGGGCTGGTACGACGGCACCAGCCAGGCAAATCACGGCGTGGTGGAGGACAACGCCGTGGCGGACATCGACACGCGGGACAATCGCGCCTACGGCGTGTGGGATGCGGCGCGGGGGCGCTGTGCTCCCCTTGCGCCCAACGCCGCCGGCATCTACGACGACGGGGCCGCCTACCTGTGGATTCGCGGCAACCTCGTGGCCAACACGGACCAGGGCATCAGCCTGGACACGGAGACCCCGGGCCGCTGGACGGACCACATCCTGGTGAGCGGCAACACCGTGCGGGACACCCGTGGCACGGCCCTCGGGGTCCCCAGCTGGGGACCCGATCCGCGGGGGTTCGCGGCCCGCTCCAAGGTGGCCGGCCATGCCTACGACGCGTTCTACGTGGACGCCTTCGCGCCGCGTTCGAGCATCTACGACGTGTACGCATACGGCAACGTGTTCCGCAACGCGAGCGCGTACTTCGGGGCGTTGGCCCCGCAGCCGTCCACCGTGGTGGCCTTCGGCGGCCGGTGGCACAACGTCGTGCTGTGGGACAACACGGTGGCGGGGGGCGGCGGACGCACCGGCCGCGATGTTCTCGTCGCCATGGACGACCTTCCCACCGTGCCGGCGGGGAACCTGATCGACTGCACGGACTACGAAGGGCTGGGGGGCGGCGTAAACTTCCTGCTTCCCGGCGCCGGGTTTTCCACCCTCGGTGAATGGCAGCGCGGCAACGGGCACGGATGGGACCGCCACAGCGCGGTCGGCCACGCGCCCAGGTGCGCCCCCGGAGGCCCTTGAGCCCGCTCGAACGGGCGCGGCTCGAAGCACCGACGGCGTGGCCGGGCGACGCCTTCCCGGCCCTCGGCGCCCGAGGCCGCGCTGCCGACAAGAGAAGCCACCGTGCGCGGTGGCTTCTCCACTGGCTCTTCTCCTGTGCGCGATCCCGTTTCGACCTGCGGTCAGGCCTGGGATAGGGCCGCCCGCACGCGTTCGGGGGTGAGAGGCAGGCGGCGCACCCGTGCCCCGGTGGCGTCGAACACGGCGTTGGCGATCGCCGCCCCGATGGGGACGCAAGCCGCCTCGCCGAAGCCCACCGGCGGCAGGGTCGGGTTGTCGATGGGAAGGACCGTCACCTCGGGGACCTCCGGGAAGGTGAGGATCGGGTAGGTGACCCAGTCGACGCTCTCGATCGCCTGCGCCCCCCAGGTCACCTGTTCCTTCAGGGTCCAGCTCGTGGCCTGGATGGCGCCGCCCTCGGCCTGGTTGGCGAGGCCGTTGGGGTTGATGATCTGACCCACGTCCACGGAGGTGTAGATGTGGCGCACGGCCACCTGGCCCGTGGCCCGGTCGACCTCCACCTCGGCCACGGTGGCCACGTACGCCCCGGCGTTCTCGTACCGGGTGAAGGCGAAGCCCTGCCCGCGCCCGCTGGGACGCGGACCCGGGTTCCACCCGGCCGCCTTCGTCACGGCCTGGATCACCGCCGTCGCCCGCGGGTCGTTCAGGTAGCGCAGGCGGAAGGCGACCGGATCCGCCTTGGCGGCGGCGGCCAGCTCGTCCATGAACGACTCGATGGCGAAGATGTTGCGGAAGGCGCCCAGGGTGCGGTGGGCGGAGACGCGCAGGGGGGAGCGCTCGATGTAGTGGCAGTAGACGCGGGCGTTGGCGAGGTTGTAGTACGGCACGGCGTTGCGGTCGCCGCCCACGTTGGCGGCCGGGCCGGGAAGCTGGGGTTGCGCCAGATACCAGCCGGCCAACAGCCATCCGGGCGGTCCCGGGCGGGTGCTGTAGGTGGCCGTCCACACGTCGTGATTCCAGGCCACCAGGTTGCCGCTGGCGTCCAGCCCCCCCTCCAGCCGGAAGGACATGGCGCTGCCGTACGGCTCCCATTGGAACTCGTCGGCCCGCATCCATTGCACGCGCACGGGCCGGCCGGGCACCGCCGCCGCCAGGAGGGCGGCGTCGGCGTTCACGTCGTCCGCGCCGTTGTGGCCGTAACACCCGGCGCCCTCCATGTGGATGACGCGGATGTTCGACGCCGGCACGCCGAGGAGGTAGGAGAGCGCCTGCTGGTCCGGGTATACCCCCTGGGTGTGGCTCCAGATCGTCCACTGGTTGCCGTTGTGGAGCTGGGCGATGGCGCACGACGGGCCGATGGAGGCGTGCGCGATGTACGGCACGCTGTAGTCGGCCTTCACCCGTACCGCCGCCTTGGCCAGGGCCGGCAACGCCGTACCCGTGTCGAGCTCGCGGATGTCGCTGTGCGCGGTCGTACGCAGGTAGGTGTCGATCTGGTCGGCGGGCACGAAACGGTTGGTCTGGCCCCATACCGCCGCCGAGCGAAGCGCCTCCACCGCCTGGATGGCAGCCCACTCGGTCTCGGCCACGACGCCGACGAAGCTTCCGTTGCGCACCACCTTGACCACGCCCGGCATCTTTGCCGCCCGGCTCGTGTCCAGGCTGAGGAGCTGCGCCCCCGGGCTGGGCGGACGCAGCACCCGCCCGTGCAGCATGCCCGGCAGGCGCAGGTTCTGGATGTACACGGGGGAGCCGCCGGTCATGATGCCCGGGATCTCCAGGCGCGGCTCGGGCTTGCCCACGTAGCGATACTCGCTGGGATCCTTGAGAGGCGGAGGCGAGGTGACCGTAAGGTTGAAGCGATGGCCGCCGATGAGCTGGCCGTACGTGACGCTCCGGCCGTCCGGCGCGCGCACCACGCCGTCCGCCACCGTGAGCTGGCCCGGGTCGACGCCGAACTCTTTGGCCGCCAGCCCGACGAGATACTGGCGCGCGGTGGCGGCGGCGTACCGGAGGGCCATGCCGCCCTGGGCGATGGACAGGCTGCCCGCCGTATAGCCCTCGTTGGGTGTCAGGGCGGTGTCGCCCTGCACGAGGTTCGTGATCTGGGCGAGGGAGACGTCGAGCTCGTCGGCGACGATCTGCTCGAAGGCGATGCCGATCCCCTGCCCGAGGTCGACCTTGCCGCTGTATACGGTGACGTTGCCGGCGCTGTCGATCTTGAGCCAGGAGTCGAGGGTGGGCGTGGCCGCCAGGTCGGCCGGCAGGGCGGGCGCCGCCCCCGGGGTACCGGCGGCGGCCGCCCCGCCCTGGGACAAAAGCGAACCCGCAAGGCTGAAGCTCACCACCAGCGCGCCGGCGCCGGCCAAGAACTCGCGCCGCGTCACCTCGTGGGCCATGAGGTCGCGCGCCATCTCAGGACACCCCCTGGGCCGCCGCGCGCCGGATGGCGCGGATGAACCGCAGGTGCGTGCCGCAGCGGCAAAGGTTGTTGGCCAGGGCCTGCCGGATCTCTTGCTCGGTGGGATGCGGGTTCTGCTTCAGGAAGGCGGCCGCTTGCATGATCATGCCGTTCGTGCAGTAGCCGCACTGGGCGGCCTGTTCGTCGATGAACGCCTGCTGCAGAACGCTCGGGTGCTCGGGCGTGCCGAGCCCCTCCAGGGTGGTGACGGCCTGGCCGGCGACGCCCGCCACCGGCACGCTGCAGGAACGGACCGCCTCGTCCCCGACATGCACGGTGCAGCAGCCGCACTGGCCAAGCCCGCAGCCGAAGCGCGGGCCGTTGAGTTGGAACTCGTCGCGCAGCACGTAGAGAAGCGGGGTGGCGGGGTCGGCGTCGGTGGACACCGGCCGGCCGTTGAGGTGGAACGAGATCGCCATCGGGCAACCCCCTTCGCCGATGCGGACGTGTGGTGCGTTGGCCCCCAGACAGGCCCGGCCGTTCGACCGGTCCCCATGGGCCGTTCGGCGGGGGGGCCGCCGGTCCCTGCCAGCGCTTCCCTACATTTCACCGCCCACCGCGGGCTATCGGAGGCGCGTGCGGGGCAGGCTAGGGGGCGACGCTTCGCGCGAGAGGAGGACGGCATGGCCGCCATCCCGTACTCCCATCCTCTGCCGAGCCGGGCGCCCGCGCTGCCGGGGTGGCTTGCGCGCCTGTTGGCCTGGCTGGGGGTGGTGGACCACAAGCGCATCGGCGCCCTCTACATCGCGGGCGGCACGGTCTTCCTCCTGGCGGGCGGCGTCGAGGCGGTGTTCATCCGGCTGCAGCTCTGGCAGCCCAACGCCCACCTGGTGAGCGCGCAGCTCTACAACCAACTGTTCACCATGCACGGCACGACGATGATCTTCTTCGCCGCCACGCCCATCATCATCGGCTTCGAGAACCTCGTCGTCCCCCTCATGATCGGCGCCCGCGACGTGGCCTTCCCGCGCATGAACGCCCTGAGCCTGTGGCTGTTCATGGCCGGCGGGCTGGTGCTCAACTCGGGCTGGCTATTGGGCGGCAGTCCCGACGCCGGATGGTTCGCGTACACGCCGATCTCGGGCCGCCTCTACAATCCGGGGCAGGGGATCGACTGGTACACGCTGGGCCTGCAGCTGTCGGGGGCGGGCACGATCATGACGGCGGTGAACTTCCTGGTAACCATCGTCAACATGCGGACCAAGGGGCTCGGATTCATGCGCCTTCCCCTCTTCGTATGGGCGACGCTCCTCATGTCCGTGCTCATCCTCTTCGCCTTCCCTCCCCTGACGGTGAACCTGTTCCTGCTCACGTTCGACCGCCTCATCGGCACCCAGTTCTTCAACCCCAGCGCGGGCGGCGCCCCCCTGCTGTGGGCCAACCTGTTCTGGATCTTCGGCCACCCGGAGGTGTACATCCTCATCCTGCCGGAGTTCGGCATCATCTCCGAGGTCGTGTCGACATTCACCCGCAAGCCGCTCTTCGGTTACACGACGATGGTGGGCGCGATTCTCGCCATCGCGTTCCTCTCCTTCATGGTCTGGGTGCACCACATGTTCACCCTTGGGTATGGTCCATGGGTGAACTCGATCTTCTCGCTCACTTCGATGCTCATCGCCGTCCCCACTGGGGTGAAGGTCTTCAACTGGCTGGCTACGATGTGGCACGGGTACATCCACATGACGACGGCAATGTATTATGTGCTCGGTGTCATCATAACCTTCGTCATCGGCGGCATGTCTGGCGTCATGCTTGCCATGGCTCCCGCCGACCTTCAGTACAACGACACGTATTTCGTCGTCGCCCACTTCCACTACACGATCATCGGCGGCGTCGTGTTCGGCCTCCTCGCCGCCTCCTACTACTGGTTCCCGCTCCTCACGGGCCGCATGATGCACGAAACCCTGGGCAAGATCGGCTTTTGGGTCCAGTTCGTCGGCTTCAACGCCACGTTCTTCCCCCAGCACTTCCTGGGCCTCACCGGCATGCCGCGGCGCGTCTTCACCTACCCGCCCGGCCTCGGGTACACCCTGTGGAACCAGGTGTCCACGGTCGGAGCCCTGGTCCTGGCGGCGGGGCTCGGCCTGTGGCTGTTCAACCTCTTGTGGAGCTCGCGCGCCGGCCGGCGCGCGGCCGACGACCCGTGGGATGCGCGCACGCTCGAGTGGGCGGTGGGCTCGCCGCCACCGCCCTACAACTTCGCCCGCCTGCCTATCGTGCGGGGCCGCGACCCGCTGTGGGTGGAGAAGCACCACGGCGACGGCCGCCTCCTGCCCGCCCCTGACCCCGAACGGGAGGGAAACACGGTGCGCATGCCGGCGCCGGACGCCACGCCGTTCGCGTTGGCCCTGGGGATGACGGGCTTCGCCTATGCCGCCCTCTACCGCTCCCCTTGGGGCATGCTCGCCGCCGCCGCCGTCGCCGTCCTCGCCCTCTACCGTTACATGTTCCAACCCATGGCCCACGTGTCGATGCCCGTGCGCGACGCCCCCTCCTGAGGCCACGCGCTCACGTCGGACCGGTACCGCCTGCGGGGCGAAGGCGCGCCACCGTCAGGCTCGCCGCGCCGGACTCCACGCCGCGGGCGAGGATCGTTGCCGCCGGACGCGGTCCCACGGCGCCGGCCAAAACGCGCAGGGGACGAAACCCTCCCTCGGGCAGGAGGGCGTCCACCACATCGGGGTCGAGCCGCCACAGGCTCGCCCAGTCGCCCGCCGCCAGCGCCTCCTCGGCCAAGGCCAGCGCCCGTGCCAGTTGGGGGTCGGTGGCACGCGGCGAGCCATCCCATAGGTCGAGGCGGTGAAGGAGGGAGCCCGTGGCCACCACGGCCACGGCGCGTGCCCCCGACGTGCGTGCGATCACCCGCCCCAACGCCTCATGCGCGCCGTCCTCCACCCCCATCCCGATGCCGACGGCGACGACGGGCAGGTCGGCGGCAGGCAGCATGCGGTACAGGGGGGCCCAGGCGCCGTGATCCAGCCCCCACTCCCCGTCCACGGCCACCGCGGGCAACCCCTCCGCCAGCGCCGCCGCCACCGTCGCCTCCGCCAGGGTGCTGTCGCCCGGCGGCGCGTACCGGATGCGGTACAGGGGCGGCGGGAAGCCGCCGAAGTCATAGACCTGGCGCGGCCGCGCCGACACGAGCACCGGCAGGCGGCCACGGGCGGCGAAGTGCGGTGTCACCACCACCACGGTCGTCGCCCCCGCCTGGCGCACGGCCTCCCCGGCCCGGCGCAGGGCGCCCACGACGTCCGGATGCGGCTCGAGGCCCCCCGTGTCGCCGCTCGCGCCCTCGTCCACCAGCAGGCTCGGTGTATTCGGCACGTACCAGCCGTCGACGATCACGCTTGCCACCCGCCTTCCGCTCCCATGGTATACCGGATCCCTAACCGCCGCCCGCAGGCGGCGGCGCTTGTCGCCGACGGGTCCTTCCCGTAGCCTCAAAGGCGTCGGTTCCGAAGAGGGGGTGAGGCGGCGATGTCGGACATGTCGGAGCGGGATCGCATCCGCATGACCCGCTACACCACCAAGGCCGGGTGAGGGTGCAAGCTGGGTCCGGAGGACCTGCACGCCGCCCTCGACCTTCTCCGCCTGCCCCCGGCGCCGCCCGCGCTCCTGCTCGGGCTCGGCGACGCCGACGACGCCGGGGTCTACCTCCTGCGCGACGACCTCGCGGTCGTGCAGAGCGTCGACTTCTTCACGCCTATCGTGGACGACCCCTACGACTTCGGCCGCATCGCCGCCGTCAACGCCCTGTCGGACGTCTACGCCACCGGCGCAAGGCCGCTCCTGGCCCTCAACCTGGCCTCCTTCCCCGCCGGGGAGGATCCAGGTCCCGCCGTCCTCGCCCGCATCCTGCAGGGCGGACTCGACGTCCTCACGCAGCTGGGGGTGACCCTGCTCGGCGGTCACACGGTGGACGACGCCGAACCCAAGTTCGGCCTCGCCGTGACCGGCTTCGCCCACCCCCGGGACATCCGCGCCAAGGCAGGCGCCCGCCCCGGCGACCGCCTCCTCCTGACGAAGCCCATCGGCGTCGGCGCCCTCACCACAGCCCTCAAGCGCGGCATGCTGGACGGCGCGGCCGAGCGCACGGTGACCGACGTGATGTTGCGCCCCAACGACCAGCTGACCGCCGTCACCCACCCGGCGGTGCATGCCGCCACCGACGTCACGGGTTTCGGGCTCCTGGGCCACACCCTCGAGGTGGCGCGCGCGAGCGGCGTCGGCATCCGCCTCCGACGCTCGGCGGTGCCGGTCCTCGAGCCGGCACCGGCCCTTGTGGCCGCCGACGTCCTGCCGGCGGGCAGCCGCCGCAACCTCGCCTACGTCCTCCCCTACCTGGAAGCGCCGGACGTGGGGCGCGCCGACCTGCAGCTCCTCGCCGACGCGGTGACCTCGGGCGGCCTCCTCCTGGCGGTGGCGCCGGACGGAGAGGCGGAGGTGCGCAGCCTGCTGGAGGCCGGCGGCGCCCTGGCCGCCGCGACGGTGGGCGAGGCGGTCGCCGCTCCCGCAGGCCGCCTGCGGGTCGAACCCTAGCGTAGCGCCCTTGGGGCAAGCGAAAGGCCCCGCAGCCCTGTTGGGGCGTGCGGGGCTTAGGGGATGGGGTCGTAGGGTGGATGGGGTGAAGGGTGCTCCGGCGGCGACCTG
>JAILZS010000036.1 GCA_023512375.1 Bacillota bacterium | reverse complement strand
GGTCGCCGCCCTCGACCCGGTGCTGCGCGCGGTGGGCGGGACCTGGGTGGGCTGGGGAAGCGGTTCGGCGGACCGCCCGGCGGGCGGCGCGCCCCCCCCCCCCGCGGGGCCCCCGGGGGGGCCCCCCCGGGGGAGGGGTGGGGGTCCTGCAATGGGCGACTCTGCCGAGCTTACCTGGCGAATAGCCCCTGTCCGCCCCTGAAGGGGGATGGGGGGAGCGGCATCGCCCGCGGATGAGCCTTCGGGCCGAGGGCAGGCAGGGTCCTTCTCTCACGTTCCACGACTGACCCCTGAGGCAGACACCCCCACCGCCGACGTCCCCATCGCCTCGGTCAGCCCGCCCCCGCCCGGCAGGCCCCGGCAAGGTGTCTGCACCCCGCCCCGACCTGGCACAGAACTTGCTACTTCAGAGGCTGCGCGAGGATCAACCGGCCGTACCGAGAACGCCTCCACGATGCGGCCAGGGCGGCCGGAATCTTTGAGAAGCGAGATGATCTCAGACTTTGACGTAGTCGTATTCTCACACCTGCGGTGGCGTTGGGTTTACCAGAGACCACAGCATTTGCTGACAAGGCTGGCCACACACCACCGGGTGTGGTACATCGAGGAGCCGGTCGGGGTCGAGATAGATCATCAGTCACTGGAAGTCGAGAACGTCGCTCCGAATGTCACGGTGGTTCGCCCCCACATCAGAGCCCAGTATCCTTTCTACGTTGGTGAGCAGATTCCGCAGCTGACAGAGATGACAGGCCGGCTGATCGCCGAGCAGAATGTGCAGCGCCTGGCGCTGTGGTTCTACACCCCCATGGCCGTGCCAGTCGCCCGGGCGCTGACGCCGCTCGCCGTCGTCTACGACTGCATGGATGAGCTATCCGCATTCCGGTATGCACCGCCAGAGCTCATGGAGCGAGAAACCGAACTCCTCGCGTGGGCCGACGTGGTGTTCACCGGCGGCCCAAGCCTTTACCGCGCCAAGCTTGGCCGACACCCGAACCTGCACTGCTTCCCGAGCAGCATCGACAAGGAACACTTTGGCCTTGCCCGCGAGGGCAATCTGCAGGAGCCGCCAGACCAGGCCTCGCTGCCTCGCCCGCGCCTCGGTTACTTTGGCGTGATCGACGAGCGCCTGGACTACGCCCTGCTCGGCTACCTCGCCCAGGCCAGGCCGGAGTGGCAGTTCGTGATGGTTGGGCCGTTCACCAAGATCAATCCCGACGACCTGCCCCATCCTCCCAACCTCCATTATCTCGGGCAGCGACCCTACGAGGCGCTGCCCGCCTACATCAGCGGCTGGGATGTCGCTCTCATGCCCTTCGCGCTGAGCGAAGCCACCCGCTTCATCAGTCCGACGAAGACGCTGGAGTACATGGCCGCCGGGCGGCCTATCGTCTCGACACCCATCACCGACGTGCGCGAGCCATACGGCGACATCGTCCACATCGCCGATGGCCCCGAGGCCTTTCTCGCAGCCTGCGAGCAGGCGCTGGCCGAGGCGCCCTCCGAGCGCCAGCGCCGGCAGCAGGCGGCCGATGCAATCCTCGCCCAGACCTCGTGGGACGACACCGCCACTCGCATGCACGCGCTGCTTGACCAGGCTGTCGAGGCACGCCTGCTCCAGCAACTCGCTAGGACCCGCTGACGACATGTGCAGGCCTCCAGGCCGATGCCGCCGCGTCTGCAAAGTGACCCCAAGGGCGAGTGGGCGTCGCAGGGCTGCTGGAGGCCCATGCCCTCAGGGTGCGACCCTGTGGCATCCGCCCGCGCATTGGGCCGCGACGCGACGATCGTGGCCCGAGGGTGCTGGTCAACCCCGGTAAAGGCGGTGAGAGGAGGATGGTATGTGGACCGACACGTTGATCATCGGCGCAGGCCCGACGGGGCTGAGCGCCGCCTACCACTATCCGGGCGACTCGATCATCGTTGAGAAGGAGAGCCGCGTCGGGGGTCTGTGCCGTTCGATCTACGATCGAGGCTTCATCTTCGACCATGCCGGCCACATCTTCTTCACCAGCGACCCCTACGTGAGCGACGTTCTCGCGCCCGCGCTGCTCGGCGAGAACCTGCACTGGCAGTACCGGGAAGCGTGGGTGTACTCCAAGGGCACCTTTACGCGATACCCATTCCAGGCCGGGACGTATGGGCTACCGCCGGAGGTCATCAAGGAGTGCATCCTCGGGGCGGTCGAGGCCGCCAGGCGCTACGATGCGGCCAGATGCCCTGCCACCTTTATGGAGTTCATCGAATCCACGTGGGGCAGCGGCATTGCCAGACACTTCATGGTACCCTACAACCGCAAGCTATGGACGGTGCCGCTGGAAGAGATGGGATGGGACTGGCTGAACGGGCGCGTCCCGCAGCCCAATCTGGAAGAGATCATCGATGGCGCGCTGCGGCCCCAGCCCAAGCCGATGGGGCCGAACGCGCGCTTTGGGTATCCCTTACACGGCGGCTTCGAGGCCCTCATGCGCGGCTGGCTGAAGCATCTCGACTGTGGCCGCATCTGGCTGAACACGGCGGTTGTCGCCATCGACCTCGCCCGCCAGGAAGCAACGATGAGCGACGGGAGGGTGGTGCATTTTGAGCACCTCATCAATACCGCGCCCCTGCCCGAGTTCTTGAAGCTCCTCAGCCGGGTACCGGCCGAGGTGCGGGCTGCTGCGGCAAAGCTTCGGCACGTCTCGATTCGCTGCGTCAACCTCGGCGTCGCGCGTCCCGACCTGACCGAAAAACACTGGATCTACTATCCAGAAGAGAGCCCGCTCTTCCACAGGCTCTTCATCCAGTCCAACACCTCGCCGTTCGTGGTGCCGGCAGGGTGCAGCTCGCTGACGGCCGAGATCAGCTACTCCCCGACCAAACCTCTGCCCGTCGACGGCGAGGCGCTGATCCAGCGGGTCATTGAGGACTGCCAGGCAGTCGGCATGCTGCGCCCGACCGACCGGATCGTGGTAGCCAACCAGGTCGACGCGCCCTACGCCTATGTGATCCCTGACCTGAACAAGGTCGAGGCAGTCAGGTACATCCAGGAGTGGCTCAGGCCGCAGGGGGTCATATCGGCAGGGCGCTTTGGTGAATGGGAGTATCTGAACACGGACCAGAGCTTTCTTGCCGGCCGCAGGGCGGCAGAGCAGATCAGGCCTGTCGCAAGCTGGCGCCCGGCAGTGGTGGCCAAGCCCGTCGTCCGCTCCGTCGGCAGGGAGATGGGCATGCTGGCCAGCCCGCGCGAGCGGACCAAGGGCAAGAGCAAAGAGGCGCTGTAACGCCTCGAGGAATACTCTCGCTGGCCCGCGTCCGCTGAACACGCCAGCGAGAGGGTGATAAAAGGGATGTCTTCGGCCGAGACAACAGAACCGGCACCACTACACGTCCTTCAGATCGTCGGCAACGGCATCGTGGGAGGGGTGGAGCGCCATGTGCAGACTCTCGTCAGAGGTCTGCAACGCCACGGGGTCAGGGCTACTATCCTCAGCCCGTTCGAGGGCAGCCTCAGCTCAGCTCTGCGCGCCGCGGGCTGCCCGGTCTATATCGCAACACTCGAAGACGCCATGGAGTGGCGTGCGCTGCTCACGGCCACCGATCTCATCCGGCGGCAGCAGGTGGATGTGGTTCACACCCACATGTTCAACGCCGCGTTCCTTGGCAGTGTCGCCGGCAGCCTGACCGGAGTGCCCGTCGTGATCACCGAGCACGGCATGCAGGTCACCGCCGAGGGGGTGGCTCTGGCCCGTCTGACTGGGTGCCACCTCGTCACCGTCTGCACTGCAGCCTATACCATGGGCCTGTCGCTCGGCTTGCCGGAGGACCAGATCAGCCTGATCCCCAATGGCGTGGATACACAGGCGTTCCATCCCCGGGCCAATGGTCAGGCCTTCCGCGAGCAGATCGGCGTTCCGGCGGGCGTGCCGCTGGTGGGGATGGTGGCCCGGCTCTCCCGGGAGAAGGGCCCTGACCTGTTCCTGCAGGCCGCCATGCTCGTGGCCGCTGCCCACTCCGAGGCGCACTTTGTGCTCGCAGGCGATGGCCCCATGCGCGATGGACTGGCCCGCCAGGTTGAGGCTCTGGGCCTGGCCAACCGCTTCCACCTGCCGGGCCTCATCGCCGACACGAGCGCCGTGTACGCCGCCCTCGATGTAGCCTGCCTGCCCTCCCGGATGGAGGGGCAGCCGCTCTGTCTGCTGGAGGCCATGGCGGCAGCTCGCCCGGTTGTCGCCACCAACGTCGGCGGCATCGCCGAGATCGTCGAGCTCGGCGAGACGGGCTGGCTGGTAGCTGCCGGCGACGTCTCCGCCCTGAGTGAGCGCATCCTCTGGCTGCTCGCTGACCCCGAGCGGGCCCGCGAGATGGGTCAGGCGGGCCGCCAACGCGTGCTGGAGGCCTTTGACATCCGAAAGCAGGCCGCGGCCGTCGCCGCGCTGTTCCGCCAGCTCGTACAGAGCCGGCGCCGCCAGATGCGGACTACCCTGCAGTTGGGCAGAGTCTACGGTCAGGCACGGGTCTCGTAGAGCACAGACCTGCCGGGCTCCGGCACAGCCCGCGCGCCCTCGCCCGGAAGCGCGACGTTGGGCACGCCTCTGCCCTGCGGCGGTGCCAGCGGATGCCGCGCCATCCCTCAGGCGCCGCTCCGCGGTACCCCTCCCTGCAGGGCAGGCGACTGCCTGCCTGCGAATCTCAAGCCACCGGAGGAAGTAGGTGCGGCAGGGAATCTTTCCGAGCTTTTGGATGGCCGGCTTTGAGTGCTCAACCCAGGTCCACTACTGCGGCCGCGGCCGCCTGGACTATACGGCCGAGCTCGAGCACGACCTGCGTGCGAGCGCAGACTATGCCCTGCTTGCGCAGTTCGGCATGCGCACCGCCCGAGACGGCATCCGCTGGCATCTGATCGAGCGATCGCCCGGTCGCTTCGACTTTTCCACCGTCGAGCCGCTCCTGAGGGCAGCGCAGCAGCACGGGGTACTCGTAATCTGGGACATCTGCCACTACGGCTGGCCCGACGACATCGACCCCCTGCGCCCCGACTTTGTGGATCGCTTTGCTCGCTTCGCAGGGGCTTTTGCCCGCTACATCAAGGAGGAGAGCGACGGCGTGCCCTTCTACGCCCCGATGAACGAGACCTCGTTCCTCACCTGGGCCGCGGGCGATCAGGCCATCTTTGCGCCCTTTGCCCGGGGTCAGGGCCTGATTCTGAAGGCGAACCTCGTGCGTGCGACCATCGCCGGGATCGAGGCGATCTGGGCCGTAGAGCCGCGCGCACGCATCGTGCACACAGACCCGATCATCCACGTCCTGGCTCCCGTGCATCGGCCGGACCTGATCGCGGCCGCTCGGGCCAAGCACGAGTCCCAGTTCCATGCCTGGGATATGATCGCGGGTCTGGCGGAGCCACAGCTCGGCGGCCATCCGCGCTATCTCGACATCCTGGGCTTCAACTATTACCAGCACAACCAGTGGGAGATCGAGGGGGTCACTATCACCCGCAAGGATCCGCGCTGGCTCGATCTACACGAGCTGCTCGCGCGGGCCCATGCGCGATATCGGCGTCCCTTCTTCATCGCCGAGACCAGCGGCCGCAAGGACTCGCGTGTGCCCTGGCTACGCTATGTCGCCGACCAGTGTGCCCGCGCCATCGAGCGCGGGCTACCGCTGGAGGGGCTGTGCCTCTACCCGATCATCGAGGCGCCGGAGTGGACGACCGGCATCTACCAGCGCAACGGCATCTGGGACGTCATCCCGCAGCCGGGCGACCGGCTCGCCCGCGTCCTCAACGAGCCCGTAGCCGCCGCGCTGCGCGAGGCCCAGCTCCGGCTGCAGCCCTATCTCGGAGACATCCTGCCTTCAGGCGAGCTTGCCGCCGCCCAGGGCTCGGAAAGTGCGAGGGAGTATGACGAGTTGGTACCTGCCTGACGAAACGCCTCCCGGCGTGCATGTGTGTTACTTTACCGATAGCCTCCAGCCGAGCGGAGTGGGGGTGCACCTGCTCAACCTACTGCGTTGGCTCGACCTCACCCGGTTCCAGGTGTCGCTCGTTTGCCCCGGCACGGAGGATGGATGGCGGTTGATGACCCGCGCAGCACGGATGGGCGTGTCGGTCTACCCCATGACCGTGCGCGAGCGCTCCGATGAACCGGCAATCCGACAGCTCGTCGAGCTCTTGCGCCACGAGGGCGTGACCATCTTCCACAGCCAGGTTGGCATCTCCTGGGAGGGAATGACCGGCCTGAGGGCGGCACACCGCGCGGGCGTGCCAGTGCGGGTCGTAACCGAGCATCTGCCCTACCTGCTCACCCATCCGGGCCAGGTCGCCGAACACTGGGAGACGACTCCGCTGGCGCACCGCGTCATCACCGTGTCTGAGGCGGCGCGCCAGAGCTTTTTGCTGCGCGGATATCCTCAGGATCAGTTCATCTGCATCCACAATGGCATCGAGCCGCTCCGACCGCAGAGCCCACAGGAGTGTGCTCGCCTGCGGCAGGACCTGGGCATCGCCCCGGAGGCGCCGCTCCTGCTGACCGTCGCCCGGATGACGCCGCAGAAGGGGTATGATGTCCTCCTTGCAGCGGTTCCTGAGGTGTTGCGGCGACAACCGAACGCCCACTTTGCCTGGGTCGGGGAGGGCCCCGAGCGGGAGACCCTCTCAGCCCAGGCAAGGGAGCTGGGGGTCGACTTCGCAGTGCACTTTCTCGGTCACCGGGACGACGTCCCCTCGCTGATGAGCGCGGCCGACCTGCTGGTGCTCCCCTCCCGCTTCGAAGGCCACCCTCTGGTAGCTCTCGAGGCCCTGTCCCTGGGCCTGCCGGTCGTCGGCACTCGTGTCTGCGGCATGGAGGAGGCGATCGCACACGGGGAGACGGGCCTGCTCGTAGAGCCCGAGCAGCCCACTGCCCTGGCCGCCGCCATACTGGAGCTCCTGAGCGACCCTGAACGGCGTCGGCGCATGGGGCGGGCAGGGCGCGAGCGAATCCAGGAGCGCTTTACCGCCCGCCTGATGGCCAGGGCTACGATGGCGCTCTACGATCAGCTCCTCGCTGAGCACCTGCCTCAGCACCAACTGCTGCGCACGAGCAGCCCCTTCGCTGCACCGGCGGGGATCAGGCGCCCGGCCTGAGCGCGCCCCCTGGCCTTCGGCACGCTCCTTGCTCAGAGCAGCCCCCTCTGGAGGTTGAGACCTGCACAACGGGGGAGAACCTGCGGTGGTCACACGTGTGGCCTGTATCGGTGCGGGCTTTATCGCTGCGCGTCACCTGGGAAACCTGTCCACCATGGAGGATGTGCGCCTCGTCGGGATAGCCGATCCGGCCAACGGCCGCGCGGCTGAGTACGCCAGCCGGTTCGGAGGCCGACCATATGAGGACTGGCGGGCCATGCTGCAAGCCGAGCGGCCCGATGCGGTCTACCTCTGTGTTCCCCCCTACGTCCACGGGGAGCTGGAGGATAGCCTCATCGACGCCCGGATTCCCTTCTTCGTGGAGAAGCCGCTGGCGACTGAGGCGGACCTCCCCGAGCGCCTTGCCGAGCGCATCGAAGCGGCCGGCCTGCTAACCTCCGTCGGCTACCACTGGCGCTACCTGGACACCGTCGACCGCGCCAGGGCCCTGGCGGCCGCTCACCGGCCCCGGCTGGCGCTCGGATACTGGCTCGACTTTGTCCCTTCCCCGCCCTGGTGGATCCGGCGCTGCTACTCTGGAGGCCAGGTCGTAGACCAGACCACCCACATCTACGATCTGGCCCGGCATCTCCTCGGAGAGCCGACCTCCGTCTTTAGCGCTGCCTGTGGCGATGGGCTGACCAGGTACCCGGGTTGCGACATCGACACCGTCTGCGCCACCACCCTGCAGTTCAAGACGGGCGCCCTTGCCGTCATCACCTCCACCTGCCTGGTCCACTACCCGCACCGCATCGGCCTGTGGCTCTACGCTCAGGACCTGATTGTAGCATGCCGTGAGCACTCACTGCGGATCGAGACGCCTGCCGGCGAGCAGGTCCATGAGCCACAGGCGGACCCCTTCCTGTTGGAGGACCAGGCTTTCATCCACGCAGTCCGGACGGGGGATGCCGGAGGCATCCGCGTGCCCTACGCGGAGGCGCTACGCACCCATCGCCTCATCATGCGCGTGCTGGAATCGACCCGTCAGGGCCAACCACTGGCTCTCACCCCCGGGGTCTGGACCTCCTGATTTGGGTGGCGAAGCGACTGGAGGCAGGAACCATGATGATGGTCTGTGCACTGGCCTGGCTGATCCTCCTTGCCGTCGGTGCGGCCCTCGGCGGGCAGTTCCTTCGCGAGGAGCGGCGCCGGGCCATGTCCGCCGAGGTGCGAGCAGAAGCGCTGCGTGTGCTGGAGGAGCGGTTCGCCCGGGGCGAGATCGGGCGGGAAGAGTTTGAGGAGCAGCGGCGCATCCTGCTTCGCCAGCCAGAGTGAGGGGCAGGCCCTACCAGCGCGTCCGCTACTGCCGTATTCCGCGCCCGCCGAGCGAACGCATCTGCCGCAGGAGCACAAAGCCGACGAGAACAGGCAGCCACACGTTCAAACCCCGGAAGATGATGGCGATGGCCAGGGCGCGCTCAGCCGACACGCCGAGGGTGACCAACACGAGCGCGATGGCGCCCTCCGCTATACCCAGCCCATGCGGGACGAGATTGACCACCGAGAAGGCGGTATCCATCGCCAGCGCGGCAGTCAGCGGCCCGGGGCCGAGCGGCCAGCCAACGGCCTGTGTGACCGGATAGAGGCTCGCTATCTCCACCACGTGCGTCAGAGTTGCCAGCTCGAGGGCGGCGATGACGAAGCGGCGGCGACCGCTGCTGAGGCCCTGTGCCGCCTCGATGTACTGGTTGGCGCTATCCTCTGCCCAGCGGAGGGGCAGGGGGCGCGGTTGCCGGATGCGCATGGCAAAGCCATTGACCAGCCGCTGCACCGATCGGAAGAGCTGGCGCAGCAACGACGGCCGCCGCCGGCCCAGGTATATCAGGCCACCAAAGGCCAGTGACACCATCGCGAACAGAGCCGTGATAACGACCTGATAGGATTCCAGCACGCCCCGGGAGGAGAGATACAGGAGCGCCAGGGCCAGCATCGGAAGAGCCGTCAGGAGGTCAGCGACCAGCACCACGAGGACCCCCTCTGCCACCAGCGCCACCGACTGCCCCGGCCCCGAGAGCTCTCCCGCAAAGAGGGGCACCGCAGCCGCGCCCGAAGGCACAATCATCTTGGCGAACATCGAAGCGAACAGCGGCGGAAGGATCCGGCGTACACTGCTGGACACACCGACAGCCGCAAAGCCCTGCTGGTAGAGCAGCGCGTAGAGCCAGAAGTAGGCCAGCTGCCCTACTGCCGCTATCAGCACCCACTGCCACAGGCTGTTCGCAAGGACGCGGAATAGCGCCGCGAGCTCGTCGGACTGGAGGAGCACGAGCGCCAGAAGGAGTGCGAACGCCAGCAGCAGTGCCCAGCGCCGCCTCAGCCAGCGTAGCAGGCGCGCGAGCAGGGCCATTATCCATCCTCTGTACCTGTCTCAAGGTGCGCGATCCCGCCTCCGTCAGCCTTGCACCTCGGGGCCCACAGAGACGCCGTTCCCCGCCCCCGCAGTAGCGATCGTGGGGGCGGGGAACGAGTCGCGGCGCAGCATGGGCGCCAGACCCAGGGAGCTGGGCAGCACGCTCCGGGACGGGCAGCCACCGGGCTGACCGGAGGCCGATGGCGAAGCCCCCGCAAGCCGGCCGCCCGGCGCCCGGAAGTCGCTCCCTCGCCGGGGCAGTCAGCCCTGCGTCAGCTTGCAGCACCCTTGACGCAGTAGTAGCTCGTGTCCAGGCTGTGGCTCCGCCAGACCGGGCAGGTCGGACACAGGCAGGCCTTGCTCACGTCCAGGTCTGTACAGCTCGACTTTCCCTTCTGGAAGGAGCAGTAGATGCCCTCCACATCGTCCGGATCCGGCGTTGACGAGCAGGTCGTAAACTTCATGCCGCCGGTCTTTTCCATGACGCATGCGCTGGTATCATGCACGGGGCACGCGCCACACTGGCAGTCCTGGAGTTGCTCAAAGTTGTACTCCACTCGCATGGCGGCTCACACCTCCGGTCAGCGCCTGTGGTGGTTGAGATATGCGGCGCTGCTGACCGCTGTGAGCAGCAATCGTGCCAGGGAAGGCGCGGCGCCATGCCTGGAGCACCGGGCCTCAACGGCTGCGCGGCCATGTGGCTGTTCAGACTCACATCCCGGCAGCACCGGCCGCCACGGCGCCGCCCGCCAGGGTCAACAGGAGGGCGGCCGCCCCGCCCGACAAGGCGAGGCAGACCCGCCACACGGCGCGCAAGGCGGCCAGGCGCGTGATGTCCGGCGTGGCCAGGGCGAAGCGCATGAGGGCGTCCAGCAAGGGGTGGGCGAGGGAAGGCCAGGCGCCCAACCATGCGGCCATGGCTCAGAAGGGCGAGGGCGCCCCGGCCCAGGTGTAGAACAGGCCGATGAGGTCCTTGGCGAAGATGATGAGCACCAGCCCCGAGGCCACGGCCAATAGGCGGTGCCAGGCGTGGGCGCGCTGGTTCGGGTTGTCGCCCGCGGTGAAGAGCTCCACAGCCGCGAAGAGGAGGAAGAGGACCGCCGCCGCCCCCAGCCACCGCTGCACGGCGGTGACGGCGTTGAGGAGGAAGGTCTCGACCGCCATCCTGCCACCTCCGCCGGGCTTGGTTCTGGCAGGAACTGGCAATACCTCCTCCCGCCGGTCGGCACGGTGCACCCGGTGCCGGGGGACCTACGCCCCGCCGGCCAGCGCGCGTCCGTCCAGAGTCAGGACGTTGCCCGTGAGCACCGCCCCGGCAGGCGTCGCCAAGAAGGCGATCACCTCTGCCGCCCGCTCGAGCGGCACCCACGCGGAGCGGTCGGCCCGCGGCATGGCGCGGCGGTTGTCCGGCGTGTCCAGGACGCCAGGGGCGAGGGCGACCACGGCGATCCCCCGCCGCCCGAGCTCCACCGCGAGGCTCTCCGCCAGCGACGCCACCGCCGCCTTGGCGGCGCGGTAGGCGGCGGCGCCGGCCGGAGCCGGGCGGTTGAGGGCGCTGGCTGCGGCCACGAGGACGATCGCCCGCCCGCCTACCTCCTCCCCACCCTCCCCCATGGCCCGCGCCGCCGCCCGCGCGCACCGCCATGCGCTCTCGACGTTGATGCGCCACATGCGCTCCAGCTGGTCGGGATCGGCCTTGTCCGCCTCCTTGCCGCCTTCCCACGCTCCCGCCGCGCACACCGCCAGGTCGAGGCGGCCGAAGGCGGCCAAAGCGCGCGCCGCCGCGTTCGTCGCCACCTCCTCCACCGTCAGGTCGCCGGCGTCGGCGATCCACTCCGGAGGCGGGGACGGGGGTTCGCGGTGACCGCTCGCCAACCCCCGCCAGCCCGCCGCCGCCAGGCGTCGGACCACCGCATCCCCCAACGCGCCCGCTGCGCCCGTCACCCATGCCACACGCTCGCCCGCTCCCATCGCCGCCTCACCCCTTCCGCAAGGTCGGGCCTGGGAACAGGACAACACGCGCGGCCAAGCGCATCAAGGGCGGCGGCCCGCGCCGCCGCCCCCCCGCCGCCGCGCCTCGGGCCCTAGGGCTGGCGGTCTACCATCTTCACCAGGGTCGAGGCGATAGCCTGCTGCTCCTTCGGATCGGATACCCGCCACATCTCCCGCAACAGGCGCTGTTCGGGGCTCGCGGGCTTCACCTCGCTCGCCAGCCAGTCGCCGATGCGTTGCGCCCCCGCCACCACGTCGTCGCGCCGCATGCCCAGGCTCTCCGCCCGTTGCACCTGGGCGTGCAGCTGCTGGCGGAACTGGTCGAAGGTATCGGTCATCGTCGCTCCACCTCCAGGTGCAGGATGCCCCCCGGCCGCCACCGCCGATGCAGCGCAGGAGCGACCACCCGCCGGCGCCGAATGTCCCCGACAGGAGGGAGCGCCCGTGGCCAAGGAGAGTTCGTTCGACATCGTGTCCGAGCCGGACATGGCGGAGGTGGCCAACGCGGTCGACCAGACGCGGCGCGAGGCGGCGCAGCGCTACGACTTCCGTGGCCAAGACGTGGCGGTGTCCTTCGACCCCCGCGCCGGCACGATCGTCCTGGAGGCCCCCGCCGGCATGACCCTGGAGGCGCTCGAGCGCCTGCTCCTCGAGCGCATGGCGCGGCGGGGCGTGTCGCTTCGCTTCCTCGACATCCCCGCCGAGCCCGAGCTGCTCTCGCACGGCCGGGGGCGCAAGGCCGTGGTGCTCCGGCGCGGTCTGGGGCCGGACAAGGCCAAGGAGATCCAGCGCGCCGTGCGCGCCCTCGGCCTCAAGGTGGAGGCACAGGTGCAGGGGGACGCCGTGCGCGTGGCGGGGAAGAGCAAGGACGATCTGCAGGCCGTCATCCGCGCCCTGCGCGGCCAGGACTTCGGTGTCGAGCTCACGTTCACCAATTACCGATGAGGGCACGGCGGCGCCCGACAGCGCGGGCGCCGTCCAACTGGCCCGCCTGGCAGGATTCGAACCCGCAACCCGCCGGGTAGAAGCCGGCTGCTCTCTCCGTTGAGCTACAGGCGGTCAACGTACGCTTCGATTCTACCATCGGGCCCGACGCGCCGCGCGCCGGCACAGGCGCGGCAGCCGGGTGGCCGCTCGGCTGCGTTGCCGTCGAGTGCCGGTTCCCTCGTCTGGAGTGCCATGATGTGATGCCGTCCGGACGGTCGACGGGGGCTGACCTGCTCCCACGTCGTCCGGGCGGCGCGTCGCCGTCGACCGGCGGGCGGACCGATCCCCTGCGCAGCCCCGCGGGCGCCCCGCGGCATGCGCCCAGGACGGGCGGGCAAGATACCGCCGGGGTGGCGGCGCCGGCCCGCCGGTGCACCCCCCGACGGACACGGGGGAAGGAACGGGATGGCCGTTGACCATCGTGGGCCTGGCCCGACTCCAGTTCGGCGTCACAACGGTCTACCACTTTCTGTTCGTCCCGCTCACCATCGGCCTCGCCTTCCTGCTCGCCGTGTTGGAGTCCTGGTACGTGGCCACGGGCGACGCCGCCTACCGCAAGCTCGTCGACTTCTTTGGCCGCCTGTTCCTCATCAACTTTGCGGTCGGCGTCGTGACCGGCATTCTGCAGGAGTTCCAGTTCGGCATGAACTGGGCCGGCTACTCGCGCTTCGTAGGCGACGTCTTCGGCGCGCCCCTCGCCGTGGAAGCCCTTCTCGCCTTCTTCCTCGAATCCACCTTCATCGGCGTGTGGATCTTCGGCTGGGACGTCCTCCCCCCGCGCCTCCACGCCCTCACCATGTGGCTGGTCGCCCTGGGCACGAGCATCTCCGCCTACTGGATCCTCACCGCCAACGCCTTCATGCAGGAGCCCGTGGGCTACGCCCTGAGGCACGGCCGGGCGGAGATGACGGACTTCTTCGCCCTCTTGGCCAACCCCCAGCTCTGGGTGGAGTTCCCCCACGTGGAGTTCGCCGCCCTGGCCACGGGCGCGTTCTTCCTTGCCGGCATCAGCGCCTACCACCTGGCGCGGGGCCGCCAAGTCACCTTGTTCGACCGCTCCTTCCGCCTGGGCGTCGTGGTGGCCCTGGTGGCGAGCCTGCTCGTGGTGGTCGTCGGCCACGCCCAGGCCCGCCATCTCGTGCGGGCGCAGCCCATGAAGCTCGCGGCCGCCGAGGCCCTCTGGCACACGAGCCCGCCCCGCGCCCCGTGGATCCTGTACGCCTCCATCGACAGCGTGCACCGCAGAAACAGCCACGTCCTGGCGGTGCCCGACCTCCTGAGCATCCTCGCCTACAACCGCACCGTGGGCAGGGTGCCGGGCATCGACGCCGTCCAGGCCGACTACGTGCGCCGCTTCGGCCCCGGCGACTACGTCCCGCCGGTGTTCGTCACGTTCTGGAGCTTCCGCCTCATGGTCTACGCGGGGAGCGCCATGGTCCTGCTCGCCGCCTGGGGCGTGTGGCTTGTGGCGAAGGAGCGCCACCTCCGGGCCCGCCGCTACCTGCGGGCCATGGTGTGGGCCGTCGGCCTGCCGTACCTGGCGAACATCACGGGCTGGCTCATGACCGAGGTGGGCCGCCAGCCGTGGACGGTGTTCGGGCTGGAGCGCACGCCCGAGGGCGTCTCCGCCGGCGTCGGCGCCGGGGCCGTCGGCACCACCCTCGTCGGCTTCACCCTCATGTACGGCGCCGTGGCGGTGGCGGGGACGTACCTCGTCGTGCGCTACGTGCGGCGAGGACCCGGTGCGAGCGAGCCCCGGGCGGCGCCGGCCCCGTCGGCGTCGCCCGAGCCGGCCTGAGGAGCCTGGGGGGAGGCGTCGCTGTGGACCTGCCGACCGTGTGGTTCGTGCTCATCGCCGTCCTGTTCGCCGGGTACTTCTTCCTCGAGGGCTTCGACTACGGCGTGGGCGTCCTCATGCCCTTCGTAGGGCGGACGGACAACGAGCGCCGGGCGGTGGTGGCCACCATCGGACCGGTGTGGGACGCCAACGAGGTCTGGCTCATCACCGCCGGGGGGGCGATGTTCGCCGCCTTCCCCCGCTGGTATGCGGCCGTCTTCAGCGGCTTCTACCTGCCCCTCGCCCTCGTGCTGGCGGCCCTCATCGCCCGCAGCGTGGGCCTCGAGTTCCGCAGCAAGGAGGCGGACCCGCGCTGGCGGCGGGCGTGGGACGCCATGATCTGGGCCGGCAGCCTCGTGCCGCCCCTCATCTGGGGGGTGGCGATGGCCAACATGCTGCGCGGTGTGCCCCTCGACGCCCACGGCGACGTGGTGGGGGGGGTGGTCCCGCTCCTCTCCCCCTACACCCTCGTGGGCGGCCTCGCCACGGTGGCCCTGCTCACCTTGCACGGCGCCCTCTACCTGTGCCTCAAGCTTCCGCCCGAACTCGTGGGGCGCGCCGAACGCCTTGCCTACCTCGTGGGCGGAGCCGCCACCGCCCTGTACTTCGCCTTCGTCGTGTACTCGTACTTCGCCACCCCGGTCGTGGCCCGCATCGGCCTCGACCCAGGCTCCATCCCCGTCCTGGCCATCTCCTCCATCGTGGCCGTGCGCTTCCTCCTGGGACGCCGCCTGTACGGCTGGGCGTTCGCCATGAACGGGGCGGCCATCGTCCTGTCCGTCGTGCTGGTCTTCGCCATCCTGTACCCCCACGTACTCGTCTCCACCCTGCGTCCCTCCTGGAGCATGACCGTGGCCGCCGCTGCCTCCAACCCATACAGCCTGCGGGTGATGAGCCTGTTGGCCGTCGCCGCCCTTCCCGTCGTCCTCGCCTACCAGGCATGGTCGTACGCCGTCTTCCGGCGCCGCGTCTCCTTGCGCGACCCCTTCCACTACTGACGCGGGCGAGGCGGGCGCCGCCCGCTGTCGCCGCCGTCGCCCTCGGGGAGGTGGGAGAGCTGACCCCGTCGCCCGCCGTCGCCTCCCCCTGGATCTCCGCCCGCCGGCTGGCGGCGGAGGTGCCGGGAACGCGGCGAGGTCTCGCCCTCGCCGTGGCCCTGGGTGTGGTGGGTGCCGCCGCCACCGCCGCCTTCGCCCGCACGCTCGCCGTGGCCCTGGCCGTGCTCACCGCCGGCGCCACTCCCTCCCGCCTGGCGCCCGCCGCCGCAGCGGTGGCCGTCGTCGCCCTCGCCCGCGCCGGCGCCGACCTCGCGGCGCGCATCACCCGCCTTCGCCTCGCCGACCAGGCGCGCCGCCACCTGCGCGACCGCCTCGTCGCCCACCTGTTCGCCCTCGGGCCGGTGGGGGTCCCCCCGGCGGAGGCGGCACCGGCGGCGGAGGCGGCCCTGGAGGGCGTGGACGCGGCCGCCCTCCTGGTGGCTGACTGCCTGCCGCAGGCGGCCCTGTCCGCCCTTGCCCCCGCCGTCGTCCTCCTGGCCGAGGCGCTCACCTTCTGGCCTGCGGCCGCCGTCCTCCTGGCCACGGCCCCCCTCGTCCCCCTGTTCGCCCACCTCGTGGGGGCGAAGGCGGCGGCGCAGAGCCACCGCCGCTGGCGCGAGCTGGACCGGCTCTCCGGCCGCTTCCTCGACCTCGTGCAGGGGCTCTCCACCCTCCGCCTCTTTCCCCACGGCCGGCGCCTCCGCCTCATGGCGGCACAGGCGGACGACCGTCACCGCTGCCTGACCATGGGCGTCGTCGCCCTGGCCACGCTCTCGTCCTTCGTGCTCGAACTCGGCGCCGCCGTCGCCACCGCTCTGGTGGCGGCCGCCGTCGGCCTCGCCCTGGTGGGGGGACGGATCCACCTCGCCGACGCCCTCACCGCCCTCTTCCTGGCGCCCGAGTTCTACCTGCCTCAGCGCGCCCTGGGCGCCGCCTACCATCAGGCGGCGGACGGCGCCGCCGCCCTGGCGCGCATCGACCGCCTGCGTCGGCGCAAGCCGCCTGGACCGGTGCGCGGCTCCCGCACGCTCCCCCCGGTTGCGGGCCGCGCCCTGCGCGTGGTGGACCTCACCTGGCGGGCACCGGCGGGCGACGCGGTGCTTTCCGACCTCCACCTCGCGCTCGCCCCGGGCGAGCGCCTGGCCGTGCTGGGTCCGAGCGGCGCCGGCAAGACCACCCTCCTCTACCTGCTTTTGGGCTACCTCCGGCCCCACCGCGGCCGCATCTGGGTGGACGGCGTCCCCCTCGAGCGCCTCGACCCCGTCGGGTGGCGCGCCCAGGTCGCCCTGATGCCGCAAGCGCCCTGCCTGCGCCTTGGCACGGTGCGCGACAACCTGCGCGCGGCGCGGCCCGATGCCGACGACGCCGCCCTCTGGCGCGCCCTGGAGCGGGCGGCGGCGGCCGAGTTCGTGGCCCGGCTGCCGGGCGGCTTGGACGCGCCCGTCGGCGACCGGGGCCTGCGCCTGGCCGGGGGGGAGGCGCAGCGCCTGGCCCTCGCCCGCCTCCTGTTGCGCCCGGCGTCGCTCATCCTCCTGGACGAGCCCACGGAGCACCTGGACCCGGCGGCCCGGCGGCAGGTGTGGGCGACCCTCGACGCCCACCTGGCCGGCCGCACGGTGATGATAGTCACCCATCGTCCGGAGGAGGCGGCCCACGCCCACCGCCGCCTCGACCTGGGGGCGGCGGCGCACTCCCGCCCCCAGGCCGAACCGTGATCCTAGGGCGCCTTCTCCTGGGGGAGCGGCGGCCGATCGCCCTCGCCGCGCTCCTGGCGGCCGCGGCCGCGGCCGCCGCCATGGGCCTTGCGGGCGCATCCGCCTACCTTGCGGTGCGGGCCGCCGGCCGGCCCCCGTCCGCCCTCGCCCTCCTCGCCCCCATCGCCGCCGTGCGCGGCCTCGCCCTCCTGCGCGCCGGCGCCCGCTACGGCGAGCGCCTGGCAGCGCACCACGCCGCCCTTCGCCTGGTGGGACGGGTGCGCGCCCGCGCCCTCTCCCGCCTCCTGCGCGCCCCGCCCGCCCAGGCCGTGGGGCGGGCGAGCGGCGAATGGCTGCGCCGGGTGGCGGCCGACGCCGACCGGGTGGGAGGCGTGTACGCCGACGCCGTCGCCCCCCTCCTGGCCGCCCTGTTCGCCGCCGGGTCGGCCGCCTTCGCCCTGCCGCGATGCGGCGGGCTCGCCGCCTTGGCGGCCGGGGTGGGTTTGGCCGCCTCGGCCCTCGGCGCCCCCGCCCTGGCCGCCCTCCTGGGGCGCGCCGCGGGCGCCCGCCTGGTCGCGGCGCGAGGACGCCTCTCCGCCGAACTCGTTACCGACCTCGCGGGTATGGCCGACCTCGCGGGCGTCGACGCCGACGGCGCCGCCCGGCGGCGCCTCGGGCGCCTGGCCGCGGAGGTCGACGCCCACCGCCGGGCCGTCGACCTTGCCGCCGCCGTCGCCGCCTCCCTCGCCGCCCTGGCCGCAGGGGTGACGGCAGCTTTCGCCGCCGTCGCCTGTGCGCGGGCGGCGGCGCGGGGGGCGCTGCCCGCCGACCTGGCGGTACCCGCGGTGTTCGTCGTCGTCGCCGCCCTCGAGACCGCCCGCGCCCCGAGCGGGTCGTTGGCCGCCCTGGGCGAGGTCGCGGCGGCGGCCCGCCGCCTCCTGCCCGACCCCGGCTCCCCTGCCCCCGCCCCGCCGCGCCGCCTTCCCTCCGGTTTCCCTGTGCGCGTCCGCGACCTCGGCATGCGCTACGTCCCCCATGGACCGTGGGCGCTGGACGGCGTGAGCTGCGACCTGCCGGAGGGGGCCCACGTCCTCCTCATCGGCCCGTCGGGCGGCGGCAAGAGCTCGCTCGTCCACGTCCTGGCGCGCCTTCTCCCATACCAGCGGGGGAGCGTCCACCTGGGCGGGGCTCCCCTCGAGGCCGTGCCGGAGCGGGAGCTTCGGCGGCGGCTGGCGGTATGCGAGCAACGCCCCTACCTCCTGCGCGCCAGCGTGGCCGACAACCTGCGTCTGGCACGCGCCGACGCCGGGGCCAACACCCTGTGGCGGGCCCTGGAAGCGGTCGACCTGGCCGAACGCGTCGCCGCCCTACCGGGGGGGCTCGCGGCCCGTCTCGACGGCGCCGGCACCGTGCTGTCCGGCGGCGAGCGCCGCCGCTTGGCCCTGGCGCGCCTCATCGTGGCGGACGCCCCCGTGTGGATCCTGGACGAACCCCTCGCCGGACTGGACGAGGCGACGGCGGCCGCGGTCGCCGCCCGCCTGCGGGAGCTGGCCGGCGGCCGCAGCGTGCTGTGGATCGCCCACGACCCCGTGCCCGTGTGGGCGTTCGACGCGGTCTGGCGCCTGGCCGACGGCCGCCTGGCCGGGGCGGACGCGGGCGGGGCGGGCGCCGCCGCCCGCCCCGCCCCCGAGCCTCCGCCCTCGCTCCCCGGCTAGGCCGGAAGGTCTGGGCCGCTGGTGCGAAAGGCCTCCCACGCCCGCTCCACAAACCCCTCCTCCAGGAAGAGGTCGACGGCTACGTGGGCCATGGCCTCGGCCACGTGGAGCATCGCCTCCTGGCCGCGCTCGCTCGCCGCCGCCGCCGCCATCTCCCGGCTGTGCCCCGGCGTGTCCTTGGGGGCGATGGCCATGTAGGGGTGGATGGTGGGGAGCACGAGGGAGACGTTGCCGATGTCCGAGGAGCCCGTGCCGCCGCGCAACACCGGCTCCTCCACCGTCTCCCCCGTGGCCTCCAGGTAGCGGGTGAAGCGCTCGGCCAGGACGCGGTTGTTCTTGCGCTCGGCATACGTGCGGCCGGTCTCGAACTCCACCCGCGCCCCGTTGGCCAGGGCCGCGCCTTCGGCGCACGCCTTCACCTTGGCCAGGAGCTCCTCCGCCCCGCGCATGGTGAGGGAGCGCACGAGGAACTTCGCCTCCGCGTACTCCGGCACCACGTTGGGGGCGTCGCCACCGTGGGTGATGATGCCGTGGATGCGGCTCGTCTCGGGGATGTGCTGGCGCAAAGCGTCGATGTGGACGAAGGTGTGAATGGCGGCGTTGAGGGCGTTGATGCCCTTCTCCGGCGCCCCCGCCGCGTGCGCCGCCTTGCCGTAGAACTTCATCACCACGTGGCAGCTCGCGGTGGCGTGGCGGATCGCCCAGTTGTGCGAGCCGGGGTGGAACATGATGGCGCTGTCCACACCGTCGAAGACGCCCGCCTCCAGCTCGATGATCTTTCCCCCCTCGCCCTCCTCCCCGGGCGTGCCGACGGCCATGAGCTCCCCCGGCACCTCGGGCAGGGCGCGGGCGACGGCCAACGCCGCGCCCAGGCCGCCGGCGGCGATGAGGTTGTGCCCGCAGGCGTGCCCCACGCCCGGCAGGGCGTCGTACTCCATGAGGATGGCCACGCGCGGGTGGCGGCCGGCGGTCCCCCGTCGGCCCACGAAAGCCGTGGCCATGCCCGCCACCGGGCGCTCCACGGCGAACCCCTCGCGCGCCAGCTCCGCCGTCAGGCGGTCGGCGGCGTGGTGCTCCTCCATGGCCAACTCCGGGTGGGCGTGCAGATCCATGCTCACGTCCACCAGGAGGGGTCGCAGGTCGGCGATCGCCTCGCGCACGCGGGCGTGCGCCCCTTCGCGCTCCTCGGCCGATACCGTCGTCATGCCCGTCCTCCCTCCCTGTTCGCGTCCTCTCCGGCGCCTACACCGCCCCGGCTGCCGGCCCCCGACACGGTCTCCTTGCCGGCGGCGGCACCGAGGGCGGAAAACAGGCCCACGCCGGCGGCCACCACCTCCGCCTCCAGGGCGCGCGCCTCGCCCTCCACGCGCTCCACCTCGGCCAGGGCGCGCGCGCGCCGCTCCTCCAGGAGCGCGAACAGCTCGCGGCTTGGCCGCGTGGGGCGGGCGTCGGCCGAGGTGACGACGCGGAACAGGTGCACGTACTCCGAGTCCAGTCCGGGGGCGTAGGCGATACCGTCGTCGCGGCTGCGCCAGCGCGTCTGGGTGAGCCCCGCCTCCACGCCGTCGAGGTCGCCGCGCAGCCGCTTCAGGCGCTCCCCGAGCCCCTCTGCCCCCGCCGGCAAGGCGGCCGCCGCCGCCTCCAGGGCGGCGCCCAGACGCCTGAGGCGCGTAAGGCCGTCGTTCACGGCGCTGAGGGCATCGCGGATGGCCACCTCGAGGGCGAAGCGGTCGCGTAGGTCGCTCTCGGAGGCCGAGGCGCGCGGATCGGGCAGAAGGCGGAACGAGGCCTCCCGCCGCACCGTCTCCCCGTCCTTCCCCTCCACCTCCAGCTCCAGCCGGTACCGACCGGGAGGGGCGTGGGGGGCGCACACCGGCTCTCCCTTCCACAGGTCGAGACCGCTCTCCACCCGGCGCGCCGGCGCCAGGCGCAGGTTCCACACGGTACGGTGGGCGCCGGGGGCAGCAGAGGGGCGGACGTGGGCCGGGTCCGGGTCGTCGCTAGCCAGGACGGCCACCGCCTCGCCCCCTTCGTCGCGCACGGTCAGGCGCACGCGTGCCGCCTCCTCGGGCAGGGCGTAGTGGATGAGGACGCCGTAGGGAAGGTTCTCGCCGTGGGTGAGGGTGTGCGCCGCCTCCCCCGGGCGCGGCTTGTGCTTCAGGTAGTACGAGGTGCCCTCGGGCAGCTCGATGGCCGAGGCGCCGGCCTCCTCCTCCATGTTGGCGGGCAGCAGCAGCCACCCGCCCAGGCGCATGCGCACCGTGTCGCGGGGGGCGAACAGGCGCGGCCCCTCCTCCTCGGGATGGCGGGCGTACTGGCGCAGGGGCGTCACGTCGTCCAGGATCCAGAACCCACGCCCGTGCGTCGCCGCCACCAGGTCGTCGCCCGCCACGGCGAGGTCGTGCACCGGCACGACGGGCAGGTTGCCGGACAGGGGCGCGAAGTGCTCGCCGTCGTCGAAGGAGACGTACACGCCGCGCTCGGTCCCGAGGTAGACGAGGCCGCTCTGTTCCGGGTCCTCGCGCACCACGCGCACGTACTCGTCGGCCGGCACGCCCTCCCCCAGAGCGTGCCAGGTGCGGCCCAGGTCGTCGCTGCGGAACACCAGGGGGCGGCGGTCGTCGAGGCGGTAGCGGTGGGCGGCCACGAACACCTTGCGCTCGTCGTGGTGGGAGGGCTCCACCGTCGTCACCGTGCTCCACTCGGGCAGCGCCGGCGGCGTCACCTGCCGCCACGTGGCGCCGGCGTCCTCCGACACGTGCACGAGCCCGTCGTCGCTCCCCGCCCACAGGAGGCCGGGTCGGCGCGGCGACTCGGCGAAGGCGAAGATCGTGCAGTACACCTCGACCCCCGTGTGGTCGCGCGTGATCCCGCCCGAAGGCCCTTGGCGCTCGGGGTCGTCGCGCGTGAGGTCGGGGCTGATCACCTCCCAGCTCTCCCCCTCGTCGCGCGTGCGGAAGACGCGGTTACCGCAGGAGTACAGGACGTTCGGGTCGTGGGGGGAGAGGACGATGGGCGAGGTCCACTGGAAGCGGTAGGTGTACTCCGACGCCGCCCGCCCCGCCGTCTGCTCGGGCCAGGCCGAGATGTCGCGCATCTGGCGCGTGCGGTGGTCGTAGCGCGTGATGCGCCCGCCCTCGCCGCCCCCGCTGCTGCCGGCGTACACCACGTCGGGGTCGTCCGGGCGCACGGCCACGTGGCCGCTCTCCGCCCCGCCCACGTCGTACCACTCGCGCTCGCCGATGCCGGCGCTGTCGCTTCGGCTGGGGAGGGAGATCGTGGTGTTGTCCTGCTGGGAACCGTACACGCGGTACGGGAAGCGGGTGTCGACGGCCACGTGGTAGATCTCCGCCGTCGGCTGGTTGTAGATCGACGACCAGGTGCGGCCGCCGTCCAAGGAGATGGAGGCGCCGCCGTCGGCGCCGTGGATCATGCGCCGGGGGTCCGCCGGGTCGATCCACAGGTCGTGGTGGTCGCTGTGGGGCGTGGCCACGGTGCGGAAGGTGCGGCCGCCGTCTTGCGAGCGGTGGAAGTTCGTGGCAAGGGCGTAGACCGTCTCCGCGTCCACCGGGTCGGCGAAGATGTGCGAGTAGTACCAGGGGCGCGAACGCGGTCCCGGCTCGCCGTTCGTTCGCTCCCACGTCTCGCCGTAGTCGTCGGAGCGGAAGACGCCGCCCTCCTCCGCCTCCACCAGAGCCCACACCCGCCCCGGCCGGGCGGGGCTGGCGGCCACGCCGATGCGCCCCAGGGGGCCGGCCGGAAGTCCGGGGCGGCGCGTGAGCTCCTCCCACGTGCTCCCCCCGTCCAGGGAGCGGAACAGGCCGGAACCCGGGCCGCCACTGGTCATCGACCAAGGCGTGCGGCGCGCCTGCCAGAGGGCGGCGTACAGGACGCTGGGGCTCCGGGGGTCGAGGCTGAGGTCGATCGCCCCCGTGTCCTCGTCCCGGAAGAGCACGCGCTCGAACCGCTCGCCCCCGTCCGTGGAGCGGTAGACGCCCCGCTCCGGGTGGGGGCCGAAGGCGTGGCCGAGCACGGCCACGTACACCCTTCCTGGATCGGCGGGGTGGACGCGGATGCGGGCGATGTGCTCGCTCGCCCGAAGACCCATGTGGCGCCAGGTGCGGCCGCCGTCCAGGGAGCGGTAGACGCCGTCCCCGAACGAGACGTTTCCCCGGATGCATGACTCGCCCATCCCCACATACAGCACGCTCGGGTCGCTGGGCGCCACCGCCAGCGCTCCCACCGACGCCGACCCCAGCTGCCCGTCGGTCAGGTTCTCCCACGTGACGCCGGCGTTCGCCGTGCGCCAGACGCCACCGCCCGTGCTCCCCATGTAGAAGGTCGCCCGCTCGGTCGGATGGCCGGCCACCGCCACCACCCGGCCTCCCCGGTGCGGCCCGATGTTGCGCCATCGCAGGCCGCCGTACGGCGGCGCCGCGCCCTCCGGGTGTGTCGAATGTCGGCTTGCCACCGTGTTCTCGCCTCCTCTGCCTGGTGCCGGTTGTCCCCTTGGGCGTTCGCCCCCGCCCGCCCGTTCCCTGCGCCGCGCCGCCGGCGTCGTTCCGGGATGGGGACGAGGCGGCGCCCCCCTGGCCGGGGGGCGCCGCACGCGACCGTTGTCGCCTACAGGCGGGAGGTGGGGTCGAGGGCGTCGCGCAGGCCGTCACCGATGAGGTTGACGCATAGCACGACGATGAAGATGGCGATGCCCGGGAAGAGCGACAGCCAGGGGGCGGAGGCGATGTACGCCTGCCCCTGGTTGAGAAGCCACCCCCAGGACATGTTGGGCGGCGTGAGACCCGCGCCGAGGAAGTCCATCGCCGACTCGATGACGATGGCCTGGCCCACGAGCAGGGTGCAGTTCACGATGAGGGGCGCCATGGCGTTGGGGAAGATCTCCCGCACGATGATGCGTCCCGTCCCCATCCCCATGGCCCGAGCCGCCTCCACGAACTCGCGCCGCTTGAGGGAGAGGAACTCGCTGCGCACGATACGGGCGGGATACATCCAGGACAGAAAGCCGATGATGAGCACCACGCTCACGGGCGTGGGGCCGATGAGCAGGGCCAGGAGGAGGACGACGAACAGGAAGGGCACGGACAAGGCGACGTCCGTGACGCGCATGAGGATCATGTCGAGCACGCCGCCGAAGTACCCGGCCAGCGACCCCACCGCGCCCCCCACCACCACCGCCAGCACGGCGGCGAACAGGCCGATCGTCAGGGAGATGCGGCCCCCGTACAAGATCTGCGTCCACAGGTCGAGGCCGATGGGGTCGGTCCCCATGATGTGCTTCCAGCTCGGGGGCGCGAGCATGGCGTTGAGGTCCGGCACATCCGGCTTGTAGGGCGCCAGCCAGGGCGCGAAGGCGGCCGACAGGCCGATGATGATGAGGACGACGGCGGCGGCGACAGCCACGCGGTGGCGCAGGAAGCGCTGCAGCACCATCTGCCCGTATGTGCGGACGGGCGTCGTGTCGACCGCGAGGTCGACAGCCTCCGGCTCGGCCTTGGGACCCGCCAGGGCAGCCATCCGGGCACCTCCTCCTTTCCCGGACTACTCAATTGTAGGAGACGCGCGGGTCCAGAAGGCCATACAAGACGTCGGCCACGATGTTCGCCAGCACGATGACCACCGACAGGAAGGAGACGATCACCATCATGATCGGGTAGTCGCTCTGGCTGATGGCCTGGTAGAAGAGGCGGCCCATGCCCGGCCAGGCGAAGATGGTCTCCGTGATGAGGGCGCCGCCGGCCAAGAACGCAGCGTCGAGGACGATCACCGTCACCACTGGAAGAAGGGCGTTGCGCAAGGCGTGGCGCCAGATCACGCTGCGCTCCGACACCCCCTTGGCGCGGGCGGTGCGGATGTAGTCGGCGTGGATGACCTCGAGCATGGAGGACCGGATGTAGCGGCTCCACTGCGCCAGGGTGTAGAAGCCCAGGACGCACGCCGGCAACACCAGGTGGTGTAGGCGATCGAGGAGGCCGCTCGACCCCGTGGCCGACGCCATGCCGCCGCTCGGGAACCACTGGAGGTGCACCGAGAACACGATGATGGCCACGATGCCGAGGAAGAACGTGGGCAACGACATGCCGAAGTAGCTGACCACCGTGACGAAGTAGTCCATGAACGAGTACTGCCGCACCGCGCTCAGGATGCCGAGGAGGAAGGCCGTCACGAAGGCGATGAGGAACGCCGCCCCCATGAGCTCGAGCGTGGCAGGGATGCGTTCCAGCATCATCTGCCCCGCGGGCACCTCGTAGATGTAGGAGTAGCCGAAGTTGCCGTGCAGGGCGTTCACGAGCCAGTCCACGTACTGCACGTACACCGGCCGGTTGATCCCGTAGCTGGCCGCGATCTGGGCCAGCTCCTTGTGGGTCATGCCCGGTTGGTGCACGAACATGGCCAGCGGGCCCCCGGGCATGGCATGCATGAGGAAGAAGAGGAGGACCGAGATGCCGAACAGCACCGGGACCGACTGGCCCAGGCGACGAAGGACGAAGACGCCCATCACGCACCTCCCCGGCTCGTCCGAACCGGCAGCGTCTTCACGGCCGCGCCCCCGCCGCCGGTCACAGGGTTAGCGGAATTCGCGTCGTAGCGGCAAAGTCCTGCCCGAGCGCGGCCGCCGCCTTTCCATAGGACGGGCGGTGCAGGACTTTCCCGCCCGGGGACGAAATAGCGCCTTCCGAGTCATCCCCTAGCAGCCCGACCGGCCGCGCGTCGAACGCGCGCGGCGCGACGCAGTCGCGCCGTGCGCGGCGGGAGAGCAAGGGCAGTCGAGGTTGCGTCCCCACCGGCCGGCGCCGTTGGCGCGCCCCCCCATCCGCGGCCTTTCTGGTATACCCATCTCCGGGCCCACCAGACAA
>JAILZS010000035.1 GCA_023512375.1 Bacillota bacterium | reverse complement strand
ATGCACCGCTGCGCACAGGTGCGCAACGAGCGGCGGGGGCCGGCGGCGCCCCGCCCCCCCCCCCCCCCCCGCCCCCCCCGCACACCCCCCCCCCCCCCCCCCCCCCCCGGGCCCCCCGGGCGCCCCCGGGCCGCCGGGGCGCCCGCCGGGGGGGGGGGCGGCCACCCCCGGGGCCGCCCCGACCCACCGCTCCGCACCTTCTCACCGGCCCCGCTCGCCGTGCACCTCCACGTCGTGCGCGCCGCTGTCGCGCAGCGCCCGCTCCGCCTCGCGCGCCCGCCCCGAGTCGCAGCGCACGAGCACCACCGCTTCGCCCCGCTTCACGTCGGCCTCCAGACGGTGGCCGGCCTCGGCCGGGATGCCCCAGTCCATCAGGCCTCCCGCCAGGCCGCCAGCGCCCACCCCCGTGAGGGCGGCGGCGATCGGTCCGGCGGCGACGATGGGGCCGATGCCCGGGATGGCCAGCGCCCCCAGGCCGGCCAGCAGGCCTGCGGCGCCGCCCACGCCCGCACCCCAGGCCGTGCCGTCGTGCACCGGGTCCCGCCGGGTGCCGCCGGCCGCGTCGTCGCGCGCCACGAGGGAAACCTCCCGCTCCGTGAACTGCGCCCCTTCCAAGCGGCGCACCGCCTGCGCCGCCTGGTCCCGGTCGCGGAACACGCCGAACACCGAACACTCCTGCGCCATGGTCGGCCCCCTTTCGGGGGCTAGTGTGTCCGTCCTACGCCGCCCTATCCGACCGGTGCGCTCCCCTGCCCCTCCTCGAGCTCCACGATCACCACTTCGGGCCCGATGCGGCGCACCGCCTCCCAGGCGATGGTGCGCGCGGGCCGGCTGAGCCAAAGGCCGCGGCGCGCGGGCAGGGCGAAGGCGCGGATGCGCCCGCTGTCCTCGTCCAACAGGAGGTCGCACTCGCCCACCGCGCCCAGCCGCTCGCCCGTGAGGAGGTTGACGATCTCCTTCGCCGCCAGTTCCGACATGCGCACGCCGCCGCCCCCCTTCCCCTACCCCCCTTCTACGTCGCGGCCCGCCGCCCCATGCCGCGCCCCCAGGCCGGTGTGGCCGAAGCCGCCCTCCCCGCGCGACGTCCCGTCCAGCTCGGCCACCTCCCGCACGGCGGCGGCCGCCACGGGCACGAGCACAAGCTGGGCGATGCGGTCCCCCCGCCGGAGGACGACCGTGCTCTCCCCCAGGTTGACCAGGAGGACGCGCACCTCGCCCCGGTAGTCGGCGTCGATCGTGCCAGGGGAGTTGAGGGTCGTGACGCCACGCCGAAGGGCCAGGCCGCTGCGCGGCCGCACGTCGCCCACGTAGCCGTGCGGTACGGCGATGGCGAAGCCCGTCGGCACCAGGGCGCGCTCCCCCGGCGCCAGGGTGACGTCGGCCGCCGCGGGCAGGTCGAGGCCGGCCGCACCCGCGCTCTGGTAGGCGGGGAGGGGAAGGCCCTCCCCGTGGGGGAGGCGCCGTAGGCGCAGGACGGGCCTCTCGGGCGGGGGGCCGGTCCTCATACCGCCCGCAGATGGGCGCGCGGCCGCCATCCGGGCGCGAGCGGCCCCAGCGCCACCCATCGCGCCGCCGCCCCGGGCGGCCACAGGGCGCGCGCCAAGGCGTTCACCTCCTCCGCCTCCACGGCCGCCAGGCGCTCCAGCCACGCCTCCATGGGGCGCGCCCCCCCCGCCAGGAGCTCCTCCTCCCCCAGGCGGTGCATGCGCGCCGCCACCGACTCCTCGTCCATGAGCCAGGCGCCGCGGAGCGCCGCCTTGGCCCGCTCCACCTCCGCCCGCTCGAGGCCGTCGCGCCCCAGGCGGGAGAGCTCGGACGCCAGCAGGGCGGCCGCCTCGTCCAGGAGCTCGGGCGCCACCGCCACGTAGGCGCCGGTGAAGCCGCGGTCGGTGTAGGGCTGGACCTCGGCGTACACCGTGTAGGCAAGGGCGTGGTCGTCGCGCAGGCGTTCGAACAGGCGCGACGCCGGCCCGCCCCCCAGGGCCTCGGCCAGGACGTGGGCGGCCATGAGGCGGGGGTCGGTCCGCGTGGGGCCCGGCACCGCCAGGCACAGGTGCACCTGGCTCAGGTGGGCGCTCTGGGCCGTGCGGGCCACCAGGCCCGGAGCGGTGGGGGGAGGCGTCGCGCCCGCGCCCGTGGCCCGCCACCCGCCCAGGCGCGCGGCCAGGTGGGCGCGCACGGCCGCAGGGTCGAAGGCGCCGGAGACGACCGCGCAGGTGCGCTCGGGCCGGAAGGTGCGGGCGTGGTGGGCGCGCAGGTCGGCCACGGTGAGGCGCGCCACCTCCTCCTCCAGCCCGACGACCGGGCGGGCGTAGGGGCTGCGCGGCCACAGGGCGGCGTCGAGGAGGTCGTGCACGCGCTCCTCCCCGTCGTCCGCCGCCTCCTCGGCCTCCGCCTGCACCACCTCGAGCTCGCGCTCGCACAGGTCGGGCGGGAAGTCGGGCGCCAGGACGATGTCCGAGAGCAGGTCGACGGCGAAGGCCACGTCCTCCGCCAGGGCGTCGCACACGAACCAGGTGAGCTCCTTGTCCGTGTACCCGTTCCACGCCCCGCCCCGCTCGTCCACGGCCCGGTTCATGTCGCGCCCGCTCCGCCCGTTGGCGCCGCGGAAGACGGCGTGCTCCAGGTAGTGGGCAAGGCCGCTCTGGCCTGCCGGGTCGAGACGGGACCCGCCGGCGACGAACATGCCCACGGCGACGGAGCGCCGGTCGGGCACGGGGTCGAGGACGACGCGCACACCGCTTTCCAACCGGAGACGCTCCAGCACAAACCCTCCCCGTTGGGGACCCGCTCCCCCGACGCCCAAGCCCCGCATGCCTGCCGATCCCGGGCGCCGGGGGGCTGGGGCACTGCGGGCGCTCTCCGCCGCTGCGACGGCGAGACGGCCTCTCGCGGGTCAAGAGCCGGCCATCCGCCGCGCGCGCCCCGGCGGCAGGGACGGCGCCGGCGCCGGTCCGGACCGCTTACCCGTACCCTTCGCCCCCCTGCGCGCCGTTCCTTCCCGCGCCCCGGCCATCAGGTCCGACACCGTGGTGAGGGCGTACCCGCGGGCCCGGATCTCCTGGAGCAGGGCGGGCAGGGCGGCCAGGGTGCGGTCGGTGGGGTGGATGAGGACGATCGCCCCGGGGGAGAGGCGGGCGAGGACGCGGCGGCGGATGATCTCGGGCGTGTGGGACGGGCGCCAGTCCACCGTGTCCACGCTCCAAAGCACCACGGGCATGGAGCGCAGAGCGGCGGCCTCGAGCACGGCGCCGGACACCTCGCCGTAGGCGGGCGCGTACAGGCGGGGCCGGACCCCTGTCGCGGCCTCGATGGCGGCGTTGGCGCGGTCGATCTCGGTCAGGTTGTCCACCAGGGAGAGGCGGCCGACATGGCGGTGGGCGTCTCCGTGGCTGGCGATCTCCATCCCCATGGCGGCGAGGGCGCGGGCCTCGGAGGGGTGGGAAGCCGCCCACCGCCCCCCGAGGAAGAAGGTGAGGCGACCCCCCGCCTGCCGGAAGGCCCGGGCGATGGGGAGGACGTAGGGCGTGCCCCAGACGACGTTGCAGGCGAACGCGACGGCTCGCACCTCCGCCGGGCCCCGCTCGATGGCTGGGGGCGGCGCGCCCCGAGCCGTGCCAGCGCCCACCCCCGCCCAGGCCAGAAGGGCGGCGCCGGCGGCGCCCGCCCACCTCCCGAACCCCAGGCCGCTCGGCCGCCGGCGGGTCGCCCCCGTCTCGCCCACGCGCTCACCCCCCATCCAGCGTCGCCCGCCCCACGTCCCGGCATGCGCACCGCCAGGGGCGGCGGCGCGGGCGGCGAATGTGCCCGCATGCGCCGACTCGACTCCCCCCGCGCCCGCGCCGCCGCCATGGTCTTCTCGGCCGCGGCGCTGTGGGGCCTCTCCGGTACGGTGGCCCAGTCGCTCATGCAGGGCGCCGGCGTCGGCGCCGCCTGGCTCGTCTGCCTGCGCATGCTCGTGGCGGGCGGGGCCCTGGCCCTCCTCGCCGCCGTCCGCCTGGGAGGGCACGCGCTGGCGGCGCCGTGGCGCACGCGGGCTGAAGCCGCCCACCTCGTCGCCTTCTCCCTCCTGGGCCTGTTCGCCGTCCAGTTCACCTACCTGGCCGCCATCCGGGCGAGCAACGCCGCCGCCGCCACCTTCCTCCAGTATGTGGGCTCGGCCCTGGTGGTGGTGTGGGGGGCGGCGCGCGCCCGGCGTACCCCCACCCTGCGTCAGGCGGCGGCGGTGGCCGCCGCCCTGGCCGGTATCGCCCTCCTGGCGACCGACGGCTCGCCCACGGATCTCGCCGTCCCCCTCCCCGGCCTGCTGTGGGGGCTGGCGGCCGCGGTCTCCCTGGCCGTGAACACGATCCTTCCCGCCCCCCTCGTGCGCCGCCACGGCGCGCTCGCCGTCCTGGCGTGGGGCATGCTGCTCGGCGGCGGGGCCGGCGCGCTCCTCCTCAGGCCCGCGCCCTGGCCGCCGGCGGCGGCACATACCGAGGTGCTGGCGGAGGCGGGCTTCGTCGCCATCCTGGGAACGCTGGTTCCGTTCACCCTGTACATGGCGAGCATGGGCGCGCTCACGGCGGCGGAGACGGCGCTGTTCGCCAACGCCGAACCTGTCGCCGCGGCCGTCGCCGCCGCCCTGTGGCTGCACGTCCGCCTCGGGCCCTGGGCCATGGGCGGGGGGGCCCTCGTCCTGGCCGCCACCACCGACCTGTACCGCCGTCCGCCGCCGGCGGCGCCGGAAACGGCCGCCACCCCCGCGGCCGCGGCCGGCCGGCGGAGGAACGGCGCCTGACGTGTCGAACCGCGCCGGCTGAAGAACCGCGCCGGCCACGCAGAAGGACCCGGGCGTTCCGACAGCGGGAAGGAGGGCGTTCGTTCTGGCGCGCGTGCCGTACTACGGTCTTCTGTCCAACGCCTACACCGCCGCCCTCGTGTCCCCGGAGGGAAGCGTGGACTGGCTCGCATTCCCGCGCTTCGACAGCCCCTCCGTGTTCGCCCGCCTCCTCGACGAGCGGCGCGGCGGCTCCTTCCGCCTCGAGCCGCCGGGCGGGCAGGTGGTGGAGCGGCGCTACGTAGCCGGCTCCAACGTCCTGACCACGCTCTGGGCGGCGCCGGGGGGCGCGGTACGCAGCTACGACTACCTGCCCGTGGGCCGCACCGAGCTGCGCCGGGTCGTGCATGCGGACGGACCGGTGGTCGTGGACGTCGACCCCGCCTTCCACTACGGCCAGATCGCGCCCGCCTACGTCCTGGGCCCGGACGGCGGCATCTTCGCCCGTCCCGGCGGCGCCGAGGCCCTCCTCCTGCGCGTGCGCGGCCACGGGGCGTGGCGGCGCGAGGGAGAGCACACCTTCCGCCTCGAGCCCGGCCGGTACGAGCTCATCCTCCGTTACAGCACCGATCCGGCCTACGATCAGGCGGTCCTCGACCGCCTGAGCGAGAGCCCGGAGGCGGCCATGCGGCGCGAGATCCAGTTCTGGCGCAGCTTCCCCGTACCGGACTACTCCGGCCCCCACGCCGACGCCCTCCTGCGCTCCCTGCAGGTGCTGCACGCCCTCACCTTCCGCCCCACGGGCGCCATCGTCGCCGCCCCCACCACCTCCCTGCCCGAGTCGCCGGGCGACGCCCGCCAGTGGGACTACCGCTACGTGTGGGTGCGCGACGCCGCGTACGCGGCGGAGGCCTTCCTCCTGGCCGGGGACCGCGTGGCGGCCCGCCGCTACCTGGAGTTCATGCTCAACAGCGTGGATCTGGGCGGCAAGCCCTTCCGCCGCCCGTTCACCCAGGTGGACGGTACGCCGGTGGTGGGCGAGGAGGAGCTCCTCTGGCTGGCGGGACACCAGGGAAGCCGGCCGGTGCGGGCGGGCAACGCCGCCACGGGTCAGCTGCAGCTCGACATCGAGGGAGATTTCCTGTGGGCTGTGGGGCGCTACCTTGACGCCACGGGCGACAGCGAGTTCGTGCGCTACCACGAGCAGGCCCTCATGGCCATGGTGGACTGGGTGGCGCGGCAGTGGAACGCTCCCGACGCCAGCCTGTGGGAGTTTCGGGGCCAGGACCGCCACTACACGCATTCCAAGCTCATGTGCTGGGTCGCGCTCACCGAGGGGGCGCGCCTGGCCGCGCTCTTCGGTCACCACCGGCGCGCCCAGGCCTGGCGCGAGGAGGCCGAGCGCGTGCGGCGGAGCATCGACGAGTCGGCGGTGGACCCCGTCACGTCGGCATACGGGCAGAGCTATGGCTCGTCCGCCCCCGACGCCAGCCTGCTGCTCCTCCCCCTCTACGGTTTCGTCGACGCACGCGACCCCCGCTTCGACGCCACGCTGGAGCGCATCGAGCGGGAGCTGCGCGTCGGGCCGTGGGTCTACCGTTACCGCAGCGACATGTTGGGCGACGCCCGCCACCCCTTCGTCCTGGGCTCCTTCTGGCTGGCGCGCGTGTTGGGCCGGCGCGGGGAATGGGAGCGGGCGTGGGAGGTGATCGACGGCGCCCTCGCCCACGCCACCGACCTGGGCCTTCTCGGCGAGCACGCCGACAGCGCCGACGGGTCGCCCCGGGGCAACTTCCCCCAGCTGTTCTCCCACGCCGGCGTCGTGACGGCGCTATTGGAATTGGGGGCGGCGGGCGTCGGGGTGCGCAGCGCCCCCATGCGCGCCGTCCGCCCAGGCCACGCCGAGGGGGCGGAGGACGGCGCCCGCCTGGTCACCGGCTGAGGCGTGCCTGCCGGCGGCGCCCGCCGGCCGCGAGCCATCGGCCGAGGCGGCCGGCCAGCGGCGGGCCGCCTCGGCCTGCGCCGCCGTATGTGTAACATTCCGGCGAGCGGACGGCACTACGGGGCGAGGGGGCGCAGCGCGGTGCCGGTGGTCGACGACCTGGAGGCCTGGTACCGGGCGGAGGCGCCAGCGGTCCGCCGCTTCCTGCTCGCGCTCGGGGCCGACGACGCCCAGGCCGACGACCTCACCCAAGAGACGTTCCTCCACGCCTCACTCGGCATCGCCGGCTACCGCGGCACCGCTTCGCCCCGCGCCTGGCTGTGCGGGATCGCCCTGCGGCGCCTCATTCGCGCCCGCGAGCGCGCATCCCGGGACCGCCGCGCGCTGGCGCGTATGGCCGAGACACCTGAGCCCCCGCCGGCACCGAGGCCGGACGAGGGCGGAGCTTTGGACCTGCTGGCCGGCCTGGCGCCGGAGGACAGGGCGCTGATCTGGCTCCGGACGGTGGCCGACTGGCCCTACGCGGAGGTGGCGCGCGCCCTCGGCATCACGCCCAACGCCGCGCGGGTGCGCCACTTCCGCCTCATGGCCCGCCTGCGGAGCAAGATGCGTCCGCCCTCTGCGGCGGGCGGCCGCCCGGGGACCTGACCGGCCGAGGGGGAGAGCGACGTGGATCATCGCCCAGGCGATCTGCCGTGCGCCGTCGTGCGCGACCTTCTGCCCCTTCGCGCCGAGGGCTTGGTCGCACCCGAGACGGAGGCGGCCCTGTCCGCCCACCTGGAGGGGTGCCCGGCTTGCCGGGCGTTGGTGCGGGCGGCAGCGGACACGGCGGAGAGAACCCGGGCCCCGGCCGGCCCGGTGCCGGGCCCGCTTGTCGCCTCCCCTGTACCGGCGCTCCGAAGGCTCCGCCGGACGCTCCTCTGGACCGCGGGGGTGCTCGTGGCGCTCGCCCTGCTGGCGGGCGGCGGCCTCGCGCTGCTTCATCGTGGGCTTGCGCAGCGCCCCGCCCCACGTCTACCCCTCCCTCGATCTCTATCTGAAGGACAACCTTCCCGGGTACCAAGACGCCCTCTCCCTCGGACAAGCCGCGCCGCTCCGCCTGAGCCGCCGCCTCGCCACCACGACGCGCCTGCGCCTCGTGGGCTACTGGCCGACGGACAACGGCACGTACCTCGTCGCCGAGCTGTTGCCGGCGGGTGGGGCGGGCGGCCTCTTCGACCCCGTGCGGGCCCGCGTCACCATGCGGCGCGGCGGCCCGTCGTATGCCGTCGAACCCGAAGACGCCCACTGGCTGGCAGGCGGGCGAGTCGCCATGGTGTTCATGCTCCCGAAGATGGTGGGCGCGCTTGCGCCCACGCGGCACCCGCCCCTCCGGGTCAGCTTCACCGTGCTCGAGGTCGCCCCCCTGCCGGCGAACACCGCCGAACCGGCCCGGCCGCTGCTCGTGGGGGCGTCGGGCGCCTTCGCGGCCGTGCAGGGGTTCCGCCCGGTGGTCCTGACGTGGCGCGTGCCCGCGTCGGTGTACCGGCCCGTCGTCCTGGAGCGCGTCATCGATCCCACGCGCTACGCCCTCGGCCGGCGCTGGCTCGAACTCGACGCCCTCACCGTCACCTCGACCGGGGTCACCGTGACGGGCAAGGTGCACCTCATTGCCGGCGACCGTTGGCCCTCCGTCGACCTTCTGGGATGCCTTCCGGGCCAGACGTCCTGCTCCACGGGCATGCGCGACCCGCCGTCCGGCGCCGGCACGCATCCCTTCACCCTCACGTACCAGGGCACCGTCGCGTCGCTTCCGCCCGGCGGCCTTCGCCTCCAGGTGGCGGGCCTGCAGGTGGTGCGGGTCGCGCGCCTCCCCCTCGCGCTGCGCCTGGCGGGCGAACGGGGCGGCACGGTGGTGATGCGGCGCGGGCGGACGACGGTCCGGCTCGTGGCCCTCGGCCCGCGGGGGGCGACCCTTGCGCTCACCGCCCCCGCGCCCGAGCCCGAGGTGGTGCGCGGGCCGGGCCTGTGGCGGCGGCTGTTCCCGCTGACGCTGTACCTCGGCCAGGGCTCTACGCTCACCGCCCTTCCGTCGGTCACGGTGGACGGCCGCCAGGTGGACCTGGTCGTCACGGGGGAGCAGACGGCCACGTCGCCGAGCAAGGGGAGCGTGAGCACGCTGTCGATCGCGTGGCGTGCCTCCCTTCCCCTCGCCGCCGCGGCCGCCGTGGTGTCGCACGGTGTACGGGTCCAGACGGTGCTGGCCTTGCCGGTGCCCGGCGGGGTGGCCGTCTGGCCGTCGGGCCGCTCGCCGGCGCGGGGCCCGGGCGCGGCCCTCCCTACGGCACCTTGACACGGGGGGTGCGGAAGCCTAGTCTACGTTGAAGGGACTTGCGGGGCCCGGCTGCCGAGAGGCGGCCGCGCCCCGGCCTGGGCGCGCCGACCGTGGGGCCGACACGGAGAGGGGCGCCGGCAGAGGGAGGGCGGCCATGCGACGGCGGCGGGGGAACGGCGGGCAGAGATGCCCAGAGCCGTTCCCCTTTCCGTTCGCGGGCGCCGGAGGGCGGGCGTGAGCGCCCGCCTTCTTTTGCGCGCCGCGCGCCTGTACGACCCTGCCCTGGGGCTCGACCGGGTGGCGGACCTCCTGGCGGAGGACGGGCACGTGGCGGCCATCGGTCGCGGCCTGCCGGCCGGCGGGGCAGAGGTGGTGGAAGGCGGCGGCCTGTGGGCCCTGCCGGGGTTCATCGACCTGCACGTCCACCTGCGGGAGCCCGGTGAGACGCACAAGGAGGACATGACGACAGGCGCCTTGGCGGCGGCGCGGGGGGGGTTCACGGCCGTGGTGGCGATGGCCAACACCCGCCCGCCCGTGGACTCCCCCGCGGCCGTCGCCGACGCCCTGGCCCGCGCCCGGCAGGCGCGCGCCCTGGGCGGGGCGCGCGTCTGGCCGACGGCCGCCCTCACCCGGGGCCTCATGGGCGAGACGCCCACCGACGCCGCCGCACTGCGGGCGGCGGGGGCGGTGGCGCTGAGCGACGACGGCCGGCCGGTGCGAAGCGCCGCCGTCCTGTTCGCCGCCCTCAAGGGGGCGCGGCAGGCCGGGCTGTGCGTCCTCGACCACGCGGAGGACCCCGACCTATGCGCCGACGGCGTGGCCCACGACGGCCCGGTGGGGCGTTCGCTCGGCCTTCCGCCCCGGCCGGCGGCGGCGGAGGCGGCGCAGGCGGCGCGGGACGTGGCCCTGGCGGCGGCCGCCGGGGCGCGCCTGCACCTGCAGCACGTGAGCACCGCCGCCGCGGTGGAGGTGGTGCGTGAGGCGCGCCGGCGTGGCCTTCCGGTCACGGCTGAGGCCACCCCCCACCACCTGCTGCTCACGGAGGAGGCGGTGGCCGCCTTTGGCGCTGCCGCCCGCGTGAACCCGCCCCTGCGGGAAGAGGGCGACCGGCAGGCCGTCTGGCAGGGCCTGGTGGACGGGGTGATCGACGCGGTGGCCACGGACCATGCGCCCCACGCGCCGGAGGAGAAGGCCGCCCCCTTCGCCTCCGCCCCGCCCGGCATCAGCGGCTTGGACAGCGCGGTCGCCCTGCTGTTCGCCGAGGTGCGGGCCGGCCGCCTGCCCCTTGCGGCGTTCGTCGACCGGTTCGCCTACGGTCCGGCCCGCGTCCTAGGCCGCCCCCCCGAGCGCATCGCCGAAGGGGCGCCGTTGGCCCTCACCCTTCTCGACCCCGAGGCGCCGTGGGAGGTCGACCCCGACCGGTTCGCCTCCCGCGGCCGTTCCACCCCGTTCCGGGGCAGGCGCCTGACCGGCCGCCCGGCGGGGATTCTCTTGCCCAAGGAGGAAGGCGCGTGCCCATGACGAGCTCCACCGACGACGCCCCCGTGGCCGGCTGCCTCACGCTGGCCGACGGCACGCGCTACCGCGGCCACCTGTACGGCGCCGCGCCGGCGCCGCACCCGCTCGCAGCGGAGGTGGTGTTCACCACCGCCATGGGCGGCTACCCCGAAGCCATCACCGATCCCTCGTACCAGGACCAGATCCTCGTCCTCGCCTACCCCCAGGCCGGTATCTACGGCGTGCCCGCGGACGAGGTGCAGTCGCGCGCGCCCATGATCCACGCCCTCGTGGTGCGGGACCTGGCGCCTCCGCCGCCGGACGCCGAGCCCCTGGACCACTTCCTCGCCCGCTTCGGCATCCCCCTCCTGGCGGGGGTCGACACGCGCTCGCTCATCCGCCACCTGCGCACCCGAGGCACGGTCCTGGGCACCGTGGCGGCGGGATGGGAGGGGGTGGCGCCCGATCCTGGCCACAGCGCCCACCCAGACCCCCTGCGAGCGGCTGGCGAACCCGCCCGGGCGGGCGAGGGCGACCTCCGGGTGAGCGTCGTCGACCTGGGGGCCAAGCGCGCTGTGATCGAGATGCTGGCCCGCCAGCCGGGCGTGCGCGTCCGCACCTTCCGGCCGGAGGCGGGGGTGGAGGCGATCGTCCGCGACGCCGACGCCGTGGTGCTCTCCAACGGTCCCGGCGACCCGGCGGAGATGGTCGACCTCGTACCGCTCGTCCGGGCCCTCGCGGAAGAGCGCCCCACCTTCGGCATCTGCCTCGGCCACCAGCTGTTGGCCACCGCCTTCGGGGCGCGTACGTTCAAGCTTCCCTTCGGCCACCGGGGCGTCAACCACCCCGTCCGCCACCTGACGACGGGCAGGACCTGGATCACCTCGCACAACCACGGCTACGCCGTGGCGGAGGACGGCCTGCCCGCAGAACTGGAGGTGACGGCGCGCGACCTCACCGACGGCACGGTGGAAGGGCTGCGCCATCGCCAACTGCCGGTGGTGAGCCTGCAGTTCCATCCCGAGGGCGCCCCCGGGCCGCGCGAGGCCGACGCCGCCCTGGAGGCGTTTTTGGAGCAGGTGCGGCGAGGGGAGGGGCAGGCATGACGCGGCGGCGGGTGGTGGTGATCGGTTCCGGGCCCATCACCATCGGCCAGGGGGCGGAGTTCGACTACGCCGGCACCCAGGCGGTGGAGGCCCTGCACGAGGAGGGCGTGGAGGTCGTCCTCGTCAACCCCAACCCGGCGACGGTGATGACCGACCCGGGATTGGCGGATCGCGTCTACCTGGAACCGCTCACGCCGGACAGCCTGGCGGCCGTGCTGGAGAGGGAGCGTCCCGACGGCCTGCTGCCCACCCTGGGAGGCCAGGCGGGCCTCAATCTGGCCGTGGCCTTGGACGATCGCGGGGACCTCGCCCGCCTGGGGGTCCAGGTCCTGGGCACCCCTCTGAGCGCCATCCGCGCCGCCGAGGACCGGGCCCGCTTCCGCGCCCTGATGCTGGAGATCGGCGAACCGGTGCCGGACAGCCAAGCGGTGGGGTCGATCGAGGCGGGGCGGGCGTTCGCCGACCGCCACGGCCTGCCTCTCGTCGTACGCCCCGCCTTCACCCTGGGCGGCACCGGAGGCGGGCTCGTGCGCACCGAGGCGGAGCTGGACGAGGTGTTGGGGCGCGCCCTCACCCTCTCCCCCGTGCGCCAAGCGCTGCTCGAACGATCCATCGAGGGCTGGACCGAGGTGGAGATCGAGGTGCTGCGCGACGGCGAGGGGAGCGCCATCGCCGTGTGCACGATGGAGAACGTCGACCCGGTCGGGGTGCACACCGGCGATTCCGTGGTGGTGGCCCCCATCCTCACCCTCCCCGACCCCGTGGTCCAGACCCTGCGCCGCTCCGCCCTGCGCATCGCCCACGCCCTCGGCCTGGTGGGGGGCGCCAACGTCCAGTTCGGCGTCTCGCCCGACCGCGAGCGCTACACGGTCATCGAGGTGAACCCGCGCGTCAGCCGGTCCTCCGCCCTCGCCTCCAAGGCCACGGGCTACCCCATCGCCCGCGTCGCCGCCCGCCTTGCCCTGGGCCGGACGCTGGCCGAAATGGCCAACCCGGTGGCGAAGGGGACGCCGGCCGCCCTGGAGCCGGCCGTCGACTACGTGGTGGTCAAGGTGCCGCGCTGGCCGTTCGACAAGTTCCAGGCCGCCAACCGCCGCCTGGGCACGGAGATGCGCGCCACGGGTGAGGCCATGGCCATCGACCGCACTTTCCGCAGCGCCTTGCAGAAAGCGGTGCGCGCGGCCGACCTGGGGGTGGCCGGGCTCTCCCTGCCGGGGCTCGAGGCCATGGCGGACCGCCAGGTGTGGGCCGGGGTGGAGACCGCCCACGACCGCCGTCTCTTCTACCTGGCGGAGGTGTTGCGCCGGGGGGCCAGCGTCGAGGAGGTGGCCCGCCGCAGCCGCATCGCCCCGTTCTTCCTGCAGGAGATGGCGCGCCTTGTGGCGGCCGAGGCGGACATCCGCGCCCGGGGCTTGGCCGGGCTGGATCGGGAGGCCATGCGGGCCGCCAAGCGGGACGGCTTCTCCGACGCCCGCGTGGCCGAGCTCACCGGCGCCGCCGAGGCCGAGGTGCGGGCGCGCCGTCACGCCCTGGGGGTGCGGCCCACCTACAAGCGGGTGGACACGTGCGCGGCCGAGTTCGCCGCCGACACGCCGTACTCGTACGCCACGTACGAGGAGGAGGACGAGTCGCCCGCCCTCGACCGGCCGGCCGTGCTCATCCTCGGTTCCGGCCCCATCCGCATCGGCCAGGGCATCGAGTTCGACTGCTCCGCCGTGCACGCGCTCGACGCCGTCCGCCGCCTCGGGTACGCGGCGGTGATGATGAACACCAACCCGGAGACGGTGTCGACCGACGCGGCGCGGTCCGACAGCCTGGTGTTCGAGCCGCTCACGCTGGAGGACGTAGTTGAGGTGGTCGACCGCACCCGCGCCGTGGGCGTGATGGTGCAGTTCGCCGGCCAGACGGGGGTGAACCTGGCCGCCTCCCTGCGGGAGGCGGGCGTGCCCATCCTGGGCACCCAAGCGGAGGGCATCGACCTGGCCGAGGACCGCGAGCGCTTCGACCGCGTGCTCGAGTCGCTGGGCATCGCCCGCCCCGCCGGCGGCACGGCGCGCGGCCTGGACGAGGCCGTGGCGCGGGCCCGGGAGGTGGGATTCCCCGCCATGGTGCGTCCGTCGTTCGTCATCGGCGGTCGGGCCATGACCGTGGTGGAGGGGGTCGACGACCTGCGCGCCTACCTGGCCGAGGCCATCGCCGCCTACCCCGACCGTCCGATCCGCATCGACCGCTACATCGGCGGGCGCGAACTCGAGCTGGACGCCTTGGCGGACGGCCAGGATGCCGCCGTGTGCGGCATCTTCGCCCACGTGGAGCGCGCCGGCGTGCACAGCGGCGACTCGATCGCCGTCTTCCCCGCCCCCGACCTCGACCCCCGCGCCCAGGAGGCGGCGGTCGCCATCGCCCGCCACCTGGCGCGGGCCTTGTCCATCCGCGGCCTGCTCAACATCCAGTTCGTCGTCGCCCCCACGGGCGACCTCGGGGTGCTCGAGGTGAACCCGCGCGCCAGCCGCACCGTGCCCGTCCTGGAGAAGGCCACGGGTCGGCCCCTGGCCGCCTGGGCCGCCGCCCTCGCGCTCGGGCGCAGCCTCGCCGACCTGGGACTGGAGGGCGGGCTCATGCCGCCGCCACCGCACGTTGCGGTCAAGGTGCCCGTCTGGTCCTTCGGCCATCTGCCCCGGGTGGAGGCGGCGGTCGGCCCGGAGATGAAGTCCACGGGCGAGGTCATGGCCCTGGCGGACGACGCGATCGAGGCGGCGCGCGTCGCCCTTACCGCCGCGGGCATGGTGGTGGGGCGCGGACGGGGGGTGCTGTTCACCGTGGCCGACCGCGACAAGGCGGAGGCGGTGGCCATTGCCCGCACCCTGTCCGCCCACGGCTACCAGCTGTGGGCGACAGAGGGCACGGCCCGCGCCTTCGCCGCCGCCGGCCTGGAGGTGACGCGCCTGCACAAGGTGGGGCGCGGAAGCCCCGACGTGCTCGACCGGCTCATGGCGGGGGACATCGCCCTGGTGGTGAACACGATCACCCAGGGGCGCCAGCCGGAGCGGGACGGCTTCCGCATCCGCCGCGCCGCCGTGGAGCGCGGGGTGCCTTGCGTCACCTCCCTGGACACAGGGCGTCTCCTGGCCCAGGTCCTGGCCCGGGCCGACCGGCCGCCCCGGCCGCCCGAGCCCCTGCAGGCCTTCCTCGCCCGCGCGGACGGCCCGCGCGAGGCGCCGGAGGTGCCGGCGTGAACCCCTGGCAGGCGCCGTCTCCCGCCCTCGCCGACCTGAGGCCGGGGCGGGTGCGGCGATACGCGGGCGGCGTCCTGGAGGTGGAGTTCCCCCCCGGCCTGCCGCCCGCCGCCCCCGGTCAGTTCGTCATGGTGGACCTTGGCGACTCCGCCCTCCCCCATCCGTTCACTCCCTTCCGCACCCTGGCGGGGGGCGGCTTCACCCTCCTCCTCCGCCCCCAGGGGCGGCCGGTGGCGGCCCTCCTGGCCCGCCGTCGGGCGGGGCAGGCGGTCCGCCTCTTCGGCCCCCTCGGCCGCCCCTTCCCTCCCCCGCCCCTGGGTGCTCGTGCCTTCGCGGTGGCCGAGAGCGGGCGCATCGCGCCCCTCCACCTTCTCGTCCGGCTGTTGGGGGAGGCGGGCGGGGTGACGCTCTTCGTGGGCGGTGACGACGACGCCCACTTCGCCGCCCTCGCCGCCTTCCGCCTGCCCGGCGTGCGCATCGAGCGCCGACGGGGCGGCGGCTGGCCCGCCGTGGAGGCGGCGCTGGCGCGGGCGGGGACGGACGACGTCCTCTACGCCGCCGCACCCGAGCCCGCCCTGGCCCGACTGGACCGCGCCCTGGGCAAGCCGGGCCGGCAGGGTCCGCGCGCCTTCCTGGCCCTGGAGGTGGCCATGGCGTGCGGCGTGGGCGCCTGCTACGGCTGCCCCGTCCCTCTCCGCCGTCCTCCCGACCCCCGCCGACCCTACGCCCGGGCCTGCGCCGACGGCCCCGTGTTCCCCGCCGGGGAGGTGGCCCTGGGGTGAGTGCGGCGGCCGTCGACCTGGGCCGAGGGTTGCGCCTGGCCAACCCGGTCCTCCTGGCGTCGGGGCCCTTCGGCTACGGCGGCCGGTATCTCGAACTGTTCGACCCCGCCCGCCTGGGGGCCGTCGTCCTGAAGGGCACCTCTCCCGTGCCCTGGCCCGGCAACCCGCCCCCCCGGGTGGCGGCGGTGGACGGCGGCCTCCTCAACGCCGTCGGGCTGGAAAACCCCGGCGTGGAGGCGGTCCTGGCCGGGCCTGCGCGCTCCCTCGCCGAGCGCGGCTGCACGGTGGTGCTCAACGTCGTCGGCCACGACGAGGACGACTTCGTCGCCGTCGCCCGGCGGGCCGACCTGAGCCCGCACGTGGCCGCCCTGGAGGTCAACGTCTCCTGCCCGAACGTGCCCGACGGCCTGCGCTACGGCACCGATCCCCGGGCGGTGGCAGGCCTGGTGGCGGCCGTGCGCCGGGTGACGCGCCTCCCCTTGTGGGTGAAGCTGCCGCCCGCTCCCCCCGACCGCCGCGCCCTCGCTCGGGCGGTCGCCGACGCGGGGGCGGATGCGCTGTCGCTGGTGAACACCCTTCCGGCCCTGGCGCTCGACCGCACCGGCCGCCCCCGTCTGGGGGCGGGCGCCGGGGGCCTGTCGGGCGCCGCCCTGCGGCCGGTCGCCCTTCTCGCGGTGCGCGAGTGCGCCGACGCCGTCGACCTGCCCATCATCGGCATGGGCGGGGTGGAGACGGCCGAGCACGCCCGCGCCTTCTTCGCCGCCGGGGCGCGGGCGGTGGCCGTCGGCACCGCCTTGTTCCGCAACCCGCTGGCGGCGGTGGAGATCCTCGCCGCCCTCGAGGCCGACCCCGACCCCCAACCGCCGCCCCGGAGGTGACCGGAGTGCCCCCCATGCCCCTCGTGTGGTGCGCCCTCGACGTCCCCGACGCCCGCCGCGCCCGCGCCCTGGCCCGGACCCTGTCGGGCCTTCCCGTCGGCCTCAAGGTGGGCCTCGAGCTCGTCTACGCCACCGGCCCCGCGTTAGTGCGGGAACTCGCCGCCGACCGGCCCGTCCTGCTCGACGCGAAATTGCACGACATCCCCCAGACGGTGGCGCGGGCGGCCGTTGCCATTGCCCGCCTGGGGGCGACCGCGGTGACCGCCCACGCCCTAGGCGGAGGCGAGATGCTCGCCCGGGCCCGCGCCTCCCTCGCCGCGGCGGCGGCGGAGGCGGGGCTGCGCCCGCCGCTTCTCCTGGCGGTGACCATCCTCACGAGCCATTCGGAGGAGGACCTGGCCCGCCTGGGCTGGGACCGCGCCCCCGCCGACGCCGCCGTCCACCTGGCGCGCCTGGCCGTGGAGGCCGGCGCCGACGGCGTGGTGTGCGCCCCCACCGAGGTGGCCGCCGTGCGCGCCGCCGTAGGCGCAGGGCCTCTCCTGGTGACGCCCGGCGTGCGCCCGGCGGCGGTGGCAGGCGACGACCAACGCCGCACCGCCACCCCGGCCGCCGCCATCGCGGCCGGGGCGGACAGCCTGGTGGTGGGACGGCCCGTCACCGCCGCCCCCGATCCCCGCGCCGCCGCCCAGGCGGTGCTGGCGGCGGCGCGGGCGGCGGCGGGGGGGGAGACGGCGTGACCCCCCCCTCCCTGCCGCCCGCAGAGGCCACCCCCGAGGTGGTGCGCGACCTCCTCGTGCACCTGGGGGCGCTGCGCGAGGGGCACTTCGTCCTCACGTCCGGCCGGCACGCCGACCGCTTCTTCCTCCTGGCCCGGTTGTTCGAGCAGCCCCCCGCCGCCGCCTGGATCGGCGCTGCCTTGGCCGAGCGCGTGCGGGAGGCCGGCTGGGGACCGGTGGACGCCGTGGTGGGCCCCGCCATGGGCGGCATCCTCCTGGCGTACGAGGTCGCCCGCCACCTGGGGGCGAGGGCGATGTTCGCCGAGAAGGGCGACGAGCCCGGCACGATGCGCCTTCGGCGGGGCTTCCGCCTCGCGCCCCGGGAGCGCGTGCTCGCCGTGGAGGACGTCCTCACCACGGGCGGTTCCGTACACCGGGCGCTCTCCGCCGCCGAGGCGGAGGGGGCGCGCGTGGTCGGGGTGGCGGCGGTGGTGCGGCGCGGCCGCCACACCCTGCCCTTCGCCCACCCCACCGTGGCCCTGTTGGCGGACGACGCGCGCGACTGGCCGCCGGAGGCGTGCCCCCTGTGCCGGGCGGGGGAGGCCGCCGTGCGCCCCAAGGAGGCCTGACCCGCGGCAGGCCGGATGGCCGTGCCTCTTGCAGCGGGCTGGGGAGCGTGTTACATTCGGGGCGGCAAACCAACGGGCACGATTCCGCGAGGATCACCTTCTTTCACCGACTCTCCGGTTACGGGTGAGGATGAAGAGGAAGGGGCACCGGGGGCACCGGGGCCCCGTTTTGTGTGCCGTGTGGGGCGCCGAGTTGACAGCCCTTCGGGGCGAAGGAGACGAGTGCGTGACCAAGACCCTGTACGTCGGCAACCTGCCCTGGTCGGTCAGCGAGGACGAGCTGGCCCAGGAGTTCTCCGCCCACGCCGAGGTCATCTCGGCCCGCGTCATCACGGACCGGGAGACTGGGCGCAGCCGGGGATTCGGGTTCGTCGAGGTGCCTGAGGAAGACGCCGAGCGCGTCATCGCCGCCATGAACGGCTTCCTCCTCGGTGGGCGGGAGCTCACCGTGAACGAGGCCAAGCCGCGCGAGCCGCACGCCCGGCGCTTCTAACCCCACGGCACGGCGCGGCGGCGACCGCCTTTCGCGGTCGCCGCCGCGTTCGCGTGTCCTCCCCCTGCCTTCCGTTCGCAATTGTAGGCGTTTTCCGGCAAGCGTCGAATAGAATCGCGTACCGCGTAGACACGCGGCGGCGACGGTGCTCGGCCGTCCGTCCCCGCCCCCATTTCATCCGCCATCATCCTCTTCCTCGGCCGAGGCGTGCAACCGTTGCATCCCCTATCTTCCTGAGGAGGATTGGGACATGGGATCGGAGGGACGCGCCCGCTATCGGCGGGAACTCTCGCTCCTGGACCTGACCATGGCCTCCCTGGGCGGCATCATCGGCTCCGGCTGGTTGTTCGCCTCCCAGGCGGCCGCGAACATCGCGGGACCCAGCGCCCTCGTCTCCTGGCTCATCGGCGCCGTGGCCGTCATCCTCATCGGCCTCTGCTACGCAGAACTGGGCGGCATGCTGCCCGAGGCAGGCGGCATCGCCCGCTACCCGCAATACACGCACACGACGATGGTGAGCTACCTCATGGCCTGGGCGGCCTACCTCGCCTACGTGAGCGTGCCGCCCATCGAGGCCACAGCGGTCATCCAGTACCTGGCCTACCAGCCCGGTCAGGGCGGCTGGATCCCGGGCATCTACGCGAACGGCTCCCTCACCGGCTGGGGCTTCCTCCTCGCCGCCGTGCTCCTCCTCCTGTTCATCGTCATCAACAACGCCGGCGTGCGCATGTTCAAGTACGTGAACACGCCGGTGACGATCTGGAAGTTCGCCATCCCCGCCCTGACGATCGTCATGCTCCTCGTCAGCGCCCACCAGGGAAGCGTGCCCAAGGCCGCGGGCGGCTTCGCGCCCTTCGGCTTGAACGGGACGTTCGGCGCCGTCGCCTCCTCCGGCATCATCTTCTCCTACCTGGGCTTCCGGCAGGCCGTCGACCTTGCGGGTGAGGCGAGGAACCCGGCGCGGGACGTGCCCCGGGCGGTGATCGCCGCTATCGTGATCGGCGCCGTGGTGTACTTCTTCCTGCAGTTCGCCTTCCTCCACGCCGTACCTGGCAGCCAGCTGGCGCACGGCTGGGGCAAGGTGAGCTTCTCCGCCCCGTTCGCCAACCTGGCCACGGTCCTCAACCTCACCTGGCTGGCGTTCCTCCTCCACGTCGACGGCGTCATCTCCCCGGGCGGCACGGGTCTCGTGTACACCACCACCACCGCCCGGGTGGCCTACGCCATGAGCGCCAACCAGTACTTCCCCCGCATCTTCGGCCGCCTCTCGCCCCGCATGGGGGTGCCGATCCCGGCCCTCGTGCTCGGCCTCATCCTCGGCTTCCTCTTCCTCCTGCCCTTCCCGTCCTGGAGCAAGCTCGTGGGCTTCGTCTCCAGCGCCACGGTGCTCACGTACATCATCGGGCCGGTCGCGGTCATGGTGCTGCGCCGCGACGCCCCCGACCTGCCGCGCCCGACCCGGGTTGGCGGCTTGGGCGTGATCGCCCCCATCGCCTTCATCGTCGCCAGCCTGATCATCTACTGGTCGGGCTGGCCCACCACCGGTATCGTGCTCGGCGCCGCCCTCGGCGGGCTCATGTTCTACCTCGTCTACTTCGACCTGTACGTGCACCAGAACGTGTGGACGGGGCGCGAGATCGCGGGCGGCCTGTGGCTCGTGGGATTTCTGGTCGCGATCGGCATCGTCTCCTACATCGGCTCGTTCGGCGGCACGGGCCTCATCCCCAGCCCGTGGGACGAGATCCTCGTGGCCGCGCTGGGCCTTGGCGCCTTCTACGTCGGCGTGGCCCAGGGCAAGGCGACGGCCTACCTGGAGGCGGTCAAGGGCAACGTCCAGGGCCTGCAGGCGGGCACCTACACGCAGGGCGACGTCGAGGCGGAGACCGTGATCACCGTCACGGCCCCCTGATCCTCGTCCCGTCGCGCCGCGGGCGCGGGGCCGCCCCCAGGGGCTGCCCCGCGCCCTCTCGCTTCTACCAAGGCGGCTGGGCCGGTGAACGTGGATCGAGGTGAGGCGACCGCTTCCTCCGCGGCCGCGAACCGCCCACGCAGCAACGGTCCGCCGCCCCGGCACCTCCCCCGTCCTCGGCGCACGGCGCGACCGCCCTAAGTGTCTTTGCGCCCACACCGGTGCGGCGGCAATACGCCGGGGCCCCCGCCCGTCCGGCGGGGGCCCGCACACGCCGCTGGCTCGCGCCCTAGCGGCGCAAGCCCAACCGGTCCACCAGCGCCTCGTACCGCTCGGGCGACTCCCTGCGCAGGTAGTTGAGCAGCGCCCGCCGCTTGCCCACCATCTGTAGAAGGCCGCGGCGGCTGTGGAAGTCCTTGCGGTGGGTCTTCAGGTGCTCGTTGAGGATGGCGATGCGCTCGGTCAGGATCGCCACCTGGACCTCGGGCGAGCCCGTGTCCGTCTCGTGCACCCGAAAGCTCGCGATGAGGTCCTTCTTCGCCTGCGCCTCGAGGGCCACGACCCGAATCCCCTTTCCACGCGGATGCGCCCTGTGAGCATACCACACCCGGTCGGCCGTCTCAACGCGCGCCGCAGGGCGGGGGGCGTTCCCCCTCAGGGCGAGCCGGACGCGTCCGCGCTCAGCACGGCGCGCACGGTGGCCACGTCCTCCCGCATCGCCGCGGCCAGCTCCCCCTCCCCGGGGAAGGCGCGGTCGGGCCGGACGTAGCGCACGAACTCCACCTCCAGTGCCTTGCCGTACAGGTCGTGCGCGCCGTCGAGGACGTGCACCTCGAGCAAGAGCTCCCCCTCCTGTTCGAACGTCGGTCGCCTGCCCAGATCGGCCGCGCCCATCGCTCGCCGCCCGTCCGGCAGGCGCACCCACACGGCGTACACGCCTTCCGGCGGCAGGCACTTGCCCTCGGGCGGCACCAGGTTGGCGGTGGGCACGCCCAGGGTCCGGCCCCGCCCGGTGCGCGCCACCACCGTGCCGCCCATGGTGTACGGCGCCCCCATGAGGCGGCGCGCGCCCGGCATGTCGGCGATGCGCACGCGCTCCCGGATGCGGCTCGACGAGACGGGCCCACCGTCGACCACCACCGGCTCGACCACCTCCACGCCGAACCCCAGGCGCTCCCCCATGCGCGCCAGATCGGCGGCGCGGCCGCGGGCGCCACGCCCGAAGGTGAAGTTCGTCCCCACCACCACCCAACGCGGCCGCAGGCGAGGCCAGAGGATGCCCGTCACGAACGCCTCCGGCTCGAGCCGTGCCAGGGCGCGGTCGAAGGTGAGGACGTGGACGTCGTCCACGCCCGTGGCGTGGATGCGGGCGATGCGCTCCTCCCGCGTGGTGAGGAGTTCCGCCGGCCGGTCGGGATGGAGCACGGCGGAGGGATGGGGGTCGAAGGTGAGGACGGCCGAACGGCCTCCCGCCTCGGCCGCCCGCGCCCGCGTGCGTTCCAACACGGCGCGGTGCCCTAGATGGACGCCGTCGAAGTTGCCGATCGCCACCGCCCCGGTCCGCCGCTCGCTCACGACACCGCCTCCGCTCGCCGGTCCAGGCGCACGACCTCTTGCCACCGCCCGCCGTCCGCCCGCGCCAGGGCCCAGGCCGGCGTCCCCGGCGCGGCGCACAGACGCACCCATCCCCCTGTCCGAGGCGGCGCCGGCCGCCCGCGGCCCACCCAGCGGCCGGTCGGATCCGGCGCCATCACCACCTCGGGCCAGCCGGGGAGGAGGCGATCCACCGGCCACAGGCGTTCCCGCAGGCGGCCTTGGGCGGCCAGCTCCTCGGCCTCCCCCAGGGTGAGGGCGTCCGCGCCCTCCACGGCGCCCACGCGGCCGCGCACGAGCACGCGCACCGTACCCCCGCACCCCAGGTCCCGGCCCACGTCCCGCACCCAGGCGCGTACGTACCCCCCCCGGCGCAGGGTGACCTCCACCAACGCCTCCGCCAGGTCGGCCGTCCGGCCCTCGCCCGCACGCCAGTCCAACACCCGTGCCGCCTCCACCACCACGGGTCGGGCGGCGAGGGGCGGCGAAACGCCCCGCCGCGCCAGGGCGTAGGCGCGCTCGCCTGCCACGCGTACGGCCGAGCGGGCGGGCGGCACCTGCCGCTGTTCGCCCACGCGCGCCGCCACCGCCGCCGCCAGCGCCTCGGGCGTCACGCCCGCCGCCCCCGCCCGGCGCACAACCCGACCCTCGGCATCGTCGCTGTCCGTCTCCAGCCCGAGCCAGATCCAGGCCCGGTACGTCTTCGCCGTCTCGGCCGTGTCCAGGAGGCGGGCGGCGCGCGTCGCGCCCCCCACGACCACGACCAAGAGTCCCCCCGCCGCCGGGTCGAGCGTGCCCAGGTGGCCTACGCGGCGTTCCCTCAGCCAGCGCCGCACGTACGTCACCACATCGTGGGAGGTCGGCCCCACGGGCTTGAGGAGGGGGAGCACCCCCCCGTCAACCGGCAGCACGGCGCACCGCCTCCTCCAGCGCGCCCACCACGCGCGCCACAGGGTCGGGATCCGGCGGCAGGGTGCAGCCCGCCGCCCAGCGATGGCCGCCGCCACCCAGGCGCTGGGCCACGGCCGCCACGTCCACCGCCGGGTGCCGGCTGCGCAAGCCCACCCGCACGCCGCCCTGTCCCGGCCGTAGGTACGCACCCGCCCACACCCCGGCCACCGCCGCCACCATGGGCGCCAGGTCCTCGGCCGTGGACGCGTCCACCCCCGCCGCCCGGAAGTCCTCGGGCCCCAGGGCCACCCACGCCACCCGGCCGTCGGCGTTGGTGCGCAGGCGCTCCAGAGCCCGCGCCTCCAGGCGCAGGGCGGAGAGGGGGCGGGCAGCGTACATGGCCGAGGCCACCGGGCCGGAGGCCGCCCCGGCCCGCAAGAGGCGGGCGGCCAGGAGGTGGGCCTCCGGCCCGGCGTTCTCCGCCGTGAAACGGTCCGTGTCGGTGAGCAGGCCGGCGTACAGGCAGGTCGCATCCTCGGGCGCGATCTCCTCGCCCAGGGCGTCGAACAAGGCCGCGACCAGGGCGGCCGTGGCCGGCGCCGCCGGGTCGACCAGCGGCAGGTCGCCGAAGCCGGGGTTGGTGAGGTGATGGTCCACGTTCACCACCCGCCCGGCGCGGGAGAGAACCCCCTCCCCCAGCCCGGCCCGCTCCAGGGAGGCGCAGTCGAGGAGGACGGCCGCGTCCCACCGACCGGCGGGCGAAGGGGCGAGGGCGACGCGCTCGGCTCCCGGCAGGGTGAGCAGCCCCGGGTCCAGGGGCTCGGCGCAGACGCGCTCCACCTGCGCCCCCCGGTCCTCCAACAGGCGCCCCAGGGCGAGGAGCGATCCCACGCCGTCGGCGTCCGGCGGCCGGTGGGCCACCAGGAGCACGCTGCGGCTACGGCGTAGGAGGCTCGCCACGTCGGCCGCCGTCGCCATGCCCACCGTCCTCCCGCTCGCCCGCCGTCAGGCCTGCCAGGCGCACCACCTCAGGGATGGACCGGTCGGGCACGATGCGCAGGGCGGGGGTGAAGCGCAGGCCCATGCGCCGGCCCACCTCCCCCTGGAGGAAGGGGCGGGCGCGCTCGACCAGGGTGCGCGACCGGGCCTGGGCGGCGCGGTCGCCGTACATGGACAGGTGGACCCGGGCCAAGCGCAGATCGGGCGACATGTCGACCCGCACCACCGAGCACATGGCGGGCAGCTCGGTCTTGAGCTCCCGCAGCACCTCGGCGAACGCCTGGGCGTACAGGCGCTCGGCGCGCAACCTTCGCTCCGGCCCCATCTCCCCACCCCCGCGGCTAGCGTTCCTCCAGGACCACGTCGTAGATCTCCCCGTCCAGCTCGTGGGCGGCGAAGCGGATGGCGCTCTGGAGCACCGTCTCCAGGTGCGCCTTGGCGTTACCTACGGCGGCCAGGCCCAGCGCCACCGTGCGCGGGTCGTCCAGGTGGTGCACCTCGGCCGCGGCCACGGCGAACCGCTGCGGCAGGCGCGCCACCACGCTGCGCACGAACTGGCGCTTGTCCTTCAGGGTGCGGGCGTGGTACAGCCGCATGCGCACCTCGGCCACGACGACGATCATCTCCGCCTAGGCCTCCTGGGCCACCTCCTGGAGGGCGAAGGCCTCGATCACGTCCCCCTCCCGCACATCCTGATAGCGCTCCAACATGAGCCCGCACTCGTAGCCGGCGGCCACCTCGCGCACATCGTCCTTGAACCGGCGCAACGAGGCGATGCGTCCCTCGTGCACCACCACGCCGTCGCGCACCAGGCGAACCTGGGCGCTGCGCGGGATGCGCCCGTCGGTCACCATGAGGCCCGCCACCGTGCCGCCGCGCGGCACGTGGAAGATCTGGCGCACCTCCGCCCGGCCCAGGATCTCCTCCCGCACCACCGGCTTGCGCAGCCCGGCCAGGCGGGCCCGCAGGTCGTCGAGCAACTCGTAGATGACCCGGTAGACGCGGATCTCCACCCGGTTGGCCTCCGCCGCCTTGGCGGCCTTGGGCTCCGGCCGGACGTGGAAGCCGACCACCTCCGCCCCGGCCGCCGCCGCCAGCATGACGTCGGACTCCGTGATGGCGCCCACGCCCCGGTGGACGATGCGCACGGGCACCTCCTCGGTGGACAGCGTTTCGATGGCGCTCGACAGCGCCTCGAGGCTCCCGTGCACATCGGTCTTGAGCACGAGCAGAAGCGTCCGCACCTCGCTCGCCTGGCTGCGCTGGAAGAGCTCCTCGAACCCGAGGCCCTCGGGGCCGGCGCCCACCGAGCCGGTGCGCCGGGCCTGGCGCCGCTGCTCCGCCAGCTCCCGCGCCTTGCGCTCGTCGTCCACCGCCACCAGGCGGTCGCCGGCCTCCGGCACCTCGGCCAGGCCGAGCACCTCCACCGGCGTGGCCGGCCCGGCCTCGCGCACCGACTCCCCCTGGTCGGAGAACATGGCCCGCACGCGTCCCGCCGTCGCACCCACGACGAAGGCGTCCCCCACGTGCAACGTCCCCTCCATGACGAGGACGGTGGCGACGGGGCCACGCCCGCGGTCGAGGCGTCCCTCCACCACCGTGGCCCGAGCGCGCTTGTTGGGGTTGGCCTTGAGGTCCCGCATGTCCGCCACCAGGAGAACGGCCTCCAGGAGGTCGTCCAGGCCGGTGCCCTTGACCGCCGACACCGGCACCATGAGCGTGTCGCCGCCCCACTCCTCCGGCACCAGCCCATGCTCCGTGAGGGCCTGCTTCACCCGGTCCGGCTGCGCCCCGGGCAGGTCGACCTTGTTGATCGCCACCACGATGGGCACGCCGGCGCTGCGCGCGTGGTTGATGGCCTCTACCGTCTGGGGCATCGGGCCGTCGTCGGCGGCCACGACCAGGATGACGACGTCCGTCACCTGGGCGCCGCGGGCGCGCATGGCCGTGAACGCCTCGTGGCCGGGCGTGTCGAGGAAGACCACCTTCCGGCCGTTCACCTGGGCCGTGTAGGCACCGATGTGCTGGGTGATGCCGCCCGCCTCCCCGGCGGTCACGTTCGTGCGCCGGATGGCGTCGAGGAGGGAGGTCTTGCCGTGGTCGACGTGGCCCATGACGGTCACGACAGGCGCGCGCGGCACGAGGTCCTCCGGCCGGTCCTCCTCCGCCCCTTCAAGCTCCTCCTCGAGGGTGGGGGCGGGGGCGCGCAGGTCCGGCGTGTACCCCATCTCCGTCACGGCCAGGGCGGCGGTGTCCGCGTCGATCTCTTGCGTCAGGGCCGCCATCACGCCCAGGTTCATGAGCGCCCGCACGAGCTCCGCCCCGGTCACGCCCATGCGTTGCGCCAGGGCGCCCACCGTGACGGGCCCGTCGATCACCACCGGGCGATCCGTGTTGCGCACCGGCGGCGCCGCCGCGCGACGACGCCGCACCGGCCGCAGGTCGCCCTTGAGGTTCTCCCGCATGCCGGGACGGCCCTCGCCCCGGCCGTAGCCGCTGCGGCTGTCGTCGCGCCGATGCCCCTTGCCGCGCCCCTGCCGGGCGGGCGGGGGCGGGGGCGGGCTGTACCGCGTCGGCAGGGGGCGCGGGCCGCCCACCGGCGCGGGCCTGGGCCCGTCCCGCCCGGGGAAGCCGCCGCCCCGATACGGCGCCGCCCCGGGCCTCGGGCCCGGCGCCGCCCGGCGGGGGGGGGGCGCCGCCGGGCGGGGGGGGGGGTGGCGTGGGGGGGCGGGGGGTCGCGGGGGGGCGTGGGGGGGGGTGGCGGGGTGGGGGGGGGGGGGGGGGGGGGGGGG
>JAILZS010000034.1 GCA_023512375.1 Bacillota bacterium | reverse complement strand
CCCCCGGGCGGCGGCGCGGCGGGCCCGCCGCCGCCCGCCGCCACCCAGGCGTCCGCCGCCGCCGCCGCCCTAGCCGGTGCAGGCGCCGGAACGACGGCCAGGCGGGGGAAGGAGGCCGTCGGCGGCAGGTCCGGGTCCGGGACCGCTTCCACGCGCGCGTACGCCGCCGCCCCCGCCCCTACGTCCAAGCCCACGCGCACCGGGGGGCCCAGGTCCGGCGGCAGCGCCGCCCCCCCCACGCCCTGGGCGGACGCCAGGGCGGCGGCCAGGGCGACGGCCGCGGCGACGAAGGCGGCCGCCGCGACCGGCCGTCGCGCCCTCACCTCAGCGCGTCCCGCCCACCGGCGTCACCCGCACGAGGGGGTAGGAGCTCCAGGTGCCGGACTGCGCCGCCTGCACCGCCGCCGCGTCGAAGGGCGCCCCCGGCCACTTCCTGCCCCGCAGGAGGTCGGCGTAGGCGGCGACGGCGTCCTTGGGGATGACGAACCAGTAGCTCAGCCCCTGGTAGGTGAGGTAGTAGCCCGGAAGCGTCTCCGACACCTGCGGCATGCGGTGCGTGCCGAGGGAGCGGGCCACCCCGAGCAAGGTCACGAGGTCGTGCCCCGGCAGGTTCGTCTCCACCGCGTGGCCCAAAACGGGCAGAACCAGCGGCAGGCGGGCCAGCCCGGCCGGGCTGAGAAGGCGGTGGGCCACGGCCTTGATGAGCATCTGCTGGTCCTCGGTGCGGGCGATGTCGCCCAACGCCGTCTCGCGCCAGCGCACGAAGTCGAGGGCCTGCGTGCCGTTGAGGCATTGCACGCCGGGGTTGAGGTGGATGTGGACGTCGGAGGCCGTGTAGTCCATCACCGTGGGGACGTCGATCTCCACGCACCCGAGGGCGTCGATCACGTCCCGGAAGCCGGAGAAGTTCGTCAGCACCCAGTACTGGATGTTCGTGCCCAGGAGGCGGTTGACCGCCTCGACCGTGGCGGAGGGCCCGCCGGCGTACTCGGCCACCGAGTTGATCTTCTCCACCCCGTGACCGGCGATCTCCACCATGGTGTCCCGCGGCACGGACATGAGCGCCACCCGGCCGGTGGCCGTGTCGACATGGACGACCATGATCGTGTCCGTGCGCTGGATCGTGATCTGCCGCGCCCGGTTGTCGATGCCCAGCAAGAGGACCGTGAACTCTGTGGGGGTCCGGTCGGCGTTGGGGTTGCCGGCCAGGCGGGGGTTGCCGGCGATGGTCCCCCCCGCGAACAGGGCGCCGGTCCACGCGCCGCGCCCGAAGAACCCCACCAGGAACAGCAAAAGCGCCACCAGCCATGCGACGCCCCTGCCCCGCACGGCGCCACCTCCTGCGGCGGAGCATAGCACAGCCCGGGGACGACCCATAGTCGCCGTCGCCCGCCCGCCGCCCCTCGCGTTGACGGCGGCGGCGCGGGGGTGCTAGCGTCACGCAAGAAGGCGCGCGTCGCCCCCGGCGGCCGCCGGGGGCGCGGAACGGAGTTGTGCGGCGACGGGCGACGACTGGGCCGAGCGGCGCATGCCCGTGGAGGGGCATCTGGAGGAGCTTCGACGGCGGCTCATCACGAGCGCCGTCGCGCTCCTCCCCATCTTCGTCGCCCTGTTCCTCGTCTATCGCCCCGTCCTCCACCTCATCCAGGACTCAGGCCGGCCCTACATCCCCCACCTGGTGGCCTTGAGCCCCCAGGAGGCCTTCTTCACCTACATGAAGGTGGACTTCTTCCTCTCCGCCGTCATCGCCTCGCCCCTCTGGCTCTACCAGGCTCTCGCCTTCTTCCTCCCCGCCTTCAGCCGTCGGGCGCGGATCCTCATCCTGCGCCTTCTGCCCACGATGATCCTCCTCTTCCTGGCGGGCGTGGCCTTCGGCCTGCGCGTCCTGTTGCCCCTCGTCCTGCGCTTCCTCGTCGGCTTCGGGGCGGACGTCGTGGTCCCCGACTTCACCCTGGGCAACTACACGTCGTTTCTCCTCGGCCTCACCCTGCCGCCCGGCCTTCTGTTCGAGATGCCGGTCGTCGCCTACGGCCTGGCCGCCGGCGGCATCGTCACCGCCGACATGCTCCGGCGGGGCTGGCGGTACGCCGTCCTGGGCGCCGCCGTCCTCGCCGCCATCTTCGCCCCGCCCGGCCCCTTCCCCATGCTCGCCCTGGGGCTTCCCATCCTCGCCCTGTACGAGGCGTCGATCGTGGTCGCCGCCGTCACCGAGCGCCGACTCGCCCGCCGGCGCGCCCAGGCGGCGGAGGAGGGGGCCGCCCCCTAACGCGATCCTCGCGCCAGGAAGGCGCCCACCGCCTGCACCGCCCCCGCGCGGTCGAGCGCCTGCCCCGCCAGCCCCGCCTCCGCCAGGAGCTCCCCCAGGCGCCGACGGCGGGATTCGTCCTCGGCCACGAACAGGATGGGCCCGAACTCCCCCCGATCGGCCACCAGCTCGCGGTAGCGCATCAGCTTGCGCGCCACGGCCGCCGCCCCCATCGTGGCGCGGTCTACCTCCAGCGCACAGCCCCCGAGGGCGAGGGCGTCCTCCCCCGGCCCGAGGCCGGCGGGGGCCACCACCGCGTCCGGCACGAGCACGCCTGCGCCGTCCGGGGCCAAGAGCGACCGGTAGCGCAGGCGGCAGCCTTCGCCCGCACGCCAGGTGAAGGGTCGGTCCAAGCCGCACACGAGGGCCACGTACAGATCGCTCAGGTCCAGGGCGTGGGCCAAAAACAGGTAGGCCACCTCGTCGCCGCGCAGGGCGCGGGCGCGGCGCGCCAGGTGGGGGTCGGCGGCGCCCCCCTCGCCCGCGGCGTGGGAGGCGCGGGCGGCGGCCGCCCGCGCCCCCAGGGGCGTAAGCGCCCACACCCGCACGAGCGGCGCCGTGGGGCGCTCGCGGTGCGGCAGGGAGAGGGCCAGGCCGGCAGCGGACAGCCGCCCCAGGGCGCGGCGCGCCGCGGCCGCCTCCCCACCCCGCGCCGCCAGCAGGGCGGCCGCCTGGTCGGGGCGGAGGAAGCGCACCTCCCCCAGGGCGTCGAGGAGCGCCTCGGCTTCCGGCCCGAGACCCGCCAAGCGGCGGGCAGCCACTTCCACCGGCCGGCGGGACGCTGCCGTCCTCGCCGTCCGCCTCCCCTTCTTCCCGCCCACGTCCGCCATGGGCCGCACCTTCGACGCCCGCCCGCGCCCACCCTCCGGCAGCAGGGGGCAGGCCGTCCGGTCCCGAAGGGAAGGCCATCCGATGCGCGGGAGGAACATGCGTGCTCGCCTGGCTCACCCACCAGGGATACTGGGCCCTCTTTCTCGGCATGGCGGCGGAGAGCGCCGCCATCCCCCTCCCCTCCGAGGTGATCCTGCCCTTCGGGGGGTACCTCGTGGCCAGCGGCCACCTCACCCTGCTGGGCGCCCTCCTGGCCGCCCTGGCGGGCGGCATGGCCGGCGGCTTCGTCCTCTACCTGGTCGGCCTGTACGGCGGGCGTCCGGTGCTGGAGCGCTACGGGCGCTACATCCTCATCCGGCCCGAGCACATGGCCGCGGCCGACCGCTTCTTCGCCCGCTACGGCGCGGCGAGCGTGCTCGTGGGCAGGCTCCTCCCGGGGGTGCGCACGTACATCTCCCTGCCCGCCGGCATCGCCCGCATGCGGGCAGCGCCCTTCCTCCTGTACAGCTTTCTGGGCTCTCTCCCCTGGACGCTCGCCCTCCTCTTGGCCGGGCGCGCCCTGGGCGCCCACTGGCGCGAGCTGGAGCACAGCATGACGCGCCTGTACGCCGTCCTGGCGGCGGCCCTGGCCGTCGCCGTCGTCCTGTGGCTCGTCGCGAGGAGGCGGCGCTAGCCGCCCACCGCCCCGGTTGCCCCAACCCCCCGAAGGGGAAGCGGTCGGGGTAAGGTGGCGGTGCAGGAGGGGATGGCGCGGGAGGCGATGGCATGGCGAGCTACGAGGCGCTGGGCGCTTCGCCGGTCATCAACGCCAGCGGGCGGATGACCGCCCTGGGCGGCAGCGTGCTGGCGCCGGAGGTTCGTGAGGCGATGTCGCGGGCGGCGGAGGCGTACGTGGACATGGACGACCTCCTCCGGCAGGCCGGCGCGCGCATCGCCGCCCTGTGCGGCGCCGAGGACGCCTTCCTCACCACGGGCGCCGCCGCCGGCGTGGTGGCCATGGTGGCCGCCGTCGTGGCGGGCGACGACCCGGCACGCGTCCGCGCCCTTCCCGACGCCACCTGGCCCAGGCGCGACATCGTCGTCCAGGCGGGGCACCTGGTGGACTTCGGCGCCCCGATCGAGCAGATGGTGCGCCTGGGCGGGGGCCGGGTGCGCGCCGTGGGGGCGGTGAACGCCGTGCCGCGTTCGGCCCTGGAGGCGGCCCTCGACGGCGAGGCCGCCGCCGTCCTGTACGTTCAGTCCCACCACGCCGTGGGGCGAGGCCAGCTCCCCCTGGAGGAGGTGGTGGCCTCGGCCCATGCCGCCGGCGTGCCCGTCCTGGTCGACGCGGCGGCGGAGGAGGATCTGACCCGCTACGTCCGCCTGGGCGCCGACCTCGTGGCGTACAGCGGCGGCAAGGCGATCGGCGGCCCCTCCTCCGGCTTCGTTCTGGGCCGCCGCCATCTCGTCGCCCTCTGTCGCGCCCACGAGCACGGCATCCTGCGGCCGATGAAGATCGGCAAGGAGACCGCCCTCGCCCTGGTGGCGGCAACGGAGCGGTACCTGTTGCGCGACGACGCCGCCGAGCACCTCGCCTGGGAGGAGCGCCTGGAAGGCCTGCGCGCAGGCCTGAGCGGTGTCGACGGCCTGCGCCTCGCCGTCGAGGCGGACGAGGCGGGCCGGGCCATCCGAAGGCTTGCCGTGGGCGTCGAGCCCGGCGCCGGGTTCACCCTCGCCCAGCTCGTCGAGCGGCTGCGCCGGGCAAGCCCGCCCATCGCCGTACGAAGCCACCGCTTGGCCGAAGGCTGGATTGCCCTCGATCCCCGCCCGCTCCGACCGTCCGAGGTCGACGTCGTGGTCGGGCGCATCCGCGCCGAGGTGGCCTACCTCCGCGGCGCTACGGCGCCGTGACCTCGGCCGCCGCCGCCTCGCGCCGCCGCCCCGCCCTCCAGGCGGGCGGCGAACGCGTCGTCCCAACCTACCCCCAGGCGGGAGAGGGCGATGAGGGCCGCGCCCACCGCCGGCCCGAAGCGCGGCCGCACGGCGCGCGCCGTAGGATACGCCCGGGCGAGCTTCGCCAGAAGCGGTTCGCGCACCGCCGGGGCGGCAAGCACCCCCCCGGCCAGGACGAGGGGGAAGGGACGGCTGGCGAGACCGCTTCGGCGGATGCAGATCCTAGCCCCCCGCCACAGGTGCTCGGCCGCCCGCCGGCAGATGGCCGCCGCTGCCGCATCTCCCGCCTGGGCGAGGCGGGTGACCACCGGGGCGAGCGCCGCCACCTCGTGGCGGGGTGCCACCACCCCGTCCGGCCGATACAGCCAGCGCCCCAGCGCGCTGGCGTCGTCCCCGCCCGTCGCCTGCCGCAGTCCCTGTGACAGGGCCGTGGCGGGTCCCCGCCCGTCCGACGCCCTCCCCACGGCCAAGAGCGCCTCGCGCGCAAGCCAATAGGCGCTCCCCTCGTCGCCCAGGAGCATGCCCAGGCCGTCGGTGCGGTGTTCCCCCCGCGGTCCGCGCGCCCATTCGAAGGCGCCCGTCCCGGACAGGACGACCGCCCCCTCCCCGGCCAATAGGGCGCTCGCCATCCACACCTCGTGCTCGGGCACGACCGCCCAGGGGGCGACCCCGCTCACCGGGGCCAGCTCGGACGGCGGCCAGCCCCCGGCGAACGTGCCCACGGCCAGCGCGATCGCGCCGGGGTCGATGCCCGCCTCAGCCAGCGCCTGGTCGACCGCCTGACGAAGGGAGCGCCGAACCGCGTCGGCGGGGGCGAAATGGAAGTTCGCCGGGCCCCCTCGCCCCTGCCCGAGGAGGGTGCCGTCCGCCGCCACCACCGCGGCCTGCGTCTTCGTGCCTCCCCCGTCCACGCCCAGGGCGTACGGGGATGCGGCCGGGGAGATCACGCGGGCCCCGCCGTTCGGCCGCCGTCGACCACCAGGGTGTGTCCGGTGACGTAGGAGGCCTCGTCGGAAGCCAGGAAGACGGCGGCCGCCGCCACCTCCTCCGGCAGGCCGCGACGCCCCATGGGCGCGTCCCCCTGCCGAAGGCGCCGGCGGGCGTCGGCGTCGTCCCGCAGCCGCTCCACCAGGCGGCGCTCCTCGGGCGTGGCAGAGGCCAGGAATTCGCTCGCGCCGGCGGGGTCCTCCGCCGCCCGCAGGAGCTCGGCGTGCCGCTCGACGGCGATGGCCCCCGGCGCCACCGCGTTCACCCGGATGCCGTGGTCGGCGTAGTCGAGGGCCATGCAGCGCGTGAGCTGGTGCAGGGCCGCCTTGGTGGTGGCGTACGGGCTGTAGTGGCGCCGGCCGGCGAGGCCGCGCGTGCTGGTGGTGAACAGGATGACACCCCTCCCCGTCGCGAGCATGGACGGCAGGACCAGGCTCGAGACGAGGACGGCCGCGCGGAGGTTGAGGGCGTAGGCGTGGTCCCACGCCTCGATGGGGATCTCGTGCAAGGGGCCCTCGTATCCCGCCCCGCCCACGTTGTTCACCAGCACGTCGAAGCGGCCGAGGAAGGCATGCGCCTCGGCCACGACGCGCCGGCACTCCTCCGTCCGCGTGACGTCGGCGGCGATGCCGAGCCCCCGCCGCCCGAGAGCCGCCACCTCGGCTGCGGCCGACCCGAGGTGCGCGTCGGGCAGGCCCACGAGGGCCACGTCGGCGCCCTCGCGGGCGAAGGCGACGGCGATGGCACGGCCGATACCGCGGCTGCCTCCGACGACGAGCGCGGTCTTGCCCCCAAGGCGCATCGTTTCACCCCCCCGGCGTCGGAGCGTCGGGCGTCCCGCCCCGGGTCTACAGTTTCAGCGCCCCCGCCGTCGCCCCCCGCACCAGGTAGCGCTGGATGAACCCGAAGGCAAGGATGAGGGGCATGGCGACGATCAGGACGCCCGCGGCCAGGAGCGTCCAGTCGCTCTCATACTGGCCGTAAAAGCTGAACAGGCCGCGCGTGAGCGGGAAGTAGCTGTTCGTGGCCAGGAAGACGACCGGCCCGATGAGGTCGTTCCACGTCGCCACCGCGGAGTAGATGGCCACGGTGACCAGCGCAGGCGTGGAAAGGGGTATGAGGATCTGGGTGACGTAGCGGAAATACCCGCACCCGTCCAGCTGGGCGCTCTCGTCCAATTCCTTCGGGATGTTGTTGAAGTACCCAACGAAGAACAGGACGCCGAGTGTAAGACCCAGCTGGAGGTGGAGAAGTATGTACCCCCATTGGGTGTTGTACAGACCAAGCTTCTCCGCCTCGATGAACAAGGGGACGATGCTGATCGGCAGGAAGAAGCCGGCGAGAAACAGCGAGTAGATGACCGATCCTCCGCGCACGTAGCGACGCGCGATGGGGAAGGCAATGAACACCGCGAACAGGACCGACATGAGCGTCGCCGACGCAGTGTAGATGACCGAGTTGATGAAGTACTGTCCGAAGTCTCCCTCCACCCATGCCGTGGGATAGTTGCCGGGCGTGAAGGGGTGTGGCAGCGACAGCGGATCGCGCAGGAACTGGGACGGCGTCTGGAAGGAGACGCCGACCAGGTACAGGAGGGGAAGGGCGTACAGGGGCAGGATGATGACGGCGGCCAGGGCCAGCTTCCAAGCCTGGTCCCAGGCACGCCGGCTACGGCTCATACGCTCACCTCCCGGCGACGGAGCAGCCACTGCAGCGGAAGGGCGACAATGAGGGTGAACAGGAACATCATGACGCTGACCGCGGCGCCCAGACCCAGGTCTCCGGATCCCTCGAACGAGGTATTGAACATGTAGATCCCCAGGGTGCTCGTGTTGTTCGTCCCGTCCGTGAGCACGTAGATGATGTCGTATACGTTCATGGAGCCGACGGCCGCCAGGAGGATGTTGACGGTGGCCGCGCTGCTGATGAGTGGGTAGGTGACGTGGCGGAACAGCGCCCAGCGCGAGGCGCCGTCCATCTGCGCGGCCTCGAAGATCTCATGGGGGATGTTGTCCATGCTCGCCAAATAGACGAGCGAAGTGAACCCCACGTTGGCCCAGATCTGGACGAAGATGACGAGAGGCAGGGCGAGCGAGGGCGAGCCGAAGAAGGCGCTCGTGCGGTGGAACATGCCCAAGAGTCCCGCGGCGGGCCCTTGACTGGGGCTGAAGATGAGCAGCCACAGGATGCCGTTGATCGTCACGCCCAACGCCGCCGGCAGGAAGATGAGCGAGCGCAACAGGCCCACGAAGGGGAAGCGGTTGCGAAGCAAGACCGCCAGGCCCAGGGCGGCGACGTTCTGGACCACGGTCACCGCCAGCGCGAACACGAACGTGGTCTCGAGCGACACTCCGAACCCGCTTGAGGCGTTGCCGATCATATTCGCGAAGTTGCTCAGACCCACGAACTCCACCGGCATGCCGGGGATGCCGCTGTAGTTCGTGAGGGAGACGAGGAAGGTGCCCATCGCGGGCACGATGGAAAAGAGGAGGTAGGCGGCCACCCCAGGACCCATGGCCAGGGCGGCCGGCGTCCGGTACGGCCGGAGGCGGCCGCCCGCGGCACGGGCGGGGAGGGCGGCCACCGAGGGCGGAGGCGAAGCGCCGACGCTCGTCATGCACACGGCCCCTTCCCGATCGCGATGCGAGGACCGCAGGCCGCCTCGCGCGGGGCGACCTGCGGTCCGGCGCCAGCCTACCCTGCGCTTGGCGACGTCATTTCCCCATGCTGTTCCATGCCGCCTGCCATTCCTGGGCCGCCTTCTGCGGCGCCAGCTGCCCGGTCAGCACCTGCTGCAGGGTGTTGTAGAAGTTGCTCGGCTGCAGGGCAAACGGTCCGCTGGCCGGCAACGCCGGCTCGGCGTTGGCCTCGAGCAGACCCTTCGACAGCCACGACCCGAGGATCTTCTGCGTCGCGCTCGGGTAGTTGCCGACGAACGACGGCGAGATGCCGGTTTCCTTCACGTACTCGGCGTACACCTTGGGCTGAGAGAAGAAGTCCAGCCACTTGAGGGCCTGGGCGCGATCCTTGCCGTTCTTGAGCACCACCCAGGTAAGGTCGGGCTGGAGGATCGACACGTTGCGGGCGGCCACGTTGCTTCCCGGCAGCGGGAAGTAGCCGATCTGCATCTTCGGGTTCGCCTGCAGCACCGACGCCATGTCCCACGAGCCGTCCAGCAGCATGGCAGCCTTGCCGGAGGCGAAGGCGCCCGGCATACCGGTCCAGTCCTCGCCCTGCCAGTTGGGCTCCATCGTGGTGGTGATCTCCTTGGCCTGCTTGAGGGCCTGCAGGAACTGGGGGCTGGTGAACTTGGCCTTGCCCGACCAGAAGGCGTTGTCCACGTTCGTGTTGCCGTAGATCGCCATGAGCTGGGAGTCCATGAGCATGACCCACTCGTAGATGGCGGCGCCGGCGCCGGTGCCAAACCACAGGGGCGTCTGACCGTCCTTGCGGAGCTTGGCCGCAAGGGCCATGTACTGGTTGAACGTGGTCGGCGGCGTGAGGTGGTACTTGGCGAAGATCGCCTTGTTGTAGAAGACGCCGATCTGGTAGACACCGGTGTTGAGTCCGTACAGCTTGCCGTTGTAGGTCTGGGCGGCGCGCGAGGCGGGCAGCATGCGGCTCACCCACGGCTGGTTGTTCAGCGGCAGGTAGACGCCGTCCACGCCCCACAGCTGCTCGCGCGACAGGTCGGTGCTCGGCATCCCCGGCGGGTAGGGTTGGATCGGGAAGACGGCCATGATGTCTTGGCTTCCGCTCTGAACGCTCGTCTGCTCCAGGGCGGCGTAGTTCGTCGTCCGGTTGACGGCCGTGGTGAGGTTGGCCTTGATGTGGGTCTGGGCCTGGAACAGGGCGTCGATCGCCTTGGTGGCGCTCACCGCCGGCGGGTTCACCCATTCGATGATGTTCACTTGGCCGGTCGCGGCCTCGGACGTGAGCGGCACGAGCGCGCTGGCCAGAAGTGCCGCGGCCGGCAGGAGGGAACGAAAGGCGGCACGGCGCATCGGATTCACCATCCTTCTCGCGGCGGGCGGCCCGCCGCTTCCCTCTAGCTCGGACGAGAGGCGGCGCGTTCCCGGGTACCCGCCGCCGACGGCCCGCCGCCAGCCGTTCGGCGGTCCCAAGGGGCACCCGCGCCGGAGGAGGCCGTCCCCGTGGGCACCAGGGGGACAGCGCGGGCGTGGCGGCCCAGGTCGGCGCCGGGTGCGCCGGACTGGCCGGGTTGGGGAGAGGCCGAAAGCGGATCGGTGAGCGGCGTGACCGACATCGCCAACGCCGCCGCTCCCGCAAGCTCCGCCGCCACCGGGTCGTCGAGGATCCTGAGCGGCACGGGGTGGCTGAGCTCGGACGCGAGGGCGCGGCGCATGGGCTCGCCGAACAGGCGCGCCCCCCACGGGCGGGCGGCGAAGACCACCTCGTCCGGGGCCAGGAGGACGGCCGCGTTGACCACCGAGCGCACCAGACGGTCCGCGGCGTCGTCCACCACGGCGCGGGCGGCGGGGGAGAGGGGCGCCTCGCCCAGGCGTTCGAGCGCGCCCGGGTCGGCGGCGGCGAAGGAGGGATCGCTGCGCCGCAGCCGCTCGAGGAGGAAGCGTTCGCCCACCGCCTGCTCGAGGGTGCAGGTGGAGCCGTCCCGCCCCTGGGTGGAGAGGGCTCCGAGCTCGCCGGCGACGTGGTCGTGCCCGTGGTAGATCGAGCCGCGCACCAGGATCGCCCCGCCCACCCCCTGGGTGAGGCAGACCGCCAGGATGTTCGCGCGGTCCCGGTGGGCGCGCACGTACCGATCGCCCACCAACAGGGCGTTCACATCGTTCTCCACCACGACCGCGACGCCGCCCAGCGCCTGACTCACGCGGGCGCCGAGCGGCCAGCGCCGGATGCCGAACAGCCCCGACTCCTGTACCACGCCGCGCTGGGGATCCACGGTGCCGGTGACGGCGACGCCCACGGCCAGGAGCCGGTCGCGCGCCCGCCCCGCGAGCGCCTCGTCCACGGCGGGGGGAAGCTCGCGTTCCACGGCCGCCGGCGTGTCCACACCGCGCCGGTGCACGCCGGACAGGCGGTGGCCGCTCAAATCGAAGCATGCGGCGGTGAGCGACGACCCGTCGGCCACGACGGCCACGACGTAGAAGACGTCGCCGACGAATTCCAACAGCGTCGCCCGCTTGCCGGCAGGCGTAAGGGTGGGGCCGGCCTCCCGTACGAACCCCTGCTGGATGAGCAGCCGCACGGTGGCCGACACCGTGACGGGGCTGAGGTGCGTCGTCCGCGCCACGTCCGCCCGGGTGATGGGCCCGTGGTCGCGCACACTTGCCAGAACCGCCTGCATATTCAGGGAACGCAAGAGGGAAGGGCCCATGTCGGCGCAACCCCTTTCATGCATTCGCGGTCCTAACAAGTGCGCCTTCCGTATTCGTTGCCCCGAGCGGAGTTCCTGCCGGCCGTCGCCCCCTACCGCACCCGGACCGGCGCCCCGCCCCGGCGCGCCGACTCGTATCCCGCCAGGACGGCGCTGAGCGCCCGACGACCGTCCTCTCCGGTCGGCACCGGCGAGGCCTCGCCCCGACAGGCACGCACGAAGTCGCCGTACAGGCTGGCGCCCTCCTCCGCCCCAAGCGCCTCCTCGCCGCCGTCGGCCCGGCGCAGGGTGAGCCGCCCGCCGCGCACCACGAGCTGGCCCCCCTCGCCCCACACCGCCAGATGGCGGTCCGACCCGTACGGTGCGGCCCAGCTCGCCTTCACCCACGCGGTTCCACCGCCCTCGAGGCGGCACAGGGCGTTGGCGTCGTACTCCACCCCCTCCCGCACCTCGCCGGTCCGGCAGGCGACCTCGGCGATCCCTTGACCGCTCACCGCCCGCACCGTGTCCATCCCATGCACCCCCAGGTCGATGAGGGCCCCCCCGCCGGCCTCCCCGGGGTCGAAGAACCAGTCCGCTTCGGGCGCCCAGGTGCGCGGGCCGCCGTGGGCGTAATGCACCTCGACGGTGTGCACCCTTCCCACCCGCCCTGCCGCCACCGCGCCCGCCGCGGCGCGCACCGCCGGCAGGTAGCGGCCGACGTGCGCCGTGGCCAGGACGACGCCCGCTTCGGCCGCCGCCTCGATCATGGCGTCGGCCTCCTCCAGGGTGAGGGCCATGGGCTTCTCCACGAGCACGTGCTTGCCGGCCCGGGCGGCCGCCACCGCGATCTCGGCGTGCAGGCGGTTGGGCGTGCAGATGTCCACGGCGTCCACGTCCGGGCGGGCGATCGCCTCCTCCCACCGCTCCATCGCCGCCCCGCCACCCCATGCCTTCGCCGCCGCCTGCGCGCTGACGCGCGACCGGCTGGCGAAGGCGACGACGTCGACCCGATCGCGGCCCAGGGCGCGAAACCCCGGCAGGTGCTGGCGCAGGGCCACCGTCCCGCAGCCCACGAGGGCCACCCGCACCGGCCCCCCGCCCATCCGCCGCATGTCTCTCCCCCCTCGAGGTCCTTGCGGTCATCCCGCTCCCGCCACCGCGGTCAGCCCCCCAGGTCGAACAGCACGCCCATCGCCGCCTCGCGCTCGCGGGCCAGAAGGCCGTACGCCTCCTCCGCCCGGGCGAGAGGGAAGCGGTGGCTGACGAGGTCGTCCACGCGCAGACGGCCGTCGGCCACCAGGGCGAAGAACAGGGCGGTGTTGCGCGCCATGCTCCAGGGGGCTTGCGCCGTCTCCCGCCGGGGCGTGGTGCTGGCGTGCGCCCCCACCACGACCAGGCCCCGGGTGTGCACGTCGTCGTGCAGGTCGATCGTCACCGCCCCGCGGGGCGAGCCGAGGAGGACGACTCGCCCTAGGTCGCGGACGATGCGCACGGCAGTGGCGAAGGAGGACGGGGCGCCGGTGGCGTCGATCACCACGTCCGCCAGACGGCCGTCGCAGCGCGCCCGCACCGCCTGGGCAGGGTCGGCGACGTCGGCGCGCACGCCGCCGTCGGCGCCGCCGGCCAGCGCGCGCTCCAGGCGCCGCTCCGACACGTCGACGGCCACCACCCGAAGAGCGCCCGCCAGCCGGGCGAGGCGCATCGCCAGCTGGCCGACGAGCCCGCAGCCGATCACCGCCACGGATGCCCCCAGCTCTACCTGGGCAAGCCGTACCCCCTGCATGGCGATACGGGCCAGGCTGTGGAACGCCGCCTCGTCGGGGGAGACGCGGTCCGGCACCGCCACCGGCCCGGAGGGGGAGTGGATCGATTCCGCGCCGCCACCCTCGGCCGCCGGGGCGTCCACCAGGACGAAGCTGGCGTGGGGCGCCTCCACCGCCACCCGCTGCCCCGGCACGAGCGCGCATCCCTCCCCCACCGCCTCCACCGTGCCCACCAGGCTGTAGCCCGGTGGGAAGGGGTAGCGCACGTAGCGGGCCCAAGCCGAGTCGCCGGGCGGGAAGTCGCCCGAGTAGGCGGTCATCTCCGTACCCGTGCTGATGAGGCTCCGCTCCCCGCGCACCCGGGCCTGGCCGGGTCCGGGCCCCGGCAGGTCGACCTCCTCCAGGCGCACCTGCGCCGGCCCGGAAAACACCACCCGCTTCGCACGCACGCTCTCCACGCCCATCCCCTCCCCTTGGCGCCTCAACCTTGCATGCCGTCCGGCTCCTTGCCGTCCAGCGCCGCATCCGCCGCCACCGAAGGCCTGAGGGCGACGACCGCCTCGAGGGCGGAAGGGTTCGCGACCGAGTCCCAGTTCACGACCGCCTCGGGTCTCTCCCCCAGGAGGAGGCGGCGGACGGGGACCTCGAGCTTCTTGCCGTTCAGCGTGCGGGGGATGTCCGGCAGGGGGTAGACGGCGTCGGGCACGTGCCGGGGGGAGGCGTCTTCGCGGATGGCCCGGGCGATGGCCGCGCGCACACCCTCGTCCAGGGCGACGCCCTCTTCCAAGGCCACGAACAGGGCCATGAACGGCCGCCCGCCCAGGCCCTCGAGGTCCACCGCCAGAGAGTCCCGCACCCCCGGCACCCGCGCCACGGCACGGTAGATCTCGCTCGTGCCGATGCGTACGCCGCGCCGGTTGATGGTGGCGTCCGATCGGCCGTAGATCACGCACGACCCCGAGGGCGTAAACCGCACCCAGTCGCCGTGCCGCCACACCCCGGGGTAGGTGGCGAAGTAGGCCTCCCGCAACCGCGCGCCCTCCGGGTCGTGCAGGAACCCAAGGGGCATGGAGGGCATCGGATCGGTCACCACCAGCTCCCCCACACCCCCCACCAGCGGCCGCCCCTCGGGGTCGAACGCGGCCGCGTTCACGCCCAGGCAGCGGCATTGGATCTCGCCCGCGGCCACCGGCAGGAGGGGGTTGGCGCCCACGAGCAGGCTGCAGACGTCCGTGCCTCCGCTCACCGAGGCGAGCCACAGGTCTTCGCGCACATGTCGGTACGCCCACTCGAAGCCGTCCACGCCCAGAGGGGATCCGGTGGAGCCCAGCATCTCGAGCCGCGCCAGGGCGTGGTGGTCGGCGGGCCGCACACCCCGCTCCGCCATCGCAGCGAGGTAGGCAGCGCTGGTGCCCAGGTGGGTGATCCCCACCTCTTCCGCCAGGCGCCAGAGGGCCTCCGGGTCGGGATAGGTGGGGCTGCCGTCGTACAAGACGACGCTCGCCCCCACGAGAAGCCCGCTCACGAGGAAGTTCCACATCATCCACCCGGTGGTCGTGTACCAGAAGAAGCGCTTTTGGGGCCCGAGGTCGAGGTGCAGGGCGAGCGCCTTCCAGTGTTCGGCCACGATGCCGGCGTGACCGTGGACGATCGCCTTGGGCGGCCCCGTCGTCCCGGAGGAGTACAGGATCCACAGGGGGTGGTCGGCCGGCACGGGCGCCACCTCGAGCTGTGCCCCCGCCTCGCCCGCGATCACCTCCTCCCACCGCTCGCCGCCCGACAGGGCGGCCGCCGGGTCGAGGACCGGCACCAGGACGGTGTGCTCCAAGCCGTCGAGGCGGCGGCGGATGCGTTCCACCACGTCCAGGCGGGGGTAGGCCCGGCCAGCGTACCGATAGCCGTCGCAGGCGAACAAGACCTTCGGCCGCGCCTGGCCGAGGCGGTCCACCGTCCCGGCCTCCCCGAAGTCGGGCGAGCAGACGGTCCAGACCGCTCCCACGGCGGCGGCGGCGAGGAAGGCGATCACGGCCTCGGGCACGTTGGGGAGGTAGGCGGCCACCGTATCCCCGGGGACGACGCCCGCGCCCCGAAGCCAGGCGGCGAGGGCCGCCGTCTCCCGCAAGAGCTGGCGCCCGGTGAGGATGGTCGTCGGCCGCGCCTCCGACACGGCGATGAGCGCCGGCTCCTCCGTATCCCACCGCTGCGCGACCGCGTCCACGTAGTTGAGGCGCGCGCCGGGAAACCACTCAGCGCCCGGCATGCTCCTTCGCCCGAGGACGCGGTCGAAGCGCCGCCAAAGCGGAAGGCGGGAGAAGTCCCAGACCGCCTGCCAGAACGCCTCCAGCTCGTCCACCGACCACCGCCACAGGCGCCCGTAATCGGCGAAATCCCGCCCCGCGACGCCCGCGGCGTAGGCTCGAAACGCCGTCAGGCGGGCGCGCGCCGCGCGTTCGGGCGACGGCCGCCAGAGGATCTCCCCTTCCCGCATGCTCCCCGCCTCCCTACCCCGGCGCGCACCCTTCGCCCCCCGCCGGCACGTCGCGGCAGGGGAAGAGCCGTCCCGCCCGAACCGTGCGCCGCGGCAGGATCCGGCGCGTAAGGTGCGCCTCCTCCCCTTCGGCGTCGCGCACCGCCCAGTCGCCCTCGACCACCTCGAACAGCGTGAGGTCGGCCTCGCGCCCCACCGCCACCCGTCCCAGCTCGCCCTCCCGGCCCAGGCTCTCGGCGGCGCGCACCGTGACCATGTCCACCACCTCGGCTAGGCCGTAGCCGACGTGCAGGAGCTTCGACATAGTGGTGGCCAGGTCGAAGACCGGTCCCGCCGCATGGTTGGGGCGATGCAGGTCGGTGCTGGCGGTGGCGAGCGGCATGCCCGCGGCCCGCGCCCGGGCGGCCACGGCGAACGAGAACGAGGCGCTACCGTGCCCAAGGTCGAAGCGCACCCCCCGCGCCAGCGCCTGCCGCACCGCCGCGCGCACCTCTCCTACCTCGTCCAGGACGCCGCCCGGCTTGCCATGCCAGGCGTGGGTGACGATGTCCCCCTCTTCGAGCCGCGCCAGCACCTCCGCCAAGGCGGGAGGGGCGTGCCCGATGTGGGCCATGACGCGGGTGCCGCTTTGGCGCGCCGCCTCCACGGCGCGCTCGACGGGGAGGAAGCCCGCCGGCCCGCAGTGGCTCTGGCTGGCGAGGACCTTCACGCCGACGAGCCGCCCGCCGGCGTCGGCGCGGAGAAGGTCGACGGCGCGCCGAACGTCCAGGTTGGCGACGTCGCCGTGCACGGGGCGCCGGCGCGTGTCGGCGGAGATGTTGAGGAAGGCGAGAAGACGCGTGGCGCTCGGCCGCGCCACCCGCTCCGCCCACGCCTCGTATTCGGCGGCGCCCACGGTGCCGGCGTCCACCGCGGTGGTGACGCCGGTGGCCACGCCCGCGTCGGCATCCGGATCCAGGCCCTCCCCTTGCCCGAAGCCGGGCCCGAGGTGCACGTGCAGGTCGATCCAGCCGGCCGAGACGTACCATCCCGCCGCCTCGAGGCGCACCTTCGCCTCCGCCCCGGCGAGGTCGCCCACGGCGGCGATGCGCCCGCCCGCGACGCCGATGTCGGCGTGTGCCCCGGCCAGGGGCGCGCCGCCGCCCACGAGCCGGCCGCCCGACACGACGAGGTCGAAGGTCATCGCCCTGCCTCCCCTCCGCCCGCACCGCCGTCTCTGTGCGCGAGCGGCGCGGATACGCCGGCCGCCAGGGTGCGCGCCCCTTCGACCAAACGCAGACCCGCGTCGGGCGAAAAGAGGGGCGAGGGGACGTTTCCGACGCTTCCGCCCGCGGGCGCCACCACGAACGCGGCCCTGGCCCCCGCAGCGCGCAGGACGGCGAGAAGGTCGCGCCCAAGGGCGTGGCCCACCTCGGCTTCCACGCCGAGGACCCACAGGTCGCCCAGGGCGAGAAGCTGCAGGCGCAGCCCCACCCGGTCGCCGGGCAGGCGGGCGCGCAGGCGGGCGTACAGGCCGTCCGCCTCGGCGGCAGGCGCCAGGGCCAGCGCCACCTCTCCCACCTGCGCCTTGACGCCCGGCACGGAAAGGGGAGAGGCCCGCTCCCCGAGCGCCGCCAGCTCCCCCGCCAGCCGCGCCCCGAGCCGCTCCACCTCGCCGAAGGTCTGGGCCCGGCGCGTGTGCCGGGTGCTCACATCGGCGGCCGGGGCGTTGAAGAACAGCGCCTCCTCGGCTCCGAAGGCCGCTGCCAGGCGAGCGCGCACCGCGCCCGGATAGTCGGCCGAGAACCACAGGTTGTCCGGGCCGAGCACGCTCGCATGGCAGCCGTAGGAGGCCACCACCGCCGCCGTGCGCCCGGACGCGGGGCCCAGGCGGACGACCGCGGCCGGGGAGGTCGGCGGCCCGTCCGGCGCGTGGCGGTAGCGCCCGATGCCCGCCACCTCGCCCTGGGCGCAACGCAGGCTGCCGGGGGTGAGCGCGCGCCAGGCGTTCTCCACCGCCCGCGCCGCCCCGGTCACGATCTGTTCCGCCACGGGCGGGTCGGCGAACGCGTCCCCCGCCCCCGGTACGAAGGCCTCGCTCCAGTGCCCCCCGGGGGCGGCGTGGTCGTGCGTGGCGTGGACGAGCACGCGCTCGGGCGCGATGCCCGTGGCCGCCCGCACGCGGGCGCGGATCTCCTCCACCGCAGGCCGGGAGATGAGCTGCAGGTCGAGGCTGACCAGGGCGGCCGCGCTCGCGTCCTCCCCTTCCACCACGAGGGCGCAGGCCCACAGCGGGTCGTGCGCCCCCAGGGCGGGCTCTGGGCGTTCCTCCCAGAAGCCGCCGAACCGGGTGCCGGCGGGCGGCGTGATGTCGCACCGGGCGGCGCCGTACCGCATCGTGGGTGGGGTCGACCCGGGGGCGGGAGGCGCCGGGGAAGGCACCGGCATCCCCCCCGCCCATTCGTTCGGGATCTTAACGCATGGGGGAATTCTCGCACGCGCCTTGAGTTCCTGCCCCGGACCAGGTCCCGGATGCGCTCCACGTTCACCGCCCCTGGGTCCGTCGGGTGCGAATTCATTCGTCCGTAACCGTCCACACCGGGAGTTGGGCAGACGGCATCGGAGGGAACCAGCATGCCGTCGGATGGCGATGTGCGAATGAGAGTCCTCGGCCGCGTCGACTCCCACGAGCTGGGCGCCGGATGCGCGAGATGCTCCACCGCATGCGGTTCATCGAGGGGATCGACGAGGCCGAACGATCGAGTCGGCGGCCTGAGGCGCCGCCCGCCCGATTCTCCGGCGGGGACGTGAACCGATCGCCCCGGTCCGCCGTCTTTTCTTGCGGGAGACGGGGAGAAGGCATCGCACCCCGGGGGAGGGTCGCCGTGTTACGCTGCAGGTCCGTCACCCACCGGTATGGGCGGCGAATAGCGCTTACGGGAATCGACCTAACGGTCGGCACCGAGATCTACGGGCTACTGGGCAACAACGGCGCCGGCAAGTCGACGCTCATGAAGATCGTCGGCACGGCTATGCTCCCCACCTCGGGAGAGGTGGTGTTCGAAACCTGGCGGCGGCCCAAGGACGACCTCCGGATTCGGGCGGAGCTCGGCTATTTGCCGCAGATCTTCGGTCTGCCCGGGCACGTGACGGCGCGCGAGTACCTTCGGTACGCGGCCGTCATGAAGGGTCTCGACCCCCGACACCCCGACGCCTCGCCGGATCATGCCCTCGAGCGCGTCGGTCTGGCGGCGGCGGCGGATCGCCGCATCTCGGCCATGTCGGGCGGCATGCGCCAACGCCTCGGCATCGCCGTGGCCTTCCTCGGTCGCCCTCGCCTTCTGGTCCTCGACGAGCCCACCGCCGGTCTCGATCCGGACGAGCGCGTGCGCTTTCGCCACCTGATCCGTGAGGCTCAGGCCACCGCGGCCGTCCTCTTCAGCACGCACATCGTGTCCGACGTCGAACGCGATGCGACCCGGGTGGGCATCATGCACGCCGGCGCCATCGTCGCGGAGGGGCGACCCGGCGAGCTCGCCGAGCGGGCGCGCGGCAGCGTGTTTGAGGTGCGCGTCGACCGGGAGGCATGGCGGCGCCTGGCGCCGAGTTGGATGCGGCGGGAGCGCGATCCGCGCGCTTGGCCGGGGGTGATCGCGAGCGTCACCGAGGGGCAGGATCCCGAGGCCGTGACCGTGCGCGTCGTGTCGACGGCCCCCCCACGGGGCGACGCGACGCCGGTGTCACCGAGCCTGGAGGACGCCTATCTGCTCTTCACGGCGCTCCTGTCCGACGGGCGCGGTGCAGCGTGATGCTGCTGTGGCGCCAGCTGGAGGCGGAGATGCGGCGGGTGGCGGGCGCGTGCCTTCTGGCCAGCGGAGTCCTTGCCCTGTTGGCCACGGCAACCGCGCACGTCACCCGTTCCCTTCTCCCCGGGGCGACCATGTCGGCGCTCCTCCCGACCGGGACGCGCGTGTACGCGGACGCGAACTACGCCTACGTCCTCGAGGTCGTCTGGACCCTGGCCGCCGTCTTGCCCGCCCTCGTGTTGTCAGGGGACGTGGCCGATCACGTGCGCGCCGTCACGCTCGCCTTTCCCATCGGCACGGGGCGCCTCATCCTCCTGCGCGCAGCCGTCGGGCTCGCTTGGCCGCTGGCATGGACCGCCGGCGGCCTGGGTTTGGCCGATGCTCTGGGCATGCCCTTTGTGTTCACCCGCGACCTTGCCCTCCTCCTCCCCGAGTCAGCGGCCATGTTCGCGCTGGCGCTCGCCGCCGTAGAGGCGAGTGGACAAGTTGGGGTCGGAGCGGGCGCGGCCGTGGGCGCGATGGTGTTCGGCGCGGGCCTGCCGGGGGACCCCTTGCCCCAACCCTCCGACTACTGGGAGCTGTTCTGCGCCCGGGGGCATCCCCTGGGGCCGCTCCTGTGGGACAACCGCCTCGCGCTCGCAGCCATATCCGTCCTGCTTCTCGTCGCGGCCGCCTGGGCATGCGCGTACCGGCGCGGCCACGGCGCGTATGCGCCGTGACGGGTGGAAAGGGAGGCCTCCCGATGTCGGACGACCCGAGAATCCCCGAGATCCGGCGGCTCGCGTTCGCGTTCGACGCCGCTGTCGCGCAGGCCGGGTCGGTGCTTCGGCAGCTCACGCGGACTCGCGCCCTCGCCATTTGGATCGCCTACGGCGCGCTGTGGCCGTGGCTGTACGTGGCGGCGCTGGGCAACGCAGGCGCTACGCCCCTCTACCTCATGCTTTCCCTGGCCGCCTTCCCCATCGGCCCCATCCTCGCTTCCCTGCTCGGGGCGTCGGTCGCGGCCCGCCAGGGGGCAGAGCTCGAGGCCGCTTGGCCGGCGCCGGCGGCGGCGCGCTGCGCCGGCCTCGCCCTCGTCCTGCTCGCCGCGAGCGTGCTCTCCGCGCTCGCGACGGCTGCGGCCACGCTGTGGCGCGTGGCCCCCTCGTTCTGGTCTCCGCCCGGCTACGCGCAGTTTTCGCTCTGGACGGGCATCTCGACCCTGTTCGCCACGTTCGGTCTGTGGACGGCCGTGGGCGCCGCGATCGGCGCCCGGACGCGCGAGCCATGGCGCACGGTGGCGGCTGTCCTCGTGCCGGTCGCCGTCTTGGCCGTCGCCGCCCTCACAACCTTCGACCCGGTGGGGCTCGTGCGCTTCCTGTCCTTGAGCCCACCGGCGGCCTGGTTTCTCGACCAGAGCGGCGCCTACGGGCTCGGCCCGGCCTTCGCCCTCCACGGTCCGGTGTTGGTGGGTACCGTTGCCTTGCTCCTCGTGGCCCTGGCGGTCGCGGGTATGGCGTCCTACGGCCGGAACGCGCTGTCGGCTGTCGCCGGGTGGGTCGGCGCCGGGGCGGTGTTGGCGCTGACCCTCGGTCAGGGCGTGTGGGCGCCGCCAGCCGAACCGTTCTCCACCGCGTCCTACGCGTACCGCCGCGGCACCCCAAGTCCCGTCGCGGTTCGCGCCGTCGACGCCGACCTCTCGCTCCTGGGTGCCCCCTCTGTCGTCGCCACCGTCAGGCTAACCATCGTGCCCAGGCATGCCCTGTCGCAAGTACGGGCGTTTCTCGTCCCGGCCTTTCGAGTGGAGCGCGTGGCCGTCGGTGGTCGCCCGGCGCGCTGGATCCGTCGGGACCGGGCGGGATGGCTCACATTCCTACCCGCGCGACGCCTATTGCCCGCCCATGCGGTGGACGTGAGCGTCACCTACGAAGCCATACACGGCCTTCTCGTCGATGAACCTGCGGCATTCGCATCGACGCACGGCTGGGTGCTACCGGCCGGCACGTGGTACCCCCTCATCGGGCGCACGACGACGGAAACCCGGTGGCACCTTCGCCTTCACGCTCCGGCCGGGTACCTGACCGTCACGCCCTTGGGCATCATTCGCGGCTCCACGCCGCCCGGGCGTCCGGTCAGCGGTAGAGGACTTAGCCTGGCCCTTCTGGGCGGGCACCTCGCCCCCGCGGCAAGGGTGGGAAGGCTCACCGTGTATGCGGCGGCCGACCAGACTTCGCTCGCCCTGCGCGCGCTTCGGGGTACCTTGTCGGGGGTGCCCTGGCGGGAGCGGAACACTGCCGCCTGCTTGGCGGACGTTCTGGTGCCTGCACCGACAGGGGATATCGTGTGGGCGACGGTGGAAGGTTCGATCGAAATGGTGGCGGGGCGCGACGACCCGCCGTGGCAGGTGCGCAACGCCGTGTCGTACGTACCGGGCCCCATCGGCATGGGCATCGGTCTCGGGCCTCGCTTCGATTACCCTGCCGAGCTCAACGACAACTTCCCCCAGACGGTCGTCGGGCTGTGGCTGACAGGAGGACGGCGGGCGCTGTTTCCTACGGGAAACAACCCCGTCAGCGTGTTCACGGCCGGTGTGGTGGACGCCTGCACGGGCTGGTACGGCAACGGAACGATGGTCACACCTCTGTCGCAGACCATCGGGCGCCTTCCCCGGCCGGCGCTGAAGGTGCTAACGGCGGACGTCTACAAGGCGAACGCGGCCGGGCGGCTCACCCTGACGGCGCTCCGTCAGCTGGTGGAGCGCGCTGAACGCCAATCCGATCGCCGCCAACACGGCTCCTGAGGGGAAGGACGATGGCTCAGGGGGAGGATGTAGGCGACCGCGAGCTGTGCAGGCGGGTGGCGGAGGGTGACCGGAGCGCGTTCGGCACACTGTACGATCGCCACGCACCGGCCGTGCTCGCCCTCGTGTTGGCATTGGGCGCGGCGTCCGACTCCGCCGCAGACCACGTGCACGAGGCCTTTGCGCGTGCGCTTCGGGCCCTGGACATGGGGCGCGAACCGGGGCGGTTTGATCTGTGGATTCGCCGCATCGCTCTCAACGTGGTGCGCGACTCCCTCCGACTCGCCTACCGAAGGTACGAACGGGCCACCGACCCGACCGCCGTACCCGACGTTGTCGACGGTGCACCCGACGCCGATCTGGCAATCGTCGTGCGTCGGCTCCTTCGGGACCTGGACCGACCGCTGCGCGAAGTCGTGGCCCTGCACTTCTACCAGGGCCTCCGAGTCGAGGAGGTGGCGCGGGTGCTGGGGGTGCCCACCGGTACGGTGAAGTCCCGCCTGTCGCGCGCCTACCGGCGGTTGGGCGCGGCGCTCTCGGGGGGCGTTAGCGGCGGCGTGCGCGGGCGACGGCGGCGAGATTCGCCCCAAACGCCCAGCCAGGCCTGTGCGGGAGGACGATCCCTGGAGAAGGGGGAGGTGCGACCGTGAGGGGAAGGGGATGGGACGACGCCGAACGCGACCGCGTTGTCGCCGAGCTGCGCGAGCTGTCCCCGGAGGTGGAGGGCGCAGATGCCCTGTGGCATGCCCTCGCCGCCGCCATCCCTGTCGAGCCGGCGATTCCGGACGAGCTCGGCCGTATCCGCCGCGCCCTGTTGGCACAGCCGCGGCCTCGGGCCTCCCCCCTCCTCGCCTGGTGGCGGGAGTTCGGCGTGATGCCGGGCCGGGCGGTGGGGTCCGCAGCCGCGACGACCGCAGGCGTCCTGGCGCTGTACGCATTCGCTCCTTCGGTGTCCGTGGCGGGTCATCGCCTCGCCTGGGTTGGGCTGGCGGGGCCGTGGCTGGGCGTGCTCTGGAGCCTGGCCGTACCTCCGCCATCCGAAGGGCCTTGGGCGGACTGGGAGACGATGGCGCCGCTCGGCCGAGCCGCGCGTACGCTGGTCGGGTTGGTTCTCGTGGCCGCCTTAGCTGCGGTCTGTGCCGGCCTGAGCGTGCTGTGGCGGCCCACGGCGTTGTCGGGAGGATGGCCGTTGCTCCTCCCGTGGGCAGGGCCGTTCAGCCTTGCGGCGGTGGGCGCCATGGCCTTGGCGTGGCGTTGGGGAACCGGCACGGCCGTGGCAGTGAGCACCGCCGTGTGGGGCGCGCCGCTCGTCTTCGGCGCGGCGATGGCGCCGAACGCCTGGGGTATCGCACGCTGGTTCATGGGGTACGCGCTGTCGCCCGAAGGCGGCCCGGCGACCGCCGTCGACACGGCAAGCTTCGCAGCCGCCTGCTTGATCGCAGCATGGACGGTGTGGGGGAGGGGGACATGGAGATCCGATTGGTCGCGGTCGACCAACCGCCCACTCTGAGGCATCTCGACCTGCGCATCGGCGCCGGAGTCACGTGCGTACGTGGAAACGCGGCCCAATGCGCCTCCCTGGTGCGGTTGTTGGCTCTACGCTCTCCGCCGCGGGCCGGTCGCGTCCTCCTGGCCGGCCAGGACGTATACGCGCTGCCGCCGGCCCGACGCGCCGATTGGCGCCGGCGCATCGGCTTCGCCCCCGCGGGCTGGAGCTTGCCCGAAACCGTGGCGGTGGGCAGGGGTCTTGCGTACCTGGCCGCCCTGTGGCAGGTTCCCGGCCTGCGTGCGGTGCGCCGGGAACTTGAGACCTGGGGCCTTACGGGGCTGGAAGGGCGGCGCCTGGGCGACCTGTCGCCCGGCGAGCGTCGGCGCTTCGTGCTGGCCGCGAGCCGCGTGATGAACCCCGAGGTGTGGATTCTCGAGCGCCCTTACGACGGTGTCGACCGTGCGGCAGCGGCGACGTTGGACATGCTTGTGGCGGACGCGTTTTTTGGACGCGGCCCGGTGCGCACGCTCGTCATGGCCGACGACAGCGCGCGCGCCCAGAGATTGCCCTGCCACCACCGCCTCGCGCTGGACGGAGGAGCGGTGGCCGAGCTGGACTGACGCCGCTGGCGGCGAGGCCCACGGCCACTGGCCAGCACGCCGGGCCGGAGTCCCACCCGCCGTCCGCCTCGGGCAAGGTGCGAATTCATGACTCGGTCACCATTGGGACTGGCAGTTCGGCAGACGGCGTTGAAGGAAGAGGCGTGCCGTCGGAATGACCGGATTGCGCTGCTGGCAGCCCTCGACTGCGTCGACTCCCACGAGGTGGGCATCGGGGCGGCCCTCGCCACAGCGCTGCGCCCGCGGCGAGGGTCCGTCCCCTCGCCCCCACCGCCTACAGCGAGAGCTCCGTCAGGCGCACCGCCCGCGCCCGCGCCAGCCAGCGCTGCGCGCTGCGGCGAGCGGCGGGCGTGAGCCGAGCCTGCGCAAGCCACGCCTCCCCTTCGGCCAGCGCGGTCTCCAGGCCCTGCCGCAGGCGCCGCCCCCCCACGCGCCCGCCGCCGGCGCGGTATCCGGCCAGGAGCGCCGCCGCCAGCGCCGGGCCGCCGCCTCCCGCCCAGGGGGGAAGGCCCACCAGGGCGCGGGCCAGGTCGCGCTCCACGGGCCCGCGATCGACGCGGTCGAAGTCGACGAACCCAGCCACCCGGGCCGGGCCGCCCCCGACCGCGCGCCAGAGTACGTTTCCCGGGCTGGGGTCGCCGTGCAGCACCTGGTCGTCGGACCGGCCCCGCCGCCGCACCTCCCCTCCCCCGCCCACGGCCGGGCCCGCCAGGTCCGGCGGCAGCTCGCGCAAGGCGGCGTGCAAGCGGGCGAGCGCCTCCCCCAGGGCGAGCGCCTCTTCCGGCAGTAGGCCGGACCAGCGCCGCCGCGGCCGGCCTGCGAGGTAACGGCTCAGCGTCCACACGTACCCTTGCCCCTCCTCGGCGTGCCAGGCGGCGCCCGCGTCGGTGGGCACAGGCCGCGGCCCTAGGCCCACCCGCCAGGCGCAGCCGGCGGCGGCCAGGGCGGCGGCGGCGCGCTCGGCCGCCCCCGGTCCGGTATAGCGCCGAAGGACGAAGCGGCCCCCCGGGGCGTCCACGCGCAGGGGGAAGGCCTCCGTGCCGCCCGCAAGGGCCTTGGCCGTCGCCTTGCCGCCCAAAAGCCGGGCCCAGGCCGCAAGCGCCGCCTCGGGCCCCGCTCGCTCAGCCACGGCGCGCCGCCGACGGCGCCGGAAGGAGGAGGCGCGCGGGCGGGAGCACCTGGCCGCGCCGCACGGCGAACAGCACCCCCTGCCCCCGCGGCAGGTGACGCAAGGCGTGCGCCAGGGCGCGCTCCCGCGCCCCCTCCGCAGTCGCCAGGCGGGCGAGGGCCAACGCGTCGTCGGGGGCCACGCCCGCCAGCACGAGGCGGTTTCGGGCGTTCGCCTCCACCGCCTGGCGCAGGGCGGGGGCCAGCTGCCCCAGGTGCTGGTGCGCCAGCACCGCCCCCACCCGCTTCGACCGCGCCATGGCCAGCATCTCACCGAACCCCCCGGGGGCGAAGGCGGCGAACTCGTCCACGTACACAAAGTGCGGCCGCGCCCCTTCCCCCCGCGCCAGGGCGAGGCGCTGCAAGGTGGAGAGCAGGAAGGCGCCGGCCAGTCCCGCCCCGGCGCCCAACCGGCCCACCGGCAGGTCGGCCACGAGGACGCCGCCCTCGGCCAGGTGCGCCCCTAGGTCGAGCGTGGCCGGCGGAGCGAAGATCGCGGCCAGATCGGGCTGGCCGACGAGGGTGAGGAGGGCGTTCACCACCCCGGCGGTGTACTCCGCCCGCGCGCGCGCCGGCCAGGCGGCGAACACGTCGCGGAAGTAGCGCCGAACCGCCTCGTCGCGCACCCGCACCAGAACCTCCAGGCGGAAGGTCTCGTCCTCGAGCAGCCGGAGCAGGTCCCCAAGGCCGCTCCCCGGACGCACCTCCACCAGGGCGCGGGTGGCGAAGCGCAGAAGGTTCTGCCCCAAGGGGCGGTAGAAGGGGTGATCGCCGGGGAAGGCGCGGTCGAAGGCGTACACCACCGTCTCCGCCGCCTCCGCCGGCGGCGCGTCCAGGGGGTTGAGCCGCACGGAGGCGCTGTCGCCCGGACGCAGCAGGGCGACCGGGCGCCCCGCCTCGGCCGCCGCCGCCAGCGCCCCCTCCGCCAGGTCGCCCTTGGGATCGAGGACGCTCACCCCCGCCCCGTGCCAGAGGTCTTGGCGCAGGGCCGGGAGGAGCACCGACTGCGTCTTGCCGCTGCCGGTGGGTCCGAGAACGGCAAGGTGGAGGAAGCGGTCCTCGCCTGCCAGGCGCAGGCGGTCGCCGAACAGCCCGGGCCGACGCCCCAAGACCAGGCCGAAGGGGTCGCGCCGCGCCCGTTCCCAGTCGCGCAGGACTCGGTACACGAGGACCGACGCCCCCACCTCCGCCCCGCCCACGGCGGCGAGCCAGCTCAGCTCCCGCCCCGCACTGCCGCCCGCCGCCGCCCCGAGGACGGTGGGCAGGGCCACCGCCGCCGCCACCCAGGCGGCCACCGCCGCCGCCCTCCCCGCCCCCGCCGCC
>JAILZS010000033.1 GCA_023512375.1 Bacillota bacterium | reverse complement strand
CCATGCGCCCCTCCGCCCTTCGTTCGCCGGTGGGACCGCCCTAGGCGACCTGGGACGGCGGGGGCGGGTCGCCGGCCGGCGACGGGAAGGGGGCGACCTCCACCCCCGCCTGGGCCAGCGCCTGCCGGATGGCCGCCGCCAGCACCTCGGCCCCGGGCGTGTCGCCGTGCACGCAGATGGTGTCCACCCCCACGGCCACCGTGCCGCCCCCGGCGCTCTCCACCGTGCCCTCCGTCACCAGGCGCACGGCGCGGCGCGCCACCTCGCCCGGGTCGGTGATCACGCTGCCGGGTTCGCGCCGCGGCATGAGGGTGCCGTCGGGGCGGTAGGCGCGGTCGGCGAAGGCCTCCCGCGCCAGCGGTACGCCCGCCGCCCGCGCGGCCTGGGCCATGGCGCTCCCCTCCGGCGCCACCAAGACGAGGGGGGCGCCGAAGCGCGTGACCCCCTCGACCAGGGCGCGGGCGACGGCCTCGTCCCGCTCCGCCAGGTTGTACAGGGCGCCGTGCGCCTTCACGTGCCGGAGGGGGACCCCCGCCTCGCGGCAGAAGGCGTACAGGGCGCCGATCTGGTACAGGACGTCGGTGGCGATCTCCTCTCCCGACAGGGCCATGGCCCGGCGGCCGAATCCCACCCGGTCGGGGAAGCCCACGTGCGCCCCGACCCCCACGCCGAACGCCCGGGCCAAACGCACCGTGTCCCGCATGACGCGCGGGTCGCCGGCGTGGAAGCCGCACGCCACGTTGGCCGAGGTGAGGTGGGGCATGAGTCGCCCGCTCTCCGCCCCGATCCGGTAGGGTCCGAACGACTCGCCCATGTCGCTGTTGATGTCGACGCGCATGCCATCCCCTTCTCCTCGTCGTCCCGTTCGCACCGGCGCCTCACCCGCCCGCCGCCGGCACGGCCGCCTCCCCCTCGCCCTCGCCCGCCGCGAGCGAGGCCAGGACCCGCCTAAGCCACGGGACGGCCTCCTCCAGGCGGCTGACGGTGAGGTCGGCCTGGCCGCCCTCCGCCCCGGCGAGGCGGACGTGCACCGTGCGCATGCCCATGGCCCGCGCGGGAAGGACGTCGTTGGCGTGGTTGTCGCCCACGCTCACGGCGCGCCCGGTCGCCGCCCCCAGCTGGCGCACGGCGGCGGGGGCGAACCCCGCCGGCTTGCGCACCGCGCCCTCGACGTGCCCCGCCCACCGCCCGAGGCCCAGGTACGCCAAGAGGCGGCGGGCGCTCGCCTCGTCCGAGTTCGTCAAGACGGCGACGCGCACGCGCGGGTCCAGGTCGCGCAGAAGCTCGCGCACGCCCGCCGGTACCTCCACCGCCAGCTCCCCCCGGCAGATGCGGTCGCGTACGGCGAGGAAGGCGCGGTCCCGGCTGGGCCAGTCCAGCCCCGCCTCGGCCCCGAGGGCGCTCATCGCCGCCCATGGGTCGCGGAACGGCGCCAGGGTGCGGGTGTCGGCGAGGAATGCGCGGGCGCGCTCGACCAGGCGCCGCCCGGCCTGGGGCTCCGCCATCTCCGCCATGGCGAGCGCGTAAGCCCACAGAGGGGCGTCGCCCCGGTACAGGGTACCGTCCAGGTCGAGGACCAAGCCGGCGGCCTGCGTCGCCATCCCCTGCCCCTCCCCTCCGCCCCCGTCAGGGTCGGCGTGCGCGCGCCACCACCCGCTGCTTGACGAACGACCACTCGCCGTCCGCCTCCCGCCTCCGCCCCAGGGCGAGGGCCTCCGCCGGCGCCGCCCCCGCCAGGAGGTCCTCCGCCACGCGCCGGGCGGCCTCGTCTGCCACCGGGTAGAGCCATCGTCCCAGTGTGAGGCGCTCGCTCCACGTGGCCACCGCCACCCCATCATATCCCGCCGCCACGAGCGCCGTCCGCCACTGGTCAGGCGTGAGGGCCCAGCGGTGGGAGGCGTCGCGCGCCCGCTCCATGGCGTTGAGGAGGGCGGCGGCGGCCGGCGGCGGCGACATGTCGGCCACCACCACCGTCCCCCCCGGGCGCACCACCCGCCGCCACTCCGCCAGCGCCGCCTCCACGTCGGGGAAGTGGTGGGCGGCCCGTCGGCTCACCACACGGTCGAACGAGGCCGCCGGCACGGGAAGGCGGGCCACGTCGGCCAGGAGGAGGTGCACAGCCACGCCCTCCCGCTCGGCCAGGCGGGCGGTCTCTTCAAGCATGGCCGGGGTGATGTCGGCGGCCGTCACGCGCGCCCCGCGCCGGGCCAGGGCGACGGCGGTGAAGCCCGTGCCGGTGGCGGCGTCCAGGACCTCCGCCCCGGCCAAGGGCTCGGCCGCCCCCGCCAGCATGTCCAGGTCCCGCCCCCCGCGGTGACTCTCGCTTCGGGCGTAGTCGGCGGCGTGGCGGGAGAAGTAGTCGCGCACCGCCTCCGACCGCCCGCCGTCCTCCCCCCCCGTCACGCCCCCGCCCCCCTTCCGTCCCCGGCCTGCGCCCGGGCGTGGTCGAGGGCGGCCATGATCACCCCGAGGTGGGAGAAGGCCTGGGGAAAGTTCCCCCGCGGCACGCCCGTGTCGGCGTCCACGTGCTCGCCCAACAGCCCCAGGTCGGTGGCGCTGTCCGCCATCCCCGCCACGAGGCGCCCCGCCCGCTCCGCGTCGCCCAGACGGCTGTACACGCGTGCCAGCCAGGCGGCGGCGAGGACGAACGGATGCGCCGCCCGCCCCAGCATGTCGCCTGCGTAACGGTAGACGTGCACCCCGTCCGCCAGTTCGCGCTCGATCGCCGCCAACGTGGCGGCGAAACGGGGCGAGCGCACGTCGCAGTAGCCGTACAGGGGCATGAGCAGGAGCGACGCGTCGAGCTCGGCCGTGCCGAACGCCTGCCCGTACCGGCCGGCGGTGGGGGAGAAGGCGTAGGCCTCGATCGCCGCCGCCACCTCGGCCGCCGCCGCACGCCAGCGCTGCGCGGCCGCGGAACGCCCCACCGCCTGCGCCAGTTCGGCGCCGTACCTGAGGGCCACCCAGCACATGAGCTTGGAGTGCGTGTAATGCCGGTCGCGGCCGCGAAACTCCCACAGGCTGGCGTCGGGGCGGCGCCAGTTGGCGGCCACCCACTCCACGAGCACCTCGATCTCCCCCCAGTACGCCCGAAGGAGCGACACGTCGCCGCTCTCCCGCCAGTAGCGGTGGACGAGCCAGACGAAGTCGCCCTCGATGTCGAGCTGCAGCTGAGCGGTGGCGGCATTGCCCTCCCGCACCGGGCGGGAGCCGGCGAATCCGGGCAGCCAGCCCAGCTCCCGCTCGCCCGCGATGAGCGTGCCATCCACATGGAAGAAGGGGGCGCGGAACGGACGCCCCTGGAGGTCGACGCACCGAAGCAGGAACTCGATGAACCGGCGCGCCGCCACCGCGTCGCCGGCGGCCAGGAGGGCCTCGGCCGCATAGGAGCCGTCGCGCACCCAGGCGAAGCGGTAGTCCCACTGCCTCTCCCCTCCCACCTGTTCGGGCAGGGAGGTGGTGGGCGCGGCGAGGATGGCGCCGTTCGTGCGGTAGGTGAGCGCCTGGAGCACGAGCATGGAGCGGGCCACGGCGTCGGCGAACGGACCCTCGTAGCGGGGGCGCGGCATCCCCCGCCAGAAACGGATGTGCCGCTCCAGGGCCAGGTTGGCCTCCGCCTCCTCCTCGGCCGGCAACGACGCCTCGACGGCCGCCTCGGCCACGGCGGTGCGGGTGGCCGCCCCCTCCCGCCGATCGTCGGCGACGTAGCGCAGGATGAGGTCGTACCGCCCGGGCGGAAGCTGCCAGACGCCGCGCTCCGGGTCGGCGGCGAAGCCGTCGCGGTCCTGCGGCCCCGCCTCCCCAAAGGCGGAGGCGACGGCGAACACGACCGCCTCGCCGCCCAGGGGGTTGGCGTACACCGCGCCGCCCCCGGGAAGGGGGTTGGGCGCCGCCGCCACGAGGCCGTACCCGAACACGGGGCGCAGGCGCACCGTGACCGGCGCGCTCGCCTCCACCAGGCGGCGGAGTTCGGGGCGCCCCACGCACAGGTAGTCGCGCACCCGCACACGCCCGCCGCCGGGAACGCGAAAGACGCTCTCCAGCACGTTCGTCCCCGCCACGTAACGCTGCGATGCCGCCCCGCCGCCGCGCGCCGGGGCGACGCGGTACATGCCCTGCTCCTCGCCTCCGAGCAGGCGCGTGAACACGCTCGGGCTGTCGAAGCGCGGCCAGGGCAGAAAGTCCACCGCCCCATCCGGGCCGACGAGGGCGGCGGTGGTCCCGTTGCTCAACAGCCCGTAGAATCGCGCCCCCACCGCGGCCCCCCGTCCCCGGTCGGGCGTGGCCCTAGGCCACCGCCCGCTCCGTCGCGGTATCGAACAGGTGCACCCCCGCCGGCGCCAGGCGCAGGCGCACACGCTCGCCTGCGGCGGCGGTGGCGGCCGCGCCCACCCGTGCCACCAGGCGGTCGTCGCCGACCCTGAGATGAAGGAGCGTCTCCGCCCCCAAGGGCTCCGTGAGGTCCACGCCCGCCTCCAGTACGCCCGGCGTCTGAGCCTCCGCCCCCTCGGCGTCTACCACCAGGCTCTCGGGCCGGATGCCCATGAGGGCCTCCTCCAGCCCGCTGGCGGAGAAGGCGGAGGCGTACGGCTCGGGCAGGCGCAGCTGCCAGCCGTCGCCCGCGAATCGCACCTCCCCGCCCTCCCGCACCAGCCGCCCGCGCACGATGTTCATGGCCGGCGAGCCGATGAAGGTGGCCACGAACACGTTGGCGGGCTGGCGGTAGATGTCGTGGGGGGCGCCCACCTGCTGCACCACGCCCTGGTTCATCACCACCAGGCGGTCGCCCATGGTCATGGCCTCCACCTGGTCGTGCGTGACGTAGATCGTCGTCGTCCGCAACGCGGCGTGCAGGCGCTTGAGCTCCGCCCGCGTCTGCACCCGCAGCTTGGCGTCCAAGTTGGAGAGCGGCTCGTCCATGAGGTACACGAGGGGGTCGCGCACGATCGCCCGCCCCAGGGCGACGCGCTGGCGCTGCCCCCCCGACAGCTCGCGCGGGTAGCGGTGGAGGAGCTCCTCCAGGCCCAACATGCGCGCCGCCTCCCGCACCCGGCGGTCCACCTCGGCGCGCGGCTTACGGTGCATGCGCAAGGGAAAGGCGAGGTTGTCGTACACGCGCATATGCGGGTACAGGGCGTAGTTCTGGAAGACCATGGCGACGTCGCGGTCCTGCGGCGGCAGGTCGTTCACCCGGCGATCGCCGATGAACAGGTCGCCCGACGTCACCTCCTCCAGGCCGGCCACCATGCGCAGGGTGGTGCTCTTGCCGCAACCGGAGGGCCCGACGAGGACGAGGAACTCGTGGTCCTCGATGCGCAGGGTGAAGTCCTTGACGATCTCCTGCTTGCCGAAGTTCTTGTACACGTGCTCCGCCGCGACCGAAGCCATGCCCATCCCCCTCGCCGCGCCGGACGTTCGGCGCGCCATCGGGGAGCGATTCTCCCTCCGACCCCGCCTTCCTGCCGTAACGCGCCGGCGCAGGCGCCCCTGCATCAGACCTCGACCGCCAGCGCCTGCCCCTGACCCACCCCGACGCACATCGTGGCCACGCCGCGTCCGCCGCCCGCGGCCTCGAGGGCGTAGAGGAGGGTGGTGAGGATGCGCGCCCCGCTCGCCCCCAGGGGGTGGCCGATGGCGATCGCGCCTCCGCGCACGTTCGTGCGCTCCGGGTCGAGGGAAAGGGCGTCCATGACCGGCAGGACCTGGGCGGCGAAGGCCTCGTTGAGCTCCACCCGCTCGAGGTCGGCGACGGTCCACCCCAGCCGCGCCAAAAGCTTGCGCACCGCGTCGATGGGGCCGATGCCCATGACCGCGGGATCGACGCCGGCGCTCGCGCTGCCGCGCACCCGGGCCAGGACCGTCCGCCCCTCCGCCCGCGCCCGTGCCGCCGACATGAGCACCAGGGCCGCGGCGCCGTCGTTCACCGACGAGGAGTTGCCGGCCGTCACCGTGCCGCCGGGGCGGAAGGCGGGGCGAAGGCGCGCCAGCTTCTCGAGCGACGTGTCGGAACGGGGGCCCTCGTCGCGAGCGAACGTCCCGCCGTCCGGCAGGGGCACGGCCACCACCTCGCGTTCGAACAACCCCTCGCGCCAGGCCGCCACCGCCCGCCGGTGGCTCTCCAGGGCGTAGGCGTCCTGGCGCTCGCGCGACACCCCGAAGCGCTCGGCCACGTTCTCCGCCGTCTCCCCCATGCTGTAGGGCGGGTACAGAGCGGCCAGGCGGGGGTTGACGAACCGCCAGCCGATGGTCGTGTCGTAGGCCGTGCGCTCCCCGCGCGCGAACGCCGTCTCCGCCTTGGCCACGACCAGGGGGGCGCGGGTCATCGACTCCACCCCTCCCGCCACGACCACCTCCGCCTCGCCCACCGCGATCGCCCGGTACGCCTGCGCCACCGCCTCCAGCCCCGAGGCGCACAGGCGGTTCACCGTCGCCCCCGGCACGCTGGGGGGGAACCCGGCCAGGAGGGCGGCCATGCGTGCCACGTTGCGGTTGTCCTCCCCCGCTTGGTTGGCCGCCCCCAGGTACACCTCGTCCACGGCCGCCGGCTCCACCCCGGCCCGGCGCACGGCCTCGCCCACCACCAGGGCGGCGAGGTCGTCGGGCCGCACCCGGCTCAGGCCGCCGCCGTACCGCCCCACGGGCGTGCGCACGGCCGAGACGATGACCACCTCATCCATCGCGCGCTCCTCCCTTCCCCCGCCCATGCGGCGGCGTAAACAACCCCGGCCCCAAGGGCGGGGCGCGGCAGGCCAGGGCGACGCAGCCCGCCCCCAGGGCGAGGGAGATCGTGTGGGAGAGGCTGTAGGCGTTCGCCGGCCGGGTCATGCGACCGCCCGGTACGCTCATGGGGGAGATCGCGAGGAGCGCCACCCTTCCCCCGCGCCCGGGCGCCCCAGGTGCCGACGCCCCGCCCTCGTCCCAGGTGACGAACACGACGCCGCCGTCACGCCAGGCGGCGGAGCGGAGGATGCGCGGCAGCACGAGCCTCAGCCACATGTCGCCCACCGCCGTCGGGCAGGAGTGCATGTCATGGCACAGGTCGGGCGTGATCCACACCAGGTCGGGGACCCGCCCCGCAGCCAACCCGGGCCACAGCGCCGACAGGGGGAGGATGCGCCGGCGGCGTCGCGGGTCGGAGCGGATATCGGCGAAGTAGCGGAACGGGTCGTGCCGCCCCGCGTACAGGCCGGGCCACCAGGCGGCGCCCAGGTACCCCGGGGAAGGTAGCCCCTCCATGTAGGCGCCCCAGGTCCGATGCGCCGCCTCCAACCGGTCCACCAGGTTGGGCGCGCGCACGTAGCAGCGGCTGCAGTCGGAGCGGACGCCGAAGGTGGAGCCGCCTAACAGGGCGAGGTAGTTCGGCAAGCTGGGGTGGGCGACGGCGTAGTACGCGGTGGCGACGCTGTAGCGGCGCGCGAGGGCGCGCAGGTAGGGGTCGGCGCTACCGCCGTACACGGCCGCCGCGGGCCGGTTCTCCATGACCACCACGAACACGTGGCGAAAGCGCGGTACGAGGCTCCCCCTCGGCCACGGGGCGGGGGCGGTGGGTCCCTGCGGGTCGACGGCAAGCGGCCGGCCGACGGCAGCCAGGGGGAAGAACGACGCCGCCCACGCGGCCAAGGCGGCGACCGCCAGGAGGAGGGCCACGCGCGCCCGCCCGAGCCGGCCCCTCCCCCGCGTCCGGGCCACTATCCTCCCCCGGATTCCCGCGCCAAGCGCACGACGGCCTCCAGGGCCAGCTCGTACCCCATGGCGCCGAGGCCGACGATGGTCCCCCGGCAGGCGGGAGCGATCACGCTCCTGCGGCGGAACGGCTCGCGCGCGTACACGTTGCTCAGGTGCACCTCGACCACCGGCAGGGACACGGCCGCCACCGCGTCCCGCAGGGCGTAGCTGGTGTGGGCGTAGGCGCCGGGGTTGAAGACCACGCCGGCCGTCCGCCCGCGGGCGGCATGCAGGGCGTCGATGAGTTCGCCCTCGCCGTTGTGCTGCCGGCACTCCGCCTCCGCCCCCAAGGCGGCCGCGCGCCGCCTGAGGCGCTCGTGGATGGCCTCCAGGGTGTCGGTGCCGTACACGTCGGGCTCCCGTTCCCCCAGGAGGTTCAGGTTGGGCCCGCTCAACACCAGGACGCGGACCTGCCCCTCCGCCATGGCCGTCCCCTCCCCCTCAGGGCGCGTCGACGACCTCCGCCGCCATGACGCCGCCCTGGCACAGGTCGTCCGATGCCGCTAGGCGTTCCCCCAGGTCGAGGCCGTACTGGGCCAAGAAGGCCACGAATGACAAATGCCGGTCCTGCGGTCCCGACTCCGGCGCCAGGTGCTCGCCCACGGTGCGGTACTGGCGCACGAGGGTGTCGTTTCCCTGGCGCAGGGCCTGCTCCGCCTTGGAGCGGAGCCAGGCCGCCTCGTCGCGCATGCGCCTGAGGTTCTTCTCCCCCAGCTCGACCAGGTCCCTGCCCAGGGGGGCGACGGTGGCCACGAGCTCCCCGTGGGCGGCCGCCAGCCGGGCGTCGAAGCGGGTGAACGCCGCCTCGATGCCCACCGTGTCGCGCGCCGCCAGCGCCGCCTCAAGGCGCGCCTGCCAGCCCCCCAGGACGTCCTCCACCTCGAGCCCGAGGCGGGTGAGCAGGCGCCGCGCCGTCCCTCCCACGAGCACCGCCCGCGGCCGCGGCCACACCACCGGCACGGGCACATCGAACAGTTCGAATAGCTCGCGCAGCTGGGCGTGGTAGCGCACCTCCCCCGGGCCGAGGACGACCCCGAGCACGGGCAGGAGCGCGCCCTGCACCACCGGCCGGAGGTGGACGGCGGAAGAGAACGCCGCCGGCGTCCGACGTGCGCGCTCGGCCCACGCCGCCCGCGCCGCCCGCTCGCCGGGAAGGCCGCGCGGCACGAGGTCGGCCCCCTCCACCTCGAGCATGTGGCGCTCGCCGTCGAGGAGAGCGAAGACGCCGGTCTCCCGCTCCTGCCACGGCACCTGCACCTCGCGCCCGACCGCCGCCACGGCGCGCTCGCCGGCGCGCGCGGCCGCCGCCACCGCTTCCGGGTCGAGCAGGGCGCGTTCGAACACGTCCGCCACCAGCCGGCGCAACGCCTCGTCCATGGGGTCGAGCAGGACAAGGGGGGTGGAGGCGAACAGGCGGGCCATGAGAGCCATGAAGTGGCCGCCCACGGTGGGATGCCCGTCGATCAGGCCCTCCGCCAGGTCGAGCACCTCCTGGCGATGGGCCCCCGGCATGGCGGGGCTCTCCCGCACCTCGCGCACCAGCCGCCTGAGCGCATCGCCCGCCTCCATGGGGCCCACGGGACGACGGCCGGCGGGCACGGGTTGGAAGAGGTGGAAGTCGCGGTGGCCACCGCCCGGAAGGGGAAGGCGCAGGCGCTGGATCTCGCCCACGTCGTGGTCTTCGGTCGCGGTCCAGAAGACGGGCACCACCGGCCTGCCGAGCAGGGCCTGGGCGCGGCGGGCATAGGCCACCGCGCCCGCCGCCTTGAGCAAGGTATAGCCGGGCCCCCCCAGGGCGCCGGCCTGTTGTCCGGCCACCACCACCAGGGTGCGGGGGTCGCGCAGGCGCTCGATCGCCGCCCGCGACGCCTCCCCCGCCCCCAGTTGGGCGGCCTGGGCGGCGAGGGCGTCGGCCAGCGCCCGGCGCCGCCCGGGGTCGAGGTGGTCCATCTCCGCCCGTCGGGCAAGGTCGGCGTCACCGTACGGCAACCGTGCCCTGAGCCAGTCGGCGCCGACGGCCAGGGCGGCCATCCAGGGATCGGGGTCGGGAAGCGAAAGCGCACGCAGATGCACCGCAAGCCTCCTCACGCCGCGGCCGGGGTGTCCCGGCCGCGTTCGCCCCCACTGTACCACGGGGGAGGGGGCGCGGGGGCGGAGGCTACCTGCCCCCGAGCTGGCGGCTTCGGCGGGCGGCGCTCGACACCGCCTCCGCCAGGGCGGGTCGGAAGCCGCGATCCTCGAGGACCGAGACGGCGGCGGCCGTCGTGCCCCCAGGCGTGGTGACGCGCCGGCGCAGCTCCGCCGCGTGCACGCCGCTGGCCCTGAGGTGGTGGGCGGCCCCCAGCACGGTCTGCACCGCCAGGTCGTGGGCCGTGGCCGCGTCCAGGCCCTCGGCCGTGGCCGCCTCCACCAAGGCCTCGACCAACAGGTAGACGTAGGCGGGGCCGCTGCCGGCGACGGCCGTGACGGCGTCCATGTCCTCCTCCCGGCCCAACCACACCACCCTCCCGACCACGGAGAGCAGGCGGTCGGCCAGGGCGCGGGCGGCGGCGCCGGCGGCGGCGTAGGCGGCGGTGGCCGACTCGCCCACGGCGCACGCTGTGTTGGGCATGGCCCGCACGCACTCCACCCGCCGCCCCAGCTGCTCGAGCAGGCGGCGCGTCTCCCACCCCGCCACCAGCGACAGGAGGACGGCGCCGTCGGGCCACACCGGGCCGCAGGCGCGGAGCGCCTCGGCGGCGTCCTGGGGTTTCACGGCCAGGACCACCGCCTCCGCCCCCGCCAGGGCGGCGGCCTTGTCGCGTACCGCCCGCACGCCCAGGGCGGCCATGGCTGCGAGGCGGTCGTCGCGCTCGCGGTTGGTCACCGCCACCCGCTCCGCCGGCATCCCCGCCGCCAGCCAGCCCCGCACCAGGGCGTCGGCCAGGTGCCCCGCGCCCACCAGGGCAACGCGCGGAAACGGTGCTGAATCCCCTCGTTCCGCCCCTCGCAGGGCCCGCATCCCGTCCAGCACGCGTCTCCCCCCTCGCCGCCCGATCGCCCGGCCTGAATGCGAAAAGGCCCGGTTCGCCGGACGGGCCGTTCGCCCGCGGTACCACCGGACCTAGGTGCCATGAGGCACCCACTCGCTTCCCCGCTCACGGGAGGAACCCGGAGGGCTCGTCGCCCCCGCGCTCCGGGGCGGGACCCGCGCCGCCCCCGGTCGACCTCGCACCCTGCGGTCGGCTCTCTGGGCGGCGGTCTGGCGCGGGATTCCCCCTCATGGCGCAACCGGACGTCGCTTGTACGATCATTACGGAGGAGAGGGTGGCCCCTTGTCAAGGTGGCCGCCCCGCGCTGGCCTTGACCGAGGGGTGGGAGGCATGGCGAAGGAGAGGGACGAGGCGAGGCCGCCGCAGCGCCCCGTCGACAGCGTGCGCGTGGGCACCGCCCACGCCGCGCCGGGAGCGGTGCGCCACGGCCGGGTGTGGGCGACCGGCTACGTGCCGGACCTCATGCCGCCGCTCACCCTCGTCGGGGGGGCGCGTGCGGGTCCGGTGGTGGCCGTGTTGGCCGGGCTGCACGGCGACGAGGCGACCGCCGTCGAGGCGGTCCGCCGCCTAGCCGAGCGCCTCGACCCCGAGCAGATGGCGGGGACCGCCATCCTGGTGCCGGTCGTCAACGTCCCCGGTTTTCGCGACCGCCGCCCCCAGGTGAACCCCCTGGACGGGCAGGACCTGGAACGCGCCTTTCCCGGCGCCCCCCGCGGAGGTCCCACGACGCGCCTGGCCCACGCCCTCACCGACCAGGTGGTGGCGGTGGCCGACGCCGTGCTCGAGGTTCGCAGCGGCGGCAGTGTGCTGGAAGGTCTCCCCTTCTGTCTCGTAGAGCCCGGCGTCGGCGAGGCGACCGCGGACGGCGCCGACCTCGCCTGGGCTCGGGCGGTGGGCGGGGACGTGGTGGTCGCCCGCCGGCCCCGCAGCCTCCTGGCCGCCGCCCGCGCCTTAGGCAAGCGTTCCTTGCTCGTGCACGGGGGCGGGGGCGGCTACCGGCCCGAAGACGCCGAGCCTTTGACCGACGCCCTCCTGCGCGCCCTCGCCCATTTGGGCATCGCGGTCGGCGCCGGTGGCGCCGCACCGCCGCCGGGCCAGGTGCTGACGTGGACGTGGCTCATGGCCCCCGCCGACGGCTACTGGCGTCCGCTCCTCCCTCTGGGCGCCGCCGCGGCGGCGGGAGAGGCGGTGGGCGAGGTCGCCCCCCTCGAGGGAGGCGGCAGGAGACCCGTAGCCGTCTTGGCCCCCGAGGCGGGCCGGGTGCTCATGCGGTGCGCCGCCCTGGCGGCCCGAACCGGCTCCGCCCTGGCTGTCCTAGCCGCCCCCGCGGCGACGACGTAGCGCTCTCCCGACGCCCGCTGGCCCTCGGGCCGGACCCCTGCGCCCGCGCGCCCCTGCCGGGCACCCGGGCAGGGGGCGTGCGGGGGACGGCCGGGACTGCGGGCGCGGTCAGGGCGCCCCGGGACCGGCGCGAAACCAGGGTCGGCCGCTGCCGAAGCCGGTCCGCCCCGAGCTGCCGATGCCGACCAGCGCCACGGCCGCGTCCACCGCAAGGCCCAGCGCCGGCACGCTTCCGACCAAGAGGAGGAGGGCGGTGCCCGCTGCCAGCGCCCACCCGGCGGCGGCGCCCTCAGCGCCGAGGTGCGGCAGGAGCCGCCGGCCGAGCAGGAGGGAGACGGCCACGTACCCCATCACCTTGGCCGCGAGGAGGGCGAGGCCGAGGAGGAGCGCGAGGGGGATGCCGACGAGGGTGATCGTCAGGAGGAGGGCTGCCGGGCCCGCCGCCAGGGCGAGGAGCGCCCCCCAGCCGAGGGCGGAGAGCGGCGCCCTGGCCGCATCCGCCGCGACCCGATCCACCGCCTCTGGGAACAGGGCGAGAACGGCCAGGGCGACGCCCAGACTCACGAGCCACCATGCCAACCGCCCGAGGACGGCGAGGGCCGCCCCGGCCCCGAAACCGAGGCCGTGCGGGAGCGCGGCCACTGCCGCCCGCGCGCGCGCCGCCCACGCCCACCCCGCCGCGGACACGGGGTAGATGAGGACGACCCGGCCCGGCGCGGTCGTCGGCACCTGGGCCGGGGGCAGGGGCTGGCCGGCCGGGAGGCGGACCTCCCGGCCGAGCCCGAGCGAGACGCCGCCCAGGACGTGGGCGGCTCGGGCCAGCACCACCTCCCCCACGCCGACCCGGATCGAACCGGTCACGTTCCCCCCCACCTCGACCTCGCCCACGCCCACGTCGATGTCGCCCACCTCCCGGCCCCGCACCACCACCGTGCCCACGGCCAGGCGGATGCCCCCCAGGTGGCGGGTGCCGGCAGGCACGACCACCGTCCCGACCCCAGCCCGCGCGGGCGCCGCCGTCCCCGCCTGCGCCAGGGCGGGCCCCGCCGCGCCCAGGCCGAGGGCGGCCGCCGCCAACGCGCCCGCCACCCTCCCCAGCCCTCTCCACGCCACCGCCGTCACCTCCGCCGTCCGCCCCGCGCGTTGCCACCGGTGTCACAGAGCCTGGGACCGACGCGGCGACGATCGGCGGCGATCGCAGCCGCCGCGACGGGTGAGCGGCGTCGAGGCGCGGGCGCACGGCTCAGGGCGTGTTCGCGCGCATGCACGCGCCCTTGCGCCGACGTGAGCCGTGGGCTACCATGAACGGGCGACCTTTGGCGCCCGTAGCTCAGCGGATAGAGCACCGGCCTCCGGAGCCGGGTGCGGGGGTTCGAGTCCCTCCGGGCGCGCCAGCTTGGGTCCAGTGTGTTGCCGCCGCCGGCTGCGCGCCGGCGGCGGCCTGTGTAGCCGCCGACAGCGACGGGGGAGGGAGGCTTCATGGCCGACGCGCCGTCGCCCCGGGCCGGCAGCGCGCCCCAGGCGCCCGGGCCGGGCGGGCTCGCCCTCATCGGGCTGGCCAGCGCCGGCCACTTCTTCAATGACGGGTACGGCAACGTGTACCCCGCCCTGGTGCCGTTGGTGGCCGCGCAGCTGGGTTTCGGCCTCGTCACCGGCAGCCTTCTCATCACGGCTGTCCGCATGGCCTCCTCCATCCTCCAGCCCCTGTTCGGCGCCGCCGCCGACCGCCGTCCCACACCCCTGCTCGGGCCCGTGGCCTTGGCCGCCGCGGCGGCCGCCACCGGCGCCCTGGGCCTGCTTCCGCCAGCTCCCCTCTTCGTCCTCCTGGCCATCTTGGCCGGGAGCGCCAACGGCGCCTTCCACCCGCCGGGGCTCGCCCTCGTGCGGGGCCTGGCGGGAAGGCGCCCCGGTCGGTACACGTCGTTGTTCCTGGTGGGCGGCACCGTGGGCCGCGCCCTCGGGCCGCTCCTCATGGTGGGCGCTGCCGCGCTGTGGGGGGTGCGGGGCGTAGGCGCCCTCGCCCTCCCGGGTCTGGCGCTGGCGGCTGTCCTCGCGCGCGGTGCTGCCCGGTCGGCACCCTCCTCCGCCCCCGTCGAACGCGAAGGGCACGGGCGCGCCACGTTGGCGCTCGTGCGCGACCGCCTGGGTCCCCTCTCCCTCTTGCTCGCCATCGCCGTGGCCCGCGGCACCGTCACCTCCGCCGTCACCACCTTCTGGCCTCTTCTGCACGGCCGCGCCGTGGCGCAGGTGGCGGGTTCCGCCGGCGTCATCGCGGTCATGATGCTGACGGGGAGCATCGGCAACGTGTTAGGCGGCAGCCTGTCGGACCGCGTACCGCCCCACCGCCTGCTCGCCGGCGCGGCCGCCGGCGCCGGCCTCAGCCTGGCCGCCTTCGCGCTCGCGGGCGGGGCGTGGATGTACGTGTTCGCCGCCCTCGCCGGCCTGTTCGCGATGAGCACGAACGCGGTCACCACCGTCCTCGGGCAGAACCTCCTGCCGGAGCGGGTGGCCACCGCGTCCGGCCTGGCCCTGGGACTGGGCAACGCCCTCACCGCCGGGGTCACCGCCCTTCTCGCCGTGTCCGCCGCCCTCTGGGGCGGCACGGTCGCCCTCGAGCTGGCCGCCGCCGTGGCCTTCACCGGCCTGCCGGCGGCCCTCGCCTACCCCCGCCTGGTGCGCCGCCACCGCCTGCCGATCCCCGCCTACGGCGCGGCCTCGCCCGGCGCCTGAGCGAGGGGCGAAAGGCGCCTCGCCCCGGTCCCAAGCGGCCGCACCCATGCCCTCCCGCCTTCCCAGCGCACGTCCACGTCGACGCCGTAGGCGCGCCGTAGGTGGGCGGGGGTGAGCGTCTCCTCCTTGCGCCCCAAGGCCAGCACTCGTCCCCCGGCCAGGAGGAGGGCGTGGTCGACGAAGGCTGGCACCTCCTCCGGGTGGTGCGTGACGTAGAGGAGGGTGGGGCGTTCCGCCTCCCCGTAGCCCTCCTCCAGCGCGCCGATCAGCGCCTCGCGCGCCCCCAGGTCCAGGCCGGAACACGGCTCGTCCAGCACGAGCAGGTCGGGCGCGGCGATGAGGGCCCGAGCCACGAGGACGCGCTGGCGCTCGCCCTGGGAGAGGGCGGCGAACGGGCGCCGGGCGCATGCCCCCACCCCGAAGGCGTCCATGAGGGCGAGGGCGCGCTCCCGCTCCCACGCCGTCACGGGCCGCCACAAGCCGATGGCGGCGTCGAGCCCGCCCAGGACGACGTCCAGGGCCGGCGTGGCGGAGAGCGTGGCCAACTCGTCGGCGACGAGGGCGCTCACCCAGCCGATGCGCCGGCGCAGCTCCGCCACCGCCACCTCTCCCAGGCGGGCGCCCAGGACCTCCACCCGTCCCTCGCTCGGCCAGGCGAAGGCCGTGAGCAGGGAGAGCAGGGTCGACTTGCCGGCGCCGTTGGGGCCCAGCACGGCCCAGTGCTCACCCCGGCGCACGCGCCAGTCGACCCCGCGCAGGATCCACGTCCCCTGGCGGCGCAGCCCGACGCCCGCGAGGAGGACGACGGCGTCCGCATCCGGCCGCGCCACGTCAGCGCTCCTCGCTCCGGCGCGGCAGGCGCTCCCAGGCGGCGTCCAGGCGGCGGCGCACCCCGACCGGCAGGGAGACGTCGACCCCCGCGAGACTCTCGTCCAGCTGCTCGGCCCGCGAGGCGCCCACGATGGCGCTCGCCACCGCCGGCCGGTCGAGCACCCACCGCAAGGCGGCGGCGGCCGGGGCCACGCCCGCCGCCCGGGCGGCGCGGGCGATGGAGTCGGCCTGGCGCAGGGCCGCCGGACGCCAGTAGCGGTCGCGGTAGCGTTCGCCCGCGCCGTGGCCGAGGGCGAAGCGCCCTTGGGCTGGCGGCGCCTCGCCCGGGCGGTAGCGCCCCGTCAGCATCCCTCCGGCCAAGGGGTTGTAGGGCAGGATGCCCAGCCCCTCCTGGGCGCACAAGGGAACGAGCTCCTCCTCCACCGCACGGTACAGGGCGTTATAGCGCGGCTGCACGGAAACCGGGCGGGCGAACCCGGCCCGGTCGCACAATCCCAGGAGGAGGGCGACCTGGTAGGCGCGCCAGTTCGACACCCCCCAGTAGCGGATCTTGCCCGCCCGCACGAGGTCGTCGAAGGCGCGGGCGGTCTCCTCCAGGGGGGTGTCGGGGTCGTACCCGTGCGCCTGGTAGAGGTCGATCGCCTCCACCCCCAGGCGGCGCAGGCTGGCCTCCACCGCCTCCACGACGTGCCGCCGGCCGAGGCCCCGGTCGTTGCGCCCCGGTCCGGTGGCGCCGTACACCTTGGTCGCCACCAGGACCTCTCCCCGCACCCCGCGCCGGCGGAGCCAGGCGCCCACGATGCGCTCGCTCTCGCCCCGCCGCTCGGGCCCTCCCCCCAGGGGGTAGACGTCGGCCGTGTCCACGGCCCGCACCCCGGCCGCGTAAGCCCGGTCGAGGATGCGCAGCGACTCCGCCTCGTCCGCCTGGTTTCCGAAGGTCATCGTGCCCATGGTGACCTCGGTCAGCCACAGGCCGCTCCTGCCCACCTGCCGCTCCCGCATCGCGCCCCCCGCCCTGGGCCCCGTCGCGTTGCCCCCCACGCCCCCTTCGGCGGCGAAGGCCGGCATTCCTCCGAATCCAAGGGGGAGTGGCGGTCGGAGGGCTTCTCCCTGCCCGCAGGGAGGCAGGTCCGGTCCTCGTCGGGCCTATGCCCGAACCGTCGGCGCTCCGCCGCCCGCATGCCCCCGATCGCCCTTGTGTCGATACATCGCCCGGTCGGCCGCCTCCACGATCGCCGAGGCTGTGCACGCGTCGTTTGGAAAGAGAGATACGCCATACGAGCAGTCCAGAGCGCGGGTGACCTCCTGGGCCCGGCCTAAGATGCGAGTCGGTTCGATCGCAGCAACGCGGGCTCGGATGCGTTCCGCGATGCGTAGCGCATCCTCACGCCCCGCGCCCGGCAGAAGGAGGGCAAACTCGTCTCCGCCGTATCGGCAGGCGACGGAGTTTGCCCCCGACTCGGTCCGAATCGCGTCGGCGACTGCGCAAAGAACCTCATCTCCCGCCCGGTGGCCAAAGGTATCGTTCCATTCCTTGAAGCGATCGATGTCCATCATCACCAAAGCGCCGCCCTCGTCCCCCTCCGCGCAGGCGCGGACGAGTGACTCCAGCTCGGACCAGAGGTACGAGTGGTTGTAAAGGCGCGTTAGCGGATCGCGCACCGCTCGGTCGGCCAAGACCTGGTTGAGGTGGACAAGCTCTGCCCTCTCGCATGCAGCGTCTGCGCCACCACCCCCATCGCCAGGGTGAACGCGCTGGTGTAGCCGGTAGCGACGAGTACAACCTGCGATACGGGGACGAGGCGATGGCCACCCCAGCCGTGGTGGAGGTACAACAGCACTGCACTGGTGAGGCCTACCCCCAAGGACGCCAGGATTGCCCCGCCCAGTCCTAGGCGATAGGCCAGGATGGCAGCAGGCACGGCCAGAAGCGCCCAAGTGATCTCCTGAAACGGTAGCCGGACGGCCAGCTCCAGCGAGATGGGGAGCATAGCGCAGAGAACGATGGCGCCTGCTTCCCAGGCGGAAAGGCGGTCGGACGGACGCCGCCTCTCAATGGGAACCAGTTGCGGGCGGCGGCGATCGAACACCATCATGCCGGCCTAGCCGCGCGGCCCAGAGCTTTTGCCCCCGGCACACGGTGGGTCCTCGTCAGGGCGAGGCCGGCCAGCAGGGCCGCAAGGCGGACGGCGTCCAGGGCTTCGGACGGCAGTGGCCGGCCATCTGCAACAGCAACGGCGATCGTGCCCCATGGCCGCCCGTTGGCTACAATCGGCGCGGCAACGGCCGCCTCCGTGGACCCGGGAACCTCCGGGGCACAGACGACTCGGCCAGAGCCGAATGCGCGGGCCGTGCAGTGCACGGTGGACAACCCGATCTTGGCGGGAAGCGCCGTCTCACCTCCGCATGCCAAGGCGACGAGGGAGCGTCCACGCGCCTTGTGCACACAATACCCGTCCGCGAGGCAAAGCCGGTGGAGGGCATCGACCAGCGCCGTAGCGAGGCTGTCTTCCGTAACCTGTGCGGACGGGGAACAGGCAAGTTGGGCCAGCGGAGAGAGCGCGGTGATGGCTGGGGCGAGGGGCGAGGCAGGTACTGCGGATTGTGGAAATTCTTGGGGGGGGGGGTGGTAAATTCTGGCGTCGGGCGCGCGAATAGGTATCCTTGCCCCAAGTCTACGCCGAGGTGGCGCAGGGTTGCATAGCAAGCCTCAGTCTCGATGCCCTCCGCCACCAAGACGGCGCCTGCCCGGCGGCCGAAATGGACGATCGACTCCACCATGGCAACACGGCGAGGGTCCGCTTCGATCCCCCGCACCAGCTCCAGACCGAGCTTTACGTACTCGGGCTCCAGGGCCAGCATACGCCCAAGGCTGGCATAGCCGTCGCCGAGGTCGTCGAGGGCCACGGCGAAGCCCTGCGCCCGCAGGGAGGCGAGGGCGCCGCGCATCCTTGCCTCCTCCTCTCGACCGATGGGCCGCCGCTCGGTGATCTCGAGGACGACGTGTCCGGCCAAGCCGCGCAACGGCTCGAAGGCATGCTCACACGTGAGAAGCGTCGACGGAGAGACGTTGACGAACAGCCGGAGGCCTGGAGGAAGAGCGCGCAACGCCCTGGTGCCGATAGTGCGAAGCGCAAGCGCGTCCAGGGCGGCCGCATAGCCTCCTTGCTCGGCGTCGGCGAAGGCCCTATCCGGGGGGATCGGCCTGCCGTCGGGATCGGTCAGACGGCTCAGCGCCTCGTAGGCGACCGTGCGTCCCGTGGTCAAGTCGAGGATTGGTTGGAAGACAGGATGGACGGTCCACCCCAAGTCGGCACGGCATGCGCTGTGGATTTCAGCCATGGTCCACATCACCGCCTGTTGGGGCTGACTTTCGTTCGGCACGCTTCGACACATTAGGCGCGAGTCCTTCTCGCGATGCAGGTGATTTCAACTTGCGCCAAGTCACCCACCCTGCCTCCGCCCGGGCCGATGCCGCGCCGGTCGGCATCGGGGTGGTTTCCACCTCGCCGCCGCGCGCGCTACGATGGGTGCGGAACGCGAGGCCAGGGCGCCTGGGCGCCCGGAAACGGAGGTTCACGTGGGCAAGGCACAGATCGACTCCACGCCGGAGATGGTCGCGGCCGTCTACGACCGCCTCGCCGACCGCCTGCAGGTGGTGCGCCGCCGCCTGGGGCGGCCGCTCAGCCTGGCGGAGAAAATCCTGCTCGGTCACCTCGACGACCCCGAGGGCCAGGAGCTGGAGCCGGGGCGCAGCTACCTCGCCCTGCGCCCGGATCGGGTGGCGATGCAGGACGCCACGGCCCAGATGGCCCTCCTGCAGTTCGCCCACGCCGGCCGCACCCGGGCAGCTGTCCCCACGACGGTGCACTGCGACCACCTCATCCAGGCGCGGGCGGGTGCGGATCCGGACATGGAGCGGGCCCTGGTCGCCAATCGCGAGGTGTACGAGTTCCTCGAGTCTGCCGCCGCCCGCTACGGGCTGGGCTTCTGGCGTCCCGGCGCGGGCATCATCCACCAGGTGGTGCTCGAGCAGTACGCCTTCCCCGGCGGTCTGATGATCGGCACCGACTCCCACACCCCCAACGCCGGGGGCCTGGGCATGCTGGCCGTAGGCGTAGGGGGCGCGGACGCGGTCGACGTCATGGCCGGGCTCCCGTGGGAGGTCCTCTACCCGCGGCGCATCGGGGTGAGGCTGACCGGGGCCCTAGAGGGGTGGGCGGCGCCCAAGGACGTCATCCTTGCCGTGCTCGACCGGCTCACCGTCAAGGGCGGCACGAACAAGATCGTGGAGTACTTCGGGCCCGGGTGCGCCACGATCAGCGCCACGGGCAAGGCCACGATCACGAACATGGGGGCGGAGCTGGGGGCGACGACCTCCATCTTCCCCTTCGACGAGCGCATGGACCTCTACCTGCGGCGCACGGGCCGGGCGGCCGTCGCCGATCTGGCCCGGGAGCGGGCCGAGCTCCTCCGTCCCGATCCGGAGGTGCTGGCAGATCCCGAACGCTACTTCGACGAGCTCTTGGAGATCGACCTGTCGCGGCTCGAGCCCCACGTGTCCGGCCCCCACACCCCCGACCTGGCCCGCCCGGTGAGCGCCATGGCCGCCGCCGTGCGCGAGCACGGGTACCCCGAGCGCCTGTCGGCGGCGCTCATCGGCAGCTGCACGAACTCGTCGTATGAGGACCTGAGCCGCGCTGCCGACGTGGCCGAACAGGCGCGGGCCCACGGCCTCAAGGCGGCGGTGCCCTTCCTCGTCACCCCCGGCAGCGAGCAGATCCGGGCCACGGTGGAACGCGACGGGCAGCTGGAGAGCTTCCGCGCCGTGGGCGCCACCGTGCTCGCCAACGCCTGCGGGCCGTGCATCGGCCAGTGGCAGCGGGACGAGATCGTCAACGCCGACCCGCGCCCGGCGAACGACGGCGACGTGGGGGCGGGAGAGGGGGTGCGCAACGCCATCATCAACTCGTTCAACCGCAACTTCCCCCGCCGCAACGACGGCAGCGCCGCCACCCTGTCCTTCATCGCCAGCCCGGAGGTGGTGGTGGCCTACGCCCTGGCGGGACGGCTGGACGTGAACCCGCTCGAGCAGCCCCTTACCGCCCCCGACGGCACCACCTTCCGTTTGCGTCCCCCTGGCCCCGCGCCCGAGGTGCCCGAGGGCGGCTTCGTCGCCTCCCGCGCCGGCTACGTGGCGCCGCCCGACGACCCGTCGGAGGTGACCATCCGCATCGCCCCGGGTTCGGACCGGCTGCAGGCCCTGGAGCGCTTCGCCCCCTGGCGGCCGGAGGACCTCACCGACCTGCCGCTTCTTGTGAAGGTGCGCGGCAAGTGCACCACCGACCACATCTCGCCCGCCGGGCCGTGGCTGCGCTTCCGAGGCCACCTCGACCACATCAGCGACAACCTCTTCCTCGGGGCCCAGAACGCCTTCACCCTCGCCAGTGGCACGGGCCGAAACGCCTTCACGGGCGAGGAGGGCGTGCGCCTGTCGGACATCGCCCGCGACTACAAGCGGCGCGGCAAGCACTGGGTGGTGGTGGCGGACGAGAACTACGGCGAGGGCTCGAGCCGCGAACACGCCGCCATGTCGCCCCGCTATCTGGGGGCGGCGGCGGTGATCGCCCGCAGCTTCGCCCGCATCCACGAGTCCAACCTCAAGAAGCAGGCCGTCCTGCCCCTCACCTTCGCCGATCCCGCCGACTACGAGCGCGTGCGCGAGGACGACGTCGTCTCCTTCCCCGACATCGCCGGCCTGGCGCCGGGCGAGCCGGTGACGGCCGTCCTACGCCACCGCGACGGCAGCGAGGAGCGCCTCGTCCTCCACCACACGCTCAGCGCCGAACAGGTGGCGTGGTTCTGGGCCGGGGGCGCCCTCAACCTGATCGCCAGCGGCAGGGCCGGCGTGTCCGGGGGAGCATAGGCCCAAGGCGCCAACAGGCCGCCGACGCCCGCGCCGGGAAAGGGCGCGGGCGTCGCGCCGTCAACCCCGGGCGGCCTGCGGGGCGGCTGGGGTGGAGACTTGGGCCCGTGCCCGCTCCCGCGCCAGCATCCAGGCCACGATGATGAGGGCGAGGGTGTACAGAAGGGCGACGCTGCGCCACGCCTGGGCGAGGGAAGCGGCGGCGGTGGCGACGGCCCCAAACAGGGGCGGGAAGACGGAGGCGCCGAGGAAGACCCCGGTGCCCGCCACCCCCATGGCGGTGGCCCGCGCCCCCTCCTCCACCCGCTCGGCCGCCCACTGCAGGAGAAGCGCATTCCACCCGATCGCACCCATGCCGAGGAAGAAGGCCCGCACCGCCCACACGTACAGGGGGGCGCGGGGGAAGAGGCTGAAGGCCACCAGGGCCGCCGTCCCGAGGGCGGCGACGAGGGCGACGGCCGCCCCGGTGCGCCAGCGCAGGCGGTCGGTCAGCACCCCCACGCCGATGCGGGCCAGCGTCCCGCCCACCTGCGCCACGGCCAGCACGCCGCCCGCCGCCGCCAGTCCCAGGGCCGCGTCGTCGTGCAGGTAGGTGATGGCGTACGCCAGCGTGTCGTACTGTCCGGCGGCCAAGAGGGCCCCGGCCACAGCCACCGGCAGGACGGCGGCGAACAGGCCCAGGCGTCCGGCCCCGCCGGCCGCCGATGCCCCGCTGCGAACGCCGGCGGCCGGGCTCGGCCGGCCCAGACCGACCGTCATCCGGCCCAGCGCCGTGCCGAAGACGGTGATGGGAAGGGCGAGGGCCAGGATCACGTCCCTCAGCCCCCACGCCGCCACCAGGGAGGGGAGGAGAGCGGCGCCCAAGGCGGCGCCCAGCGTGACGCCGGACTGGCGTACGCCCATGGCGGTAGCCCGGCGCTCGGGCGGAAAGGCGACCAGGACGGCCGCCGCCCCCGCCATGGGGGTGACGGCCGCGCACGCCCCCATCGCCGCCAGCAAGAGGGCGAGCAGGGCCACCGGCCCGGGCGTGAAGGCGTAGACGAGGGCGATGCACAGCCCCATGCCGACACCGCCCACGAGCGCCGTCCCCCCCACGCCGTGCCGGTCGACCGCCGCCCCCGCGGGCGTCATGCCGAGCATGGTGCCGAGCGGCGGCGCCGCGGCCAACAGCCCCATGGAGACGAGCGAGAGGTGGTCGAGGGCGCGGAAGTACACCACGAGCTCGATGAGCCCCTGTTGGGCAAGCGAGGCGGCCACCTGGGCGAGCGTCGCGACCACCAGCACCGCGGGGGCGCCGCCCCGGCCCCCGGCCCTCACCAGCCTCCCCCGACGCCGAGTTGCCAGGCCAAAAAGGACCACACGTCCACGAGGTGGTCCACGCTCTTGCGCACGGGCTTGCCCGCGCCGTGGCCGGCGTCCTCCTCCACCAGGAGGAGGACGGGCCGCTCGTCCCGGTCCGCCCCCTCCGCCCCCAGGCGGGCCGCCATCTTCAGGGCGTGCATGGGGTCGACGCGGGAGTCGTTGGCGGCGGTGGTGAGGAGGACGGCCGGGTAGCGGGTGCCGGGGCGCACGCGGTGGTAGGGGGAGTAGGCCATGAGCCAGGCGAACGCCTCGGGGTCGTCGGGCGAGCCGTACTCCGACGTCCACAGGCCACCCAGGCGGAAGCGGTGGTAGCGGAGCATGTCGAGGAGCGGCACGGCGCACAGCGCGGCGCGGAAGAGGTCGGGGCGCTGGGTGATGCACGCCCCCACCAGAAGGCCGCCGTTGCTCCCCCCGTACAGGGCGAGGCGGTCGGGCCGGGTGTAGCCCGCCGCCACCAGGTGCTCGGCCGCGGCCAAGGCGTCGTCGAACACGTTTTGCTTGCGCTCTCCCATGCCGGCGCGATGCCAAGCCTCGCCGTACTCACCCCCGCCCCGCAGGTTGGCGACGGCGTACAGGCCCCCCCGCCGGACCCAGGGCAGGATACGGGCGAGGTACTGCGGGGTGCGGGAGACCCGAAAGCCCCCGTACCCCTCCAGCACCAGGGGGAGAGGCTCGGCGGGCGGCGCGTCCGGCGCCACGGCCGGCCCCCCGATGAGGAACATGGGGACGCGCGTGCCGTCGCGGGAGGTGAAGAAGCGCTGGCGCACCCACACGCCGTCGGCCAGCTCGGGCGCCCTGAGCTCGCGCCAGGGGGTGAGGGAGCCGGTGGCCGCGTCCAGGCGGTACACGCGACCGGGATGGGTGAACGTCTCCACCGCCAGGTAGGCGACGTCCTCCTCGGGGTTGGCGCTCAGGGCGGTGACGCTCGCCGGACCGTCCAAGGCGACGCGGCCCTCCTCCCGACCGTCGAGGTCGAACAGGCGCACCTCGGCCACAGCGTGGCGGCCGTAGACGGCCACGAGGTGGCCGCGCGTCACCGCCACCTGCCAGAGGACGGCCTCGGGATCCTCGGGCAGGACCGTGGCCGCCCCCTCCCCTGCCGGGGCGGGGAGCGGGAGCGCCAAGAGCCGGAAGTTGGGCGCCGCGTCATCGGTGAGGACGTACAGCCGATCGCGCCCGAACAGGGGGGAGAAGGTGGCGCGCGCCCCCGCCCACAGGGCGCGCCAAGGGGCGTCGGGCGAGGCCCGGTCGCGCACGTACAGGTCGCTCTCCGACCATCCCCGGCTGGCCTCGACGGCGAGATGGCGGCCGTCCGGCGAAGCGTGGACGACGGGGATCTCCTCCCGCGGCCGCTCGCCCGCATACACCACCTCCGGGTCGGGGCCGACCGCGCCCAGCCGGTGGTGGAACAGCCGGCGGTGGTAGTACTCCTCCCCCGGGGGGACGTCGCCCGGTGCCGGGTAGCGCGTGTAGACGAAGCCTCCGCCGTCGCCGTCCCACGCCACGCTGGCAGCCCGGGCGCGCGGGGCGCGGTCGGGGAGGTCGCGGCCCGTGGCCACGTCGCGCACGCGCAAGGTGCTCCACTCGTCCCCGGCGTGCGCCGTGCCGTACGCCACGAGCCTGCCATCCGGGGAGGGGTACCACCAGTCGAGGGAGACGAGGCCGTCCCCACCTTCCCCCGCGGGGTCGTACAGGACGCGCTCGCTCCCGTCAGGCTCGACCAGGCACAGCTTGGGCTGGTCGTCGCCCGCTTCGCGCCGCGTGTAGAAGAGGCGGCCCCCGCGGGACACGGGCGGGGTGAGGGCGCCCACGGCGAACGCCTCCTCCAGACGCGCACGCAGAGCGGCACGCCCCGGAAGAGCGCCGAGGAGGGCGCGCGCGTACGCCGTCTGGTCGGCCGCGAAGGCCCGGGTCCTCGGATCCCCGCCGTCCTCCAGGTAGCGGTACGGGTCGACCACCTCCCGGCCGTGGACGACCTCCCGCACCTCGCAACGCGGCGCGGGCGGCGGAGGACCCACGTGTCCCCCGCCCGCGCCTTCGCCCCGCTCCACCGTCCGCCTTTCCCTCCCATCCGCGCCGTCGGCGCATTCGGGCCGCCCCAGGCCGCGGGCCCTGCCGTTCTGGTGTTCGGCATCGCCCCCGCCGCCCCTGCGGCGTCGAACGAGGAGGAATCCTCCCCCCCGTTGCCTAAGGCTGAGGGATGAACGATCACGGCGGTCCCGATACCCGGGCCCGGCTCGCCCTGCCGCTGGGGCGCGGCGCGGCCGGGCCCCTGCCCAGCGGCTACCGCTGGACGGTGCTCGTGAACACCACCGTCGGCGGCTTCATGGCCTCCCTCGACGGCTCGATCCTCACCGTGTCGCTGCCCACCATCGCCCGCGACCTCCACACTGGCGTGGGGCTCATGCTCTGGATCATGATGGGCTACACGGTGGTCATCACCGCCCTCCTGCTCCCCCTCGGGCGCCTGGCCGACATGCGCGGCCGGGTGCGTTTCTACTTCGCCGGCTTCGTGGTCTTCACCCTCGGCAGCGCCCTTTCCGGCTCCTCCCTGACGGGGGAGATGCTGCTCCTCGGACGCCTCGTACAGGGGGTCGGGGCGGCCCTCATGTGGTCGAACTCGACGGCCATCCTCACCGACGCCTTTCCCGCCCAGGAGCGCGGCATGGCCCTGGGCATCAACCAGGTGGCCATCCTCGCCGGCAGCATCGGCGGGCTCGTCCTGGGCGGGGTGATCACGTCGCTTTTGGGCTGGCGGTGGATCTTCTTCGTCAACGTACCCGTGGGCGCGTTCGGCGCCCTGTGGACCGCCACCAGCCTGCGGGAGATCGGCCGCAGGGCGGAAGGCGAGTCGATCGACGTGCCGGGCGTGGCCCTGTTCGTCTCCGGCCTGGTCCTCGTGCTCCTCGCGCTGACGCGCGTGGTGGCCGGCGACCGGGGGGCCGTCGTCCCCGCGCTGTTTACGGCCGGGTTCGCTGTCCTTCTGGCCTTCGTCCTGGTGGAGCGGCATCAGCCCTCCCCCATGATGGACTTCGCCCTCTTCCGCCTGCGCGCGTTCACGTTCGGCAACGCCTCCCAGTTCCTCAACGCCCTGGCGCGAGGGGCCCTCATGTTCATGCTCACCTTCGCCTTCCAGGGCGTGCTGGGGGCCAGTCCCCTCAAGGCCGGCGTCCTCCTCCTCCCCCTCAGCCTGACGATCCTCCTCACCGGCCCCCTGTCCGGTACCCTCTCCGACCGCTGGGGTTCGCGCGGCCTCACCACGGTCGGCCTGGCGGTGAGCGCCGTGGCCATGTATCTCTTGGCCGTCGTCCCCCTCACCGGCCCCTACCCGCCGGTGGCGGCGGCCCTCGTCCTGGCCGGCCTGGGCAACGGCATGTTCAACTCCCCCAACACGAGCGCGGTCATGGGCAGCGTACCCCCCCAGCGGCGCGGGGTGGCGGCGAGCATGCGCAGCCTCGTGTTCAATGCCGGCCAGCTGTTCTCCATCGCCCTCGCCTTCACCATCGTCTCCACCTCGATGGGCGCCCACCGCCTGGCGGCCTTTTTGGCCGGCGCCACCGTCGGCGTCGCACCCGCCCAGGCCCTTGCCTTCGAGGGCGGGCTACGCCACGCCCTGTACCTGTCCACCGCCCTCTCCCTCGTAGCCGCCGCCCTGTCCTTCCTGCGCGGCGCGTCGGTGGGCCCGACGCGCCGTGCGCCCCGCTGAACGCACCTCCCGCTACTTCTCCCACAGGATGGCGCCCGGTGCGGGCGCGGGCGCCGCCTTGGCCGGCGCGCCGGCAGCCGGTGCGCCCCCGATCCAGGCGTCGGTGGCGTAGCCGCGCTCTTCCCAGTAGCCCGGGGGGGCGGACGGGAGGATGCGGATGCGCTCGAGCCACTTGACCGACTTGTAGCCGTACATCTCCGGCACCACCAGGCGTACCGGCCCGCC
>JAILZS010000098.1 GCA_023512375.1 Bacillota bacterium | reverse complement strand
CCGCGAGGAACCCCTCGTGGGAGATGATCCCATGCCCGTACCCGTCGGACCCAGGTGTGCTGGATTTGACGGATACGCCGCTACTTCAGCGAGGAGTCCATGGCCCTTGTGATCGAGGCAGGCCAGGTTTCCATGCCCGCCCTGGAGGAGGTGGCGCCGCTAGCGCAATCCGCCTGAGCCGCGGCGTCAGGTTCCCCGATGGCTACCAAAAGTCCACCACTTGGCGCGACGCGGCCGCGCAGCGCCACGAGGTGCGCAAGGCGATCGACTACTTCACCGTGAACGCTGGCCGGATGGACTACCCCACCTATGCCGCCCACCACTGGCCGATGGGATCCGGCATTGTGGAATCCACGTGCCGATTGGTGTCGAATCTGCGGGTGAAAGAGCCCGGGATGCGTTGGAGCGAGGCGCGCGTGCAGGCGATCCTCTCCCTGCGGGCCCTATGCCTCTCCCAGGGCGAGTGGTGGACGGAGTTCTTCAGACGCCAGCCGCATCGCCGTCGACCGCCCGTCACTTCCCTGACCCGATCCACCTGCGCCAGCACGCACGACGGCGACCATGCGACTGCCGCATAAATCCCTCAAAAGTGTGGTGCGCCCACCAATCCCGGACAACATAATACCCCGCAACCGTCATCGGGGGCGTTCCTGGCCGTCGCAGAATTCGGCACATTCAGCGCTGCATTCCTTCTTCTCCCAATCGGAACATGGCATGACCGAAGGCATTCGCCGCCTCCTTGTCCGGCGGCGCGCACGGACGCAGGGAACACGGAGGAACCGCCCGCCTGGGGGCGAAGTGGCCCCCAATCGGGCTGCCCGCGCGCACAACGGCGGTAGCGCCCGCATCCCCACCGTAGGAGGCGCAGCATGGCCGAGGCGTCGGAGTCCGCCTCCCAAGGCTATTTCCGGAGCGCGGACAAGGTCACCACCTCCCTCCCCTGGGAACCGTCGTTCCACACCGTCGACCACATCGTCCCCCTGGTCGTGGCGCCGGGGGTGGAGCTGAGACCCGTCTTCGGCCACGGTCTGGCGATGACGTTCCTCTCCATGCAGCCCCATAGCGAGGCGACGCTGCACGCGCACCCGGAGGAACAGATGGGCACGGTGCTGGAGGGGGAGTACGAGTTCGAGGTGAACGGTGTCCGCCGCCTGTGCCGGCGGGGGGACGTGTACGTGGTGCCCCCGGGGGTGCCGCACGGCGCCCGCACCTTCGACCGCCCCTGCCTCGCCATCGACGTCTTCGCCCCCCCGCGCGGCGGCATGCGGGAGATGTGGGAGGCGGCGGTGCGGGGGGCGCTTCGGCGCGAGAAGGCGGGGGAGAAGGCGTGAGCGGTCCCGGCGCCGGCGCGCGGGAGAGCGGCATGCGCGTCGCCTCTCCGCCTGTGCTCTGGGCCTACCTGGACGGGGAGTTCCTCCCCCTGGCCGAGGCGCGCGTGAGCATCGCCACCCACGCCCTGCAGTACGGCACGGGCGTGTTCGAGGGCATCCGCGCCTACGCCGACCCGGACGGCGAGGAGCTCTACCTCCTGCAGGCCCACGCCCACTACGAGCGGTTCGCCCAAAGCTGCCGCCTTCTCCGCCTCGACCCGGGCCATACGCCGGAGGAGCTGGTCGAGATCACCCTCGAGCTCTTGCGCCGGTCGGGTCTTCGGACCGACACATACATCCGCCCCTTCGCCTTCAAGGCCGATCCGGTCATCCACGTCGCCCTCTCCGGGCTGGCCACGGGGCTCGGCATCTACGCCGTGCCCATGGGCGACTACGTGGCCACGGACGGCCTACGCGTCACCGTGTCGAGCTGGTGCCGCCTAAGCGACAACGCCATCCCGGCGCGGGCGAAGATCACCGGCAGCTACGCCAACGCCGCCCTGGCGGTGGACGACGCCCGCGGCGCCGGCTTCGACGAGGCCATCCTCCTGAACGAGGACGGCCACGTGGCCGAGGCGTCGAGCGCCAACCTGTTCATGCTCCGGCGCGGGGTCCTCGTCACGCCCCCCGTCACGGACGGCATCCTCGAGGGCATCACCCGCGGCCTGGTGATGGAGTTGGCGCGCGACCAGGGGGTCTTCGTGGTGGAGCGCAGCATCGACCGCACGGAGCTGTACGCGGCGGAGGAGATCTTCCTGTGCGGCACGGGGGTGCAGATCGCGCCCGTGGTCGAGGTCGACCGCCGTCCGGTGGGAACAGGGCGCGTCGGTCCCCTCTCCCTCGCCCTGCAGTCCGCCTACCTGCGCGCCTGCCGGGGACAGGACGAGCGCCGCCGGCACTGGCTTTTGCCGGTGTACGGGCGGGGGCGGTGAGGTGGCCGCCCTCTCGCCTCGGCTCGGGGTCCTCTTCCTCGGCGCCTGCCTGGTGGACGAAAGCCAGCTCGTGCGGGGCCTTGCGCCCGGCGTGTGGTGGCGGGCCCCGATCCTGGGCTTCCTCGTCCGAGGGGGCGACGCTCTCTTCCTGTTCGACACGGGCATGCCCCGCCGGTTGGTGGCGGAACCGCTCGCCCTCGACCCGGAGGGCCGGTTCGGGGACGAGATCGTGCCCGTCGTGCGGCCGCGCGACGCCGTGGTCGCCCGCCTGGCGGAGGCGGGCCTCACGCCCGCCGACGCCTGGGTGGTGAGCGAGGAGTTCGGCTGGGGCAACGCCGGCCTTTCCATCAGTCTGGGCGTCACCTCGATGCCGTTCCGATTCGCCGCCATGACCGGCAACCCCGACCTGATGCGCGAGGTCGTCATGCCGTTCGTGGAGGATACCGAGGGGAAGTACATCGGTTGCTGGTGCGCCACGGAACCGAATCATGGCTCCGACGCAATCCTGTACTCGGGCAAACACTCGCGCCCGGACATTCACTTCGAGTGCATGGCGCGGCGGGACGGAGACGAATGGGTGATCAACGGTCAGAAGTCGGCCTGGGTGTCGAACGGCACCATCGCGACGCACACGCTGGCGTTTCTGTGCGTCGAGCCGTCGATGGGGATGGCGGGCACGGGCGTGGCCGTCATCCCGCTGAACCTGCCCGGCGTATCGCGCGGCAAGCCGCTCAACAAGCTCGGCCAACGGGCGCTGAATCAAGGCGAGATCTTCTTCGACAATGTGCGCATCCCGCGGCACTACATGCTCGTCGAGCCGGGGACCTTCGGAGCGGCCACGGACAGCATCCTCGCGAGCGCCAACGCTGGCATGAGCGCCACGTTCTGCGGCGTCGCCCGCGCCGCATTCGAGGAGGCGCTGGCGTACGCGCAGCACCGCGTCCAGGGCGGCGTGCCCATCGCCCAGCACCAACTCGTGCAGAAGAAGCTCTTCGATATGTTCACGAAGCTGGAGTCGGCGCGGGCCCTCTCGCGCCTCGCCAACCACCGCCTGATGAGCGGCCAGCCGACGACCCACTACTCCATCGCCGCGAAGGTGTACTGCACCCAGGCAGCGTTCGAGATCGCGTCCGACGCCATTCAGATCTTCGGCGGCCTCGGTCTGGCCAAGGGAACGCTGGTCGAGATGCTCCTGCGAGACGCCCGGGCGTCGCTCATCGAAGACGGCGCGAACGACGTGCTCTCCCTCGCTGGCTTTCGCTTCCTCGTGGGGGAGTAGTGCACGGCGGCCAACCAGCGCGGGCGCACCCGCTATCCCTGACGCTTGAGACGGCCCGTCTGTCTTGCCCAGCGTTCGGCGGCCGCAAAGACGGCGATACTCGCGGGCACGAGGACGGCGCCGAAAACCGCCAGCTTTGCAAGCTCGCCGGC
>JAILZS010000032.1 GCA_023512375.1 Bacillota bacterium | reverse complement strand
GCCCACAGGCGCATGTGCATGGTGACGCCGCCCCCCCGGCACAGGCCGCGGAAGAACTCCGGCCACAGGTCGGGGTATAGCCCCCCGGCCGGGTAGGGGGGCCAGCGCCCCGTCCAGACCAAGAGCGCCCGCCCGCAAAGGTCGACGGCGCACTGCGCCAGCGCCTCGTCCATGGGCACGAGGGCGTCCCCGAACCGCTCGGCGCCGGCCATGTCGCCCAGCGCCTCGCGCAGGGCCCTCCCCAGCACGATGCCGGCGTCCTCCACCACATGGTGGGCGTCGACCTCCAGGTCGCCGGCCGCGGTGAGCGACAGCCCCCAGTCGGCGTGGGTGGCCAGGGCCGTGAGCATGTGGTCGAAGAAGCCGAGGCCGGTCGCCACCTCGGGCCGGGCGGCGCGGTCGAGATCGAGTCGGACCTCGACCCGCGTCTCCCGGGTCTGCCGCTCCACCCGGGCGGCGCGCGCCGATGCCCCCGTCTGCTCAGCCACGGTCGCCACCTCCGGCCGCTAGGCGGCGCGCGAGCTCCTGCGCCCGCTCCCCCAGGGCCTGGTCGGCGCGGGCCACCAGGCGCGCCGTCGACTCGGCCACGGTGTCCTGGACCACAAGGCCGTGGGCGGCCAGCGTGCGGCCCGTCTCGGCCACGTCCACCACCGCGTCCGCCAGCCCGGCCCCGACCGCGGCCTCGACCGCCCCCGCCAGGGCGACCACGCGGGCGGTCAGCGAGCGGTGGGCGAGGTAGCGTTGGGTGAGGCGCGGGTAGCGGGTGGCGACGCGCAGCCCGGGTCGCTCGACATCGACCCCCGCGGGGGCGGCGAACACGAGACGGCAGCGCCCGAATCCCAGGTCGGCGAGTTCCACCAGGCCCTCGCCGTCCTCCAGCCACACGTCGTGGCCGAGCACGCCCAGCTCGGCGGCACCGGAGCGGATGTACAGGGGGATGTCGCGCCCGCGCGCCAGGAAGGCCCTTCCCCCGGCCACGCGGGCGTGCAGGTTGCGGCCGCCGAAGCGAGGCGGCTCGAGCCCGCCCGCCTCAAGCCGGCGCTGGGCGGGGGCGAGCAGGCGTCCCTTCGGCAGGACGAGAAGGGCTGCTGCGGGGAGCTCCTCGTCCAGGGGGAGGGGGGAAGACGGCATCGGCGGCCTCCTCTCTACTTCACTACTCAAGTAAAGCAAAGGACACGCTCTGTGTAAACCCGTGGACACCCCGCAGGGCGCGGGGCGGACGCGGCCACGACGCCTCCCGCCGCGTCGGCCTCCCCTCAGGCTGCCGTGCGGCGCGTACGCGCCCGGCGATCGGGGCAAGGCGTCAGGGGGTGCTCCGCCCCCCACCTGTCGCCGCGTCGCCGCCCCCACCTCTGGGCGCGCCGGACTCTGCCAGGCGGCTCGCCACGAGGCGGTAACCGCCCGCACCGTGCTCGACGAAGCGGCGGATGCGGGAGATCGTGGCCGTGGAGGCCCCGGTGGCCGACGCTACCTCCTCGTACGTCGCGCCGGCGGCCAGCATGCGGGCCACCTTCCATCTCAGGGCGAGGTCGGCCACCTCGCCGATCGTGCACAGGTCGATGAGGAGCCGACGGCATTCCTCGGCATCGCGCAGGCACAGGATGGCCTCGATGAGGGCCTGGGCGTCCGGCCCCCGGAGGTCGTCCCCGACGTCCACCGCACCGGCCATCTCGATCCCCCGTTCCGGAACCCCTCCGCGTCCGCGTCCGCCGCCCGCTTACGGCGCCCGGCCGGTCCCGGCGGCGGCCACGGCCGCCGCCAGCCGGTCGCGATGGCGGCCCACCTCGGCGCTGTGATGGGCGTCGGAGCCGTACACCAGGGGGATGCCCCGCGCAGTCGCCGCCGCCAGCAGGTCGGCGTCGGGGTAGGCCTCCCGCCGCAGGGGGACGTCCACCCCCTTGGCGTTCACGTCCAGGGCCCATCCCAGCTCGCGCACCCGGTCCAGCACCCGCAGGGCGAGTTGACGGTCGGCCTCGGGGTCGGCGAGGGGAAAGCGGTCGCGAAACTTGCCCACCACGTCCAGGTGGGAGAGGCGGCGCGGATAGGGCAGCCCCCAGGCGTTGGCGCGCTCGACAGCTTCCAGGAGCGTCTCCCAGTACAGCCGGCGCACGGCGTCGATGCCGCCGAGGGGGTGGACGAGCCCCGCCTCCAGCACGTCCGGGTCGACGTCGAGGGGTACGAGGCCGTCCTCCCCCGGCAGGAAGTGGAGGGAAAGGGTGGCATCGTCCGCCCGCCCCGCGTACCGCTCCAGGTACACGAGCGGCCAGTCGGGGTCGCCGGGGACGAAGTCCACCTCGAAGCCGACGCGCACCTCAAGGCGACCCCGGTACGCCTCCCGCACCCCCTCCATGCGGCGCACGTACCGCTCCAGTCCCTCCTCGTCCAGGTACACCTCGCGCCGTAGATTCTCGTCGATGCGTCCGGACGGAAACGTGGGATGTTCGGTGAAGCTCACGCGCACGAAGCCCAGGGCGTGGAGGCGGGCGGCGAAGGCGTCGGTGTCGTCCACCCCGTCGCGGCGGCTGAAATGCGTGTGGCAGTGCCCGTCCCACCGCCCGAAGGGCGGCTCCGCCTGGGGGTGGGCCATGTCCGGCATGCGCCATTCCACCTTCCTCGCCCGCGAAGGGGCGGCACATCTAGGGGTGCAGGGTCCCGACCAGGGAGCGCGCCCGCACCAGGGCGCGTTCGCCGTAGCGCCGACGGACCGCGTCCACGGCGGCGTCGAGGGCCAGGGCGCGGGCGCCCGCGCCCAGCAGGAGCTGGCCGGCGCGCGGGGCCAGATCCGTCACCCGCACCCCGACCAGCCGGACGGGACCGGTGTCGCTGCGCCGGCGGAAGAGCTCGCAGGCGGCGCGGTAGATCTCGGGCCCGTGGGCCGTGGGCCGCGCCAGGATGCGCTGGTGGGTATGGGTGTGGAAGGCGGCGGTGCGGTACTTGAGCACCACCCGCCGCCCCTCCAGGGAGCGGTCGCGCAGCCGGGCGGCCACCTCCTCCGCCAGGGCGAGGAGGACGGGGCCCACCTCCTCGTCGCGCGCCGCGTCGCGGGCCAACGTGCGTTCCGCCCCCACGGCCCGTGCGGGCTCAGCGGGGAGCACCGGCGTCGGATCCTCGCCCCGCGCCCGTGCGACCATGCGGGAAGCGGCGGCGCCGAACACCGGCGCCAGACGGCCGGGGTCGGCGCGGGCGACGTCCCCGACGGTGGCCAATCCCAACCGCGCCAGGCGGGCGGCGCCGCGCGGCCCGCAGCCGAAGAGCGCCCTGGCAGGCAGCGGCCAAAGGCGTCGGCGCACCGCCTCGGCGTCCAGGAGGAGCGTGATGCCCTCCGGCTTGTCCAGATCGCTCGCCTGCTTGGCGAGGTACTTGTTGGGCGCCACCCCAACGCTTACGGTCACGCCCGCACGCTCGCGCACCTGCCGCCTGAGGTCCCGGGCCAGGGCGCCGGGATCTCCCCCCCAGGGGTCGAGCCCCCCCGTCATGTCGAGCCAGGCCTCGTCGATGGACAAGCGCTCCACGCGGGGCGAGAAGGCGTCGAACACCTCGCCCAGACGGCGGCCGTAGTGGGCGTACAGGGAGCGGTCGGGGGCGACGACCACGAGGTCAGGAGCGAGCGCGAGGGCGCGCAAGAGCGGCATGGCCCCCCGCACCCCCCTGGCGCGGGCCTCATAGGAGGCCGAGAGGACCACCCCGTGGCGGGCGCGCGGATCGCCCGCCACGACCACCGCCCGGCCCCGGAGGGAGGGATCCTCCGCCCGGTGGCAGGCCACGAAGAAGGCGTCGGCGTCGGCATGGAGGACGAGGGGCGTCGCCCCCTCGCCGGCCGTCCTCCCAACCACGCTGTGCACGCTCCCACGCCCCCGACCTGGTGCCCCCAGGGTAGCACAGGCAGGGCGGGGCGCGTGCCGTGGGCGCTATACTCGGGCCAGGACAAGCGAGGGGGAGGGGCATGGACAGCCGGGCAGTGGGACGGGCGGCGATCCGCCTTGCCCTGACCGAGAGCCGGGAGGAGGAGACCGCCCTGAAGGCGGAGCTTCGGCGCAGCGGCATCCGCTCCGTGGCGGTCGACTTCGGGGGGGAGTTCGAGGACTCGGTGCCCCGGGCGGTGGAGCGCATCCTGGTGGCCTCCAAGCGGGAGGGCGTGATCCTCGACGATCACGTCCACCAGGGGGCGGTGGCCGGGGCATGCCGGGAGGCCTTGAGCCAGCTGCAGTTCCGCGCCGTCGGCTTCAACCTCGGGGGCAAGATGGCGGTGGCGAGCGGCGGCGAGCACGTGGCGGTGGCGGTGTATGCGGGCATCGGCCTCGCCTATCTGGACGACCAGGGGGTGGCGGTGGCCCACCGCGCCGTCCCGGCCTGGGAGTAGACGCGCCGCGCGGGCGCGGGGGCGGTTGACGGCCCTCGGCAGCGGCGGCTACACTCCAACCACCATGGCCGGCCGCCGGCACCACGGACGGCCGGGCGGTCCGGGGATCAGCCCCCGGTAGGACGGTAGGACGGTAGGGGAGACGGGGAGGAACCGGTCCGTGGAGAACCGTGACATGGCGTCCGCCACCAAGCGGCGGTCGCGGCAGGGGCGAGGCCCGCTGCGGGTGCGGGGGGTGCGCGGCGCCACCACTGCGGCGGCCGACACACCGGAGGCGATCGAGGAGGCGGTACACGAGCTTCTGGCCGCCATGGTGGACGCCAACCGGCTCGACGCCGACGACCTGGCGGCCGTCTTCTTCTCGGTCACCGACGATCTCCATAGCGCGTTCCCGGCATCGGCGGCGCGCTCTTTCGGTTGGCGGCACGTGCCCCTCCTGGACGTGCGCGAGGCGGAGGGGGACGGCGACCTGGCGCGGTGCATCCGCGTCCTCGCCCTGTGGAACACGCGCCTCGGGGCGGGCGAGATCCGCCACGTGTACCTGCGGCAGGCCGCCTCTTTGCGTCCGGACCTGTGCGCGGCGGCGCTCGCCGTCCCAGGGGGGTGGGCGTGAGCCCGTCACCCGGCAGGGTGGCGGTCGTCGGCCTCGGCCTCATGGGGGCGTCGCTGGCCATGGCCCTGGACCGGCGCGGCGTGCGCGTGCGGGGCGTGGAGGTCGACCCCGCCGCCCGGGCCTTCCTGGCCGGGCGGCTTCCGGGCGTTGCGGTTTTCCCCGCCGTCGAGGCCGCGGCCCTGGAGGGGGCGGAGGTGGTCGTCCTCGCGGTGCCGCTGGCCGCCCTGGCGCCGGTGGCGGCGGCGGTGGCCGTACACCTGCCGCCCGCCGCCGTGGTGACCGACCTCACGAGCGTGAAGGCGCCCGCCCTCGAGCGCATGCTCGAACACCTTCCGGCGCGCCGCGTGGTGGGCGGCCACCCCATGGCGGGCCGCACCAGCGCAGGCCCGTACGCCTCCGACCCCGACCTGTTCCACGGCCGGCCGTGGGCCGTGGTGGCGCCGAAGGGCGCGGAGGCGTCGGCGGCGGCGGCCGTGCGGGATCTGGCCCGCCTCGTGGGGGCGCGCCCGGTGGACCTCGACGCCGAGGGCCACGACCGGGCGGTGGCGGCGGTCAGCCACCTTCCCTACCTTCTGTCGGGTGCGCTGGCCCGGGCGGTGGCCGAGCTGGGCGCAGGCGCGCCCGTGGAGGCGCTCGTCGGTCCGGGCCTCGAGGGCATGCTCCGTCTGGCCGCCCAGCCCGCCTGGATGGACGACGTCTGCGCCCACAACCGGGCGCACCTGGCGCCCGCCCTGGCCGCCCTCGAGGCCGCCCTCGCGCCTGTGCAGGAGGCGCTCGCCGCAGCCGACGCGGGCGCCCTCCGGGCGTTGGGGGAGGCCGGACGGCGGGCGCACGAACGCCTGTTGGGCCGGGCCCAACCGTCCTGACGGACAGGGTCCGTCGGTCCCCGCGCCGCCGGTCGGGTGGCGTCCGACGGGCGCCGTTTGGTCGCCTTCTCGCCGCGGTCGCACGGACCGCGCCGAAGGCGGCCTTCGTCATTCCAGGAGAGTCCCCTCGGCCCTACGAGCGCGCGGGTGACGGCGCCAAGATGAGGGCGTCGAACATCGCAAGCTTCGTTGGGACGAAAGGGGAGTCCGCCATGAACGTGCGACGCGTCGTTCCGGCCGCGGCGGCGGCCGCCCTCCTGGCGCTCGGGTACGGCGCCATGGGCGCCGTCGCCACCGCCGCCGGTCCGGCGGCCCACCGGGCCGCCACCCACCGGGCGACGGTGTACACCGTGCGGGCCAAGATCGAGACGGGGGCCATGGACCACCGCGACGGGCCGGCCATGGTGCCGGGGTCGGTGCGCCTTCCCGCCCACGCCCTCGTGCGCATGATCATCGTGAGCTACGACGACGGGCCCGCCCCCGCCCCGGGCCACACCGCCATCCAGGGCGTGGTCGGGGGCCGCATCCTGGTCGACGGACGGGCCGTGACGAAGGTGGCGCCGAGCACCATCGCCCACACCTTCACCGTCCCCGCCCTCGGCCTCAACGTGCCGATCCCGGCCGCCCCGAAGGGCGGCAGCGTGACGGTCGCCTTCACCTTCCACACCGGCCGCGCCGGCACCTACGCCTGGCAGTGCTACGCCGAGTGCGGCGACGGGCCCACCGGTTGGGGTTACCCGATGACGACCGAAGACATGATGCGGGGCAACGTGGTCGTGCGCTGAAACGGATCGGTCGAGAGGGGCGGCGCGCTGAAGGGCGCGCCGCCTACTCCTGCAGGTACAGGGCCAGCATCTCGCGCCGGAACAGGCGAAAGCCCGCCGCCGCCATGGCCGCCACGACCAGGGCGAACAGGGCCGTGGCGCGCACGAACCACCCCGTCGTGGGGGATAGCGTCGCCAGGTGGAGGACGAACGGCAGGGCGGGGAGGAACAGGCTGGCGACGGTCACCATGTAGGCGGCGCGCTGGTCGCCCACGCGCAGGGCCACGAACGTGCCCACCACGGCGACGTAGGCGACGAGGACGGCCATGACCGCGAAGGCGATCCAGCGCCCGACGGGGAAGGCGAGGTAGAGCCACTGCCATCCCCCGCCGCCGCGCAGATCGGCCACCACGAGCTGCACGCCCATGGCCGCAAGCCCTCCGGCGTAGCCCACCGCTGCCGCCACGACCACCTTGCCGCCGAAGATGGCGCCGTCGGTGAGGCGCGTGGCCAGGAGGTAGTCGAGGGTGCGGCCGACGCGCTCGTGCAGGACGAGATCGGGGGCGGTCTGGGCCACCATGATCACGGCGGCCAAAAGGACGTACGCAAGGCGCAGGAGGAGGAACAGCCGCACAAGCGGCGCGGGCGCCGCCGGCGGCTGGGCCAGGCCGGGAAGGATGCCGAGGGCGAGCACGGCCAGGACGAACACGCGCAGGTAGCGCCGGTTGCCCACGAGCTCGGCCGCTTCCTTCCACAGCATCGTCGCCAGGTCGTCCATGCGCCTGCCTCCCATCCCGCGGAATCGGGTCGCCGTCACCCCGCAGAGCGCGAAGCCTCGGTCCCGCCTACCACGCGCAGGTAGGCCTCCTCCAAGCTCTCCCCCAGGGGGATCACGGCCCGTACGCCTACGCCCGCCCCCACCAGGGCGGCGACCAGGGCCTCGACGTCCTCGGCCCGGGCGAGCTCGGCCCGCCATTCGCCCTCGCCCGCAGGGGCCAGACGCGCCCCGTCGGGCAGGGGCAGGCGGCCGGGGAGGTCCTCGGGCGCGCCGCTCAGGCGCAGGCGGACGGCCGCGCGTCCGCCCGCGGCTAGCTCGGTCGGGCTCCCCACGGCGCGCAGGCGCCCCGCCTGCAGGATGCCGACGCGGTCGCACAGGCGCTCGGCCTCGTCGAGGAGGTGCGTGCACAGGAAGATCGTCCGCCCTCCCTCTTGGGCGAGGGAGAGCAGGAGCTCGCGCAGCATGACGATGTTCTCGGGATCCAGGCCGGAGGTGGGCTCGTCCAGGATGAGAAGGCGCGGCTCGGCCAGGAGGGCGCGCGCCACCCCGAGCTTCTGGCGCATGCCTTTGCTGTAGGCGCTCACGCGCTCCGCCCGCCGGTCCCACAGGTCGACGCGCCGAAGGGCCGCCTCCACCCGGCGCCCGCGCTCGGCGGGCGGGATGCGGGCGATGCGCGCCGCCAGCTCGAGGTTCTGCCACGCGGTGAGCCGTTCGTACAGCCCCACCTGGTCGAGGACGACGCCGCACTGCGCACGCACGCGTTCGCCGTCGCGGACGGGGTCGAGGCCGAGGACCCGCACCTCGCCCCCCGTGGGGCGCAAAATTCCCAGGAGCAGGCGGACGGTCGTCGTCTTCCCCGCCCCGTTGGGGCCGAGGAACCCGAACACCGATCCAGTGGGCACCTCGAGATCCAAGCGGTCGAGGGCGAGACGCGAACCGAAGGCGCGCGTGAGCCCACGGCACACGACCGCCGCCTCCCCGTCGGCCAGCAGCGCTCCCTCCTTCCGCCCCTCACTTCGCGCCCGCTCGCACTCTCCCTGCCCAATGCGGACGCCACCCGCGCGAGGTGGTCGGCGCGGGTGGCGGTAAGGAGCGAGCCCGACCGCGCCGGCGGCGCATGCTCCCGTCCGTCCCGGGGGCATGGTGGGAAGGGGCGAAGGCGGAGGCGGCGCCGCACCGAGGGGGGAGGATCACCGCCCTTCGCAGCGGTGGCCAGAGGACTTTCGTCCCATGCGCCTCGGCACGCTCGCCCGTGGGGCGAACGACGGCCCGGGGCCAGGATGGGGGTGAGCGGACGCCGCGAACGCCAGGGCGGGCCGCGCGCGGACCAGGGGAGCGTACGCCGCCGCCAGCCGGCGACCGGCGCCGAGGGGGGGATCGCCTTGGAACCCAACGGTGAGACGATACGCGTCATGGTCGTGGACGACCACGCGGTGGTGCGCGAGGGCTTGCGCACGCTCCTGTCGCGCCTGCCCGACCTCGAGGTGGTCGCCCAGGCGGGAACGGTGGAGGAGGCGGTGGCCGCCGCGCGCGAGACGGTCCCGTCGGTCATCGTCATGGACGTGCGGCTGCCCGACGGCAGCGGCGTGGACGCCTGCCGCACCATCCGCTCCGAGCACCCGGAGTGTCGGGTGGTGATGCTCACCTCCTACGCGGACGAGGAGGCCATCGTCTCCTCCATCATGGCCGGCGCGTCGGGTTACCTCCTCAAGGACGCCACGCCGGACACGCTGGTCTCCGCCATCCGCACCGTACACCGCGGCGGCTCCCTCCTCGACCCGCAGGTGGCGACGGCGGTGCTCAGCCGGATGCGCCAGGGCTCGGCCGCCACCGATCCTTGGAGCACGCTCACCGGACAGGAGCGCGAGGTGCTGGAGCGCGTGGCCAAGGGCGAGACCAACCGCCAGATCGCCATCGACCTGCACCTGAGCGAGAAGACGGTCAAGCACTACGTGTCCAACATCCTGGACAAGATCGGGGCGGACAACCGCGCCGCCGCCGCCGCGTGGCTCGTGCGGCGGCAGATGGCCCGCACCGAGGCCTAGGGGTTGGGGACGAGGGCCGGGGGCGGGTGCCGCCCCCGGCGCCGTGTGGGCCGCCCTGCGGCTCCGGCGGAAGGGGGAGCGGCAACGGGGGGGAATCCCTCCTCGGGCGCAGCCAGAGCGGCGCCCGAGGAGGGAGAAGGCCTGGACGCGCAGGCGTTTCGCCGTGAGTTCCCCGCCCTGAGCGAGATGGCCCACCTGGCCAGCTGCAGCCAGGGGGCGCTCTCCCAGCGCGTGACCGAGGCCCACGCCGCCTTCCTCACGAGCTGGCGGCGCCGCGGTGCCCCGTGGGACGAGTGGACGGCGGTGGTCGAGCGGGCGCGGCGGCGGTTCGCAGGTCTCGTCGGCGCGGGGGAGGACGAGGTGGCCGTCGTCTCTTGCGCCTCCGAGGGGGCCCATCAGGTGGCCTCCAGCCTTCCCCTGGAAGACGGGCGCCGCACCTGGGTGGTCACCGACCTCGAGTTCCCGTCGATCGCCCACGTGTGGCGGGCGCAGGCCGAGGCTCGGGGCGTCCGCCTGCGCCGCGTGCCCGCCCCGGGGGGGAGCGTCGACCCGGATCGCCTGCTCGCCGCCATCGGCCCCGACGTCGCCCTCGTGTCGGTGCCGCTGGTGGCGTACGCGAACGGCCTTCGGCCGCCCGTGGCCGAGGTGGTGGCACGGGCGCGCGCCGTGGGGGCGCGGGTGTTCGTGGACGCCTACCAGGGTGTGGGCGTCTTGCCGGTCGACGTTCGCCGCCTCGGCTGCGACTACCTCGTGGCCGGAGCCTTGAAGTACCTCCTGGGTGCGCCCGGCATCGCCTTCCTGTACGTGCGGCGCGAGGTCGTCTCCGACCATCGGCCCTCGCACACGGGGTGGTTCGGCCGTCGCGACCCCTTCGCCTTCGACCCGGACACGCTCGACTACGCGCCCGACGCCCGCAGGTTCGAGATCGGCACCCCGGCCGTCCCCGCCGCCTACGCCGCGGACGCCGGCCTATCGCTGGTGGCGGAGCTCGACCTGGCGGCGCTGTGGCCGCGCCTCGAGGGCCTGGCCCAGGACCTGCAGGAGCGCCTTCTCGCCCTGGGCGCGCGCCTGGCCTCGCCTCTCGACCCGGCCCGGCGCGGGCCTCAGGTGACGGTGCGTACCGACCATCCCCAGGAGCTCGCCGCCTTCTTGGCCGCGCGGGGCGTCATCGCCAGCCCGCGCGGGCGCGCCGTGCGCTTCGCCCTCCACCACCACACCGACCTTGCCGACGTCGAGCGCGCGGCGGCGGGCGTGGCCGCCTTCGCCGCCGCCACGGCGTTGGAGGAGGGCCGCGGGTAAGGGCGGCGGCGGGGACCGCCCGGTCCCCGCCGCGCCGTACAGGAGCGGCCGCTACTTGTGCGCTCCCGCCATGGTGGGCGGCAGCCACTTGGCGAAGTCCGTGATGTGCGTCCAGAAGGCTGCGTAGCCGGTGAACAGGAAGGCCAGCGCGGCGATGCCGAGGGCGACGGCGGCGGCGATGGCGATCCAGCGCATGTTGCGGTAGTTGATGGCGGGAAGGGTGAGGACGCCGCCGATGCCCGCGGCCAGGTAGCCGATGCCGGCCACCGCCGGGTCTTGGGTCAGGCCCAGGTTGAGGATGCGCAGACCCACCACGATGGCGATGATGCCGCCGAAGAAACCGTACAAAGCGGGGATGAGCGGCTCCCACCGCAGGGCCAGGGTCACGGCGGCGGCCAGGAAGGCGACGCTCAAGAACAGCGCCGGTTCGCCGAAGGCGACGTTGAAGCCGCCGGGAAGCGGCCACATGATGAGCATCGGCACCGAGGTGACAAGGCCCAGAAGACCGGCGGCGAAGAAGCCCGCGGCCCAGGGTTGGCGCGCTTCCGGAGCCGGGTTCGTGTACAGGTAGTGGGCGAGGATGACGAAACCGGCCGAGATGCCGACAAGCATGACTGCCGTGTAGTCGATGAACATGGCGCTCACTCCTTGGTCGGCCCCGAATCCGCTCCGAGTATCCCCTCCCCTGGCGCCGGGCGTGAACGGCCGACGGCACCGAACTCGGGGCCCAATGGTCCCGCGGCGCGTTCCCTTTGGTATGGTTGTTCCCGACATGCTGCCGCGCGACCGCGGCGCTGGACACCCGGCGGCACCAGGAGGCGGTCCGATGTCCGAGGTGTGGACGGCGGAGGTTCGGCTTGCAGGGTGGTCGGCCCACGTGGCGGCGACGCCCGCGGGCCTGTGCTACCTCTCCCTCTCCGACCGGGACCAGGCAGGGGTGCGGCGCTTCGTCGCCGCGCGCCTGCCCGGGGAGACGGTGCGCGAGGCGCCCGACCGCCTAGGGAGGGTGGCGGAGGCGCTTGAGGCGTACTTTGAAGGGCGCACACGGCGGTTCGACCTCCCCCTCGACCTCAGGGGTACGCCCTTCCAGCTCGCGGTGTGGCGGGAGCTCCTGCGCCTTCCCTACGGCGCCACCACCACCTACGGCGCGATCGCCCGCGCCGTCGGCCGACCCGGGGCGGCGCGGGCCGTGGGCCAGGCCGTGGGCGCCAACCCGGTGGCCGTCGTCGTGCCCTGCCACCGCGTCCTGGCGGCCGGCGGGGGACTGGGCGGGTACGCGGGCGGGCTGGGGCTCAAGCGCCGCCTGCTGGCCCTCGAGGGGGCGCTGCCCGCCGCCTGAGAGGAGGTTGGGTCGGCCACACCGGCGCCGTATGCAGGCGTCCGTTCCCGGCACGCCGTCCGGTACCCGGCGGTCAGCGGGTTGGGGAGGCGACATGGGGTATGGGCACGCAAGCCCGCGGTCGGGCGGGGGCTGTACTGCGGTACGCACTCGTGGCGGCCTGCCTTGCCGTGTCGACGCTGGCGCTGGTTCGGTTGGGCCGCCGAGCCAACGCCGTCGATGCGGCCCTGACGTACCTGTTGGTGGTGCTGGCCGCCTCAACCCTCCAGGACGTTTGGCTCGGCGCGTTTGCCACCGGCCTGAGCGTATTCCTACTCAACTACTTCTTCTTGCCGCCGGTGGGCACGCTGACGATCGCCGATCCGGCGAACTGGTTCGCCCTTGTCGCCTTCCTGGTCACGAGCATCGTGTCCAGCCAGCTCGTCGCGCGCACGCGCCGACGCAGCCGAGAGGCGGAACAGCGCGAACACCTCACCCGTTCGCTCCTTGAGCTCAGCGACGCCGTCGCTTCCTCCTTGGCGCAGGTGGCGGCCGCGTCGCCGACGCAGCTGGTCGAGGACCTTGCCCATGCCTGCGCCCGCTGTCTCGACGCGCGCGCCCTCGTATTGGAGGTGCGCAGGCCATGGCAGGTGTGCGCGAAGGTGGGGGCTTGCGAGCGTGTGGCGGCCGAGGCCCTTGCGGCCGACCTGGTGGTCGGGCCAGGCGCGGGCGAGCGCTTCACCGAGATCGGTGCAGGCGAGGCGACGTGGGTGGCCGGGTTGGGCGGAGAGGGAAGCGCCGTGGCCGGGACGCTCGTCGCCGTCTTGGCCACAGGCGAGGACGAGATCCTGGGGCGGGAAGCGGTGCAGGCGACGGCGCGCCTGGCGGCGGTGGGGCTGGAGCGCGCACTCCTCGCCCGTCGGGCGGCTGAGGGCGAGGCGGCGCGACAGGGCGAGAGCCTCAAGACGGCGCTTCTCTCGGCCGTGTCGCACGAGCTGCGAACGCCCCTCGCCTCGATCCGCCTGGCCGCCACCGCCCTGCAGCGGTCGGAGGTATGGCGCGACGCCGATGCGCGCGCCGAGCTGCTCGACGCCTTGGACCTCGAGGCGGCCCGCCTGAACGCCCGCGTGGGCAATCTCCTGGCCATGTCGCGTCTGGAATCGGGGGCGCTCGTCCTCGACCTAGGGGATGCCGACGCTGCCGAGATCGTCGCCGGTGCGCTGCGCCACCTCGGCCCATCGGCCGACGCCGGGCGCATTCGCGTCCGCCTGCCGGACGGCATGGCGCCGGTTCGGGCCGACGTGTCGCTCATGTCCGTTGCGTTGGCCAACCTCATCGACAACGCGCTGAAATTCGCCCCGGGTCCGACCCCGGTCGAGGTCGGATGCGCGCTGGGCAGGGATGGCATGTTGGTCTTCAGGGTCGCCGACCGCGGCCCGGGCCTCACTCCCGCGGAACGCGAGCGCGTCTTCGAACCCTTTTACCGGACCGATGGGATCAGCCGCGCGGGCGCTGCCGGAAGCGGCCTCGGGCTGTCCATCGCACGCGCCCTCGTAATCGCCCACGGCGGCAGGGCGTGGGCGGAGGGGCGAGCGGGAGGCGGCAGCGTCTTCTGCCTGGCGTTGCCGTGCGCGGGGCCGCCGACAGCGCTCAAGGCCGGCGAGGCGGTGGGGGAGGGGGGTTGACGTGGCGCGAATCCTGGTGGTCGACGACGAGCCGCAGATCCGACGTGCGCTGCGCGCCGCCCTCACTGCCCAGGGACATGCGGTCGAGGTCGCCTCGGGCGGGGAAGAGGCGCTCCATCGACTGGCGGCCGAGACGTTCGACTTGGTCATCCTAGACCTCGTCCTACCCGACCTGGACGGCACCGAGGTGTGTGTGCGCCTGCGCGAATGGTCGGCGGTGCCGGTGATCGTCCTGTCCGTGCGCGACGACGAGCCGAGCAAGGTGTCCGCCCTCGACCGCGGTGCGGACGACTACCTGGTTAAGCCGTTCGGTGTGGCGGAACTTTTGGCCCGTGTACGCGCTAACCTGCGGCGGGCGCGCGAGGAAGTGGGCGCCCCGGTCGTCGAATGCGGCGACCTTCGCATCGACGTAGGCCGTCGCCGGGTCGAGGTGGCCGGCCGGGAGATTCGACTCACCCGTAAGGAATTCGACCTTCTCGCCTATCTCGCGCTCAACCGCGGGCGCGTTCTCACCCACCGTATGCTGCTCCAGCACGTGTGGGGCCCGGAGTACGGCGAGGAAGTGCAGTACCTGAGGGTGTTCGTTCGCCAGCTTCGGCTTAAGCTCGAGCCCGACCCGCACCTCCCGCGCTACATCCTCACCGACGTCGGCGTCGGCTACCGTTTCCCCGACCCAGGCGCCTGCGACAACCTTGCGAAAGCTTAACGCCGAAACCCTCCACCTTGATGCCATCCTAATGCGGCGGTCCTAGGATCCGGGTGGGCGTCGCCTCGGCGCCCGTTTGGGGGCGGCGGCATGGCAGCGTTCGATGGGACGGACCGCCCGCGCCAGCACGGCGGCGAAGAGGGTCAGGACGGCCGGCCGAGCCCCGACGTTCTTCTTCGGCGCCTGAGCCGGGTGGCGGGAGGCCGCCTCAAGGTCTACCTCGGTTTGGCGCCCGGTGTGGGTAAGACCTATGCCATGTTACAGGAAGCCCACACCCTGCTCGGGGCCGGTGTCGACGTCGTGGTCGGCGTGGTCGACAGCCACGGCCGACCGGAGACCGAGGCCCTGCGCGCGGGCCTGCCGGAGTTGGCTCCCCTGGAGACGCCTTACCACGGCCATCCCTGGCAGGATCTCGACGTCGAGGCCGCCTTGCGGCGCCGTCCCCAGCTGCTGCTCGTGGACGAGCTGGCTCACCGCAACGTGCCCGGCAGCCCAAGGCCCAGGCGTTGGCAGGATGTCGACTACCTGCTGACGCGGGGCATCAACGTCTGTACAACCCTTAACGTCCAACACCTCGAATCGTTGAACGATGCCGTCTTCCAGATGACCGGAGTGCGGGTAACCGAGACCGTGCCCGACACGTTCCTCATGACCGCGCAGGACATTCGGATCATCGACATATCGCCCGACGAACTCCGCAAGCGCCTGGACGAGGGAAAGGTCTATCCTCCCGACGTCGCGATGAAGGCGCGAGAGAACTTCTTCCGCACGGGCAATCTCACCGCCTTGCGGGAGCTCACGCTGCGAGTGTTGGCGGACTACGAGGACGAGCGCCTTAGGGCCTACCTGGACGAGCATGCGATCGCTGGAAGCTGGCGGGCGCGCGAGCGCATCCTCGTAGCGGTGAGCGCCGAGCCGTATGCCCGGCGCCTGGTGCGGCGCGGTTTTCGCCTCGCCTCTCGCCTGCGCGGCCACTTTCACGTTTGCCACGTGCGTACGCCTGGCCGCCGCCCCGATCCGCGGTACGAGGCTGAGCTCGACGCGGCCCTCGCCCTGGCGCGCGACCTCGGGGCCGAGGTCCATGTTCTGAACGGAAACGTCTACCGGGAGATCCTGGCGTTCGTCATGCGTCACCGCATCACCAATCTGGTGATGGGAGTATCCCTTCGCGGCAGCGGGCGCGGTCGCCTGTTTCGCCCCTCCCTGTTGGAAGCCTTGCAGCGTGCCGCACCCGACATGGACATCGTCTTGGTTGGCCAACCGTCGATGCCAGGTGCCAGGGACGAGAGCGGAAGATGATTGGCAGCTGGGTGAGAGCGAGATGCCGGATGTCGCGATGCTGGGCCTGACCCTGGTCACGTTTGGTGCTGTAGGGCTCTTTCTCGTCGGCCTCGCTCGTCGTTGACCGTTGTCACCGAGGGGGTGAAGTCGTTGGCGTCGTTGTTGCTCCTCCTCGTGGCAGTCGGGGTGACGGCCTACCTGACCTACGTGGTGATCAGGCCCGATCGCTTCTAGCCGGTCGGGTACGGCCACAGATCCTGCGGCAAGGAAGGTGCGGCGGTGTCCGTCTCGACGATCGCCACATGGACCGTGGTGTTTGCAACGCTTGCGATCACGGCCAAACCCCTCGGTGAGTACATGAGCCGAGTGTTCAGCGGGAGCCCAACCATTCTCGACCGACTTTTCACTCCGTTCGAGAACGCACTCTTGATGTGGGCTGGTGTCGACGGAAGTGTGAACATGAGCGCCGTTCAATACGGTACGGCGTTCGTCGTCGTGAATCTCGTGTGGATGCTCATTTCCTATGCGGCATTGCGCCTTCAGGCTATCCTTCCATTCAACCCGGAGCATTTCAGCGGAGTTAACCCGTACCTTGCCTTCAACACCGCCGCAAGCTTCACGACTAACACCAACTGGCAAGCCTACAGCGGGGAGAATACGATGTCGTACTTCTCGCAATTCGCCAACCTAGGCTTTTTGCAGTTCGTCGCACCCGCCTCAGGTGCTGCTGTTGGCATCGCCTTCGTGCGTGGATTGGCTGGGCGCCCGCTAGGAAACTTTTGGAGCGACCTCGTCAAGGTGTGCACGCGCCTGCTCCTTCCCCTGGCCGTGATCGTCGCGCTCATCCTCGTCGCCTCGGGTGTGCCCGAGACACTCGCTGCCTACCTTCGCGTCCACACCCTGGCAGGCGGTACCCAGATCGTACCGCGCGGGCCCATCGCCACTTGGGAGGCCATCGCCCACCTCGGCCAGAACGGCGGCGGCTTCACGGGCGCCAACAGCGCCAATCCCTTGGAGAACCCGACGCCCGTCACGAACATCGTGCTCACCATCGCCATGGGACTCCTGCCGGTGGCCTTCTTCCCCTTCATGGGTTCCATGACCGGTCGGCCGCGGGTGTCCTGGACACTGTTCTTCGTGGCCAGCGTGTTCGCGCTGGGCATGCTCGCCATGATCTATTTCCCGGAGCACCTCGGCAACCCACGGCTGAACGCCCTCGGCCTCGACGGTACGGCCAACATGGTCGGCAAGGAGGTGCGCTTTGGCATCGGCGGCACCTCCATCTTTGAGACGGCTACCATGTCGTTCACGACGGGTTCGGTGGTCAGCGCGCATGACAGCTATCTACCGCTGCCTCAGATCGCCTTCTTCCTCGGCATGTTCCTGAACCTGGTGTTTGGCGGTGCAGGTGTGGGCCTTCTCAACATGCTCATGCTCGTCCTGCTCACGGTGTTCTTGGTCGGCCTCATGGTAGGGCGCACGCCTGAGTTCATGGGCAAAAAGATCGAGGCGCGCGAGGTCTCATTGGCGGCGCTCGCCTTCCTGATTCACCCGTTCCTCATCCTGGTCGGTACCGCCATTGCCGTGGCGACCCCGCCCGGCCAAGCCGGCGCCTTCAACCCGGCCCCTCAGGGTTTGACGGAGATCCTGTACGCGTTCACCTCCGCGGCGGCCAACAACGGATCGGCCTTGGGCGGGCTGGCCTCTTCCTTGCCGTTCTACGAGATTGCGCTCGGCATCGTCATGATCCTGGGTCGCTACGCCTCCGTCATGGCCATGCTGCTCGTCGTAGCCTCGCTCTTGGCCAAGAAGCCCGTACCGGAGACCGCGGGCACGATGCCCACCCATGGCCTGCTGTTCGGAGGAATCCTGTTCGGGGCGATCCTGATCCTGAATGCACTTACCTTCCTCCCGATCATCGCCATGGGACCGCTCGTGCAGCACTTCCTCCTCGCTTCCGTCCAAGCTCGATGATACGAGGGTGAAGGCCGATGACACTGGATTCGATGGGCGTGCCGAGCATTCCCACGGATCATTCGTCCGACCGAGTCGTGGACTATGGCCGGGTGTTCGCGGATGCGGTACGCAAGCTCGACCCGCGGCAGATGATACGGAATCCCGTGATGTTCGTGGTAGAGATCGGCACGGCGGTCGTTGCCCTGTTCACGCTGGGCGCCATCGGCAGCGCGACGGAAGGCTACGACCTCCTCGTGACGATCGTGCTCTTCTTCACCATCCTGTTCGCCACCTACGCCGAGGCCTACGCCGAGGCGCGGGGTCGCGCCCAGGCGGATTTCCTTCGCCGCACGAAGTCGACCACGCGGGCCCACCGCATCGCCCCCGACGGGCGAACGGAGGTCGTCCGCGCCGGCCAGCTCCTGCGCGGCGACCGGGTGCGCGTCGAAGCGGGGGAGATCATCCCCGGTGACGGCGAGGTGGTCGAGGGGGTGGGCGCGGTCGACGAATCCGCGATCACGGGGGAGTCGGCACCCGTGATCAAGGCCCCCGGCGACAGCGTCACGGCCGGTACACGCCTTCTCTCCGACCACCTCGTGGTATCGATCACGGCGAATCCAGGCGACACCTTCCTTGACCGCATGATCGCTCTTGTCGAGGGCGCCGTGCGCCAGAAGACTCCGAACGAGACCGCTCTAACTGCGCTTCTCGCCGTTCTCACCCTGATCTTCGTCCTCGTTGTCGTTACACTTGTCCCGGTAGCCGACTATTACAGTCCAAACGCAGTGAATATCACCACCGCCGTCGCCCTTCTCGTCTGCTTGATTCCAACCACGATCGGGGCTCTCCTCTCAGCCATCGGCATTGCCGGTATGAATCGTGTTGCCCGCGTCCTCGTGGTGGCCAAGAGCGGTCGGGCGGTGGAGGCGGCGGGAGACATCGACACCTTGATCCTCGACAAGACCGGCACGATCACGTACGGGAACCGCGTGGCCACCGCGTTTGTGCCGATGCCGGGGGTCGACGATGCCGAACTGGCTCAGGCCTCGCTCGAAGCCTCGCTTGCCGACACCACCCCTGAGGGGCGTTCGATCGTCGATCTCGCGCTCCGACGGCTCGGCCTTCCCACGACGCCCGCCCTGGAGGGTACGCCGGTCGAGTTCAGCGCCCAGACCCGTCTGAGCGGCGTGGACTACGCGGACGGGCGGACGCTTCGCAAGGGCGCGATCGCCGCCGTGAAGGCGTTGGCGCACGATCCCCCACCCGAGCTTGAGGCGGCGGCCGAGGCGATCGCCCGCGACGGCGGCACGCCGCTCGGGGTGGTGGCCGACGGGCGCGTACTCGGCGTCATCCGCCTTGAGGACGTGATCAAGGAGAACCTCAAGGAACGGTTTGCGGGCTTTCGCGCGATGGGCATCCGCACGGTCATGGTGACCGGCGACAACCGCACCACGGCAGCGTTCATCGCCTCTCAGGCCGGGGTGGACGACTTCGTGGCCGAGTGCAAGCCGGAGGACAAGATCGCGATCACCCGCGCGGAGCAGGCCGAGGGCAAGCTCGTGGCCGTTACCGGCGACGGTACCAACGACGCACCGGCCCTGGCCCAGGCTGACGTCGGCCTGGCCATGAACTCCGGTACGATGGCCGCCAAGGAAGCCGGAAACATGATCGACCTCGAGTCCAACCCCACCAAGCTGTTGGACGTCGTGATGGTCGGCAAGCAGCTACTCATCACGCGCGGTGCCCTTACGACCTTCTCGATCGCCAACGACGTGGCCAAGTACTTCGCCATCATTCCGGCCATGTTCGCCAACGTCCCCGGGCTCAAGGTACTCTCTGCCCTGAACATCATGGGACTGCGTACACCACACGGCGCCATCCTATCGGCACTCATCTTCAACGCGCTCATCATCCCTGCCCTCATCCCATTTGCCATTCACGGCGTGCGCAACCGTGCCGAAACCGCCGAGCGTATGCTCCTTCGAAATATCGTCAACTGGGGCGTTCTCGGCGTGATCGTCCCGTTTGTCGGTATATGGGCCATCGACCGTGCTCTCGGTTTGTTCGGCCTATCGTAGGTCCGGAGGGAGAGACGAATGAACGTCCTTCGTCGAGCCCTGGCCGTGACCCTGGGCCTGTGGGTCCTTTTCGGCCTGGCCTATCCGTTGGTCATCACCGGTGTCTCGGGTATCGTCTTCCCGTACCAGGCGGCGGCAAGCCCAGTCGTGGTGAACGGCCGTGTGGTGGCGGCGGCCAACGTCGGTCAGGAATTCACGGCCATGGACCAGTTCTGGGGTCGGCCGTCGGCCACCGTCTCCCTTACCACGGGAAAGCCGCAGCCGTACAACGCCGAGAACTCGGCCCCCTCGAACCTGGGTCCGACGAATCCCGTCCTCATCGAACACGTGCGCGGGCGCATCGCGCACCTTCTCGCGACTACGCCGGGGCTCAAGAGGGACCAGATCCCGCCGGACCTTGTCGAGTCCTCGGGATCCGGCCTGGATCCGGACATCAGCGTGCAGGCGGCGCTCATCCAGATCCCGCGCGTGGCCAAGGCCACCGGCCTGACATCGGCACGCCTACGCGCCTTGGTCGCAACGGCGACCCAGGGACCCGACTTCGGCCTGTTTGGGAAGCCCGTCGTCAACGTCGTCGCCCTCAACCTGGCGCTGGAACGCGCCCTGCGGAAGCGGTAGCGGACGGGTGTCGAACCCGGCGGGCCGCGGTATCAGGCGCCGTCGAAGATGTGCTGCACGACGGCCCCGGAGACGGTCGCCCGCCGGGCGTCCCAGGTCTTGCCGCCCGCTCCCACCATGACGCGACCGTCGAGCCGCTGGCGTGACGCGAAGCCATCGATTCCCTCGCGGGCGGATCGAACCGAGCGAACTCTCCGCAATGCCCCAGGGGGGTCGGCGGGGGCGGACGGCGGGAGCCGCTAGCCGCCCCCGCCTGCCCCGTCCGTGAGGAGCGTGGCGCCGAGCGGCGTCAGGGCTTCGATCACCCGGGCGATGTGGACGTCCCGCTCGACGCCGATCTCCTCCAGCCCCTGCTGGACGTCCTCACGGCTGACGCCGCGGGCGAAGGCCTTGTCCTTGAGCTTCTTCACCACCGCCTTCGGCTCCAGGCCCTCGAACCCGCCCGGGCGAACGCGCGCCACCGCCACCACGAAGCCCGTGATCTCGTCGCAGGCGTTGAGGCAGCGGGCGAGAAGCGTCTCGCGCTGAAGACCGAGGTGGTTGCCGTGGCGGCGGATGGCCTCCACCATCTCCTCGGGGTAGCCCTCGGCCCGCAGGATGGCGCTGCCCGAGGCGGGGTGCTGGTCGGGCCAGCGCTCGTAGTCGAAGTCGTGCAACAGGCCGGTGAGCCCCCACAGTTCGGGGTCTTCGCCGTACACCCCGGCGTAGGCGCGCATCACCGCCTCCACGGCCAGACCGTGCTTACGCAGCCGCTCGCTCTCCGTGTAGCGGCAGAGGAGATCCCACGCCCGGTCTCGGTCCAAGGTCGCCATGCTCGTCCCCCTTCGTGCCTTACGCGGTGCGCTCCTTCGACTCGGGCCCGCCCGCCCCTGCCGGCGCAGGGGGGAGGGGGCGGGCGGCGAAGGGAGAATGCGAGGCGGTAGGCGCGACAGCCGGCCGCCCACCGCACGGAAGGGAGGTGGCGCTGTGCCGGAGGAACTTGCGCTCGATCCCCGGCGCACCGCCCTCGTGGTCATCGATCTCCAGCGCGGTATCGTGGCGCGCACCACCGCCCCTCGCCCGGCGGCCGAGGTGGTGGCCCGGTCTGCCCGCTTGGCCCGGGCCGCCCGCGCCGCCCGCGCCTTCGTCGTCCTCGTCCACGTGGGCCCGTCGCCCGACGGCCGGGACGCGCTCAGGCCCGCAGCGGACGCCGCCGCTTCCGCCTCCCCCCAGGGGATGCCCGCCGACTTTCTGGAGATCGTGCCCGAGATCGGCCCCGAACCAGGCGACCACGTGGTGCGAAAGCGGCAGTGGGGCGCGTTCTACGGCACCGACCTGGATCTCCAGCTGCGCCGCCGCCGCATCGACACCATCGTGCTGTGCGGCATCGCCACGAACATCGGGGTGGAGAGCACGGCCCGCGCCGCCTACGAGCTCGGCTACGAGCAGGTCTTCGCCCACGACGCTATGGCGGCCATGACGGCGGAGGAGCACGCCATGGCGGTGGGCACGATCTTCCCCCGCATCGGGCGCGTCCGCACCACGGACGAGATCGTGCGCGCCCTGACGGGCAAGGGCTAGCGAGGAGAGGGGCCGCGCCCGCCCGGCCCGGTTACCCGTCCACCTCCTTCAGCGCCTGAAGGAGGGCGGCGAGCGAGGCCTTGGCGTCCCCGAACAGCATCCGGCAGTTGTCGCGCAGGTACAGCTCGTTGTCGATGCCGGCGAACCCCGGCGCCATGCTGCGCTTGAGCACCACCACGGTGCGGGCGCGGTCGACGTCCAGGATCGGCATGCCGTAGATGGGGCTGTCGGGCCGCGTGCGGGCGGCGGGGTTGGTGACGTCGTTGGCCCCCACGACGAGGGCCACGTCCGTGCGCTCGAACTCGGGGTTGATGCGCTCCATCTCGTACAGGCGGTCGTAGGGCACGTCGGCCTCGGCCAAGAGGACGTTCATGTGCCCCGGCATGCGGCCGGCGACGGGGTGGATGCCGAACTTCACGTCCACGCCGCGCGCCTCCAGGGCCACCATGAGGTCCTTGGCCTCTTGCTGCGCCCGCGCCACCGCCAGCCCGTAGCCGGGGACGATGACCACGCGTTGGGCGTAGGCGAGGAGGGTGGCCACGTCCTCGGCGTTCGTGGGGTGCACGCTCCCCTCGGCCGCGCCGGTGCCCCCTGCCCGCACGCTCCCTACGCCGGCGAACAGCACGTTGGCGAGGGAGCGGTTCATCGCCCGGGCCATGAGCAAGGTGAGGATCGTGCCCGACGCCCCCACCAGGGCGCCGGCCACGATGAGCAGCGCATTCGCCAGCACGAACCCGGTGGCGGAGGCGGCGAGCCCCGTGAGGGCGTTGAGGAGCGAGATGATCACGGGCATGTCGGCTCCGCCCACCGGCAGCACCACGCCCACGCCGAGGGCGAGGGCCACCGCGGCCAGGAGGACGAGCAGCGCCCCATGGCCCGACGTCGCCGCCACATCCACCCCGGCGGCCAGGCCTGCAGCCAAGAGGAGGGCGTTGAGCGCGCTCTGGCCGGCGAACAGGATGGGCCGCCCGGTCATGATCTCCTGCAGCTTGGCGAAGGCCAGGAGGCTGCCGGAGAGGCTGACGCCGCCGATCAGGACGGTGACCAGCCCGGTGACGAGGGCCGGCAGGGGGAGCGCGCCGCCCTGGGCGAGACCGCGCCAGATCTCGCCGAAGGCCACGAGGCCGGCGGCGCCGCCGCCCATGCCGTTGAAGAGGGCCACCATCTGGGGCATGGCCGTCATACGCACCCGCCGCCCCGCGCCGGCGCCCACCGCGGCGCCCACGGCCACGGCCGGGAGGATGAAGGGCATGTTGCCGTAGGAGATCTGGGTGGCGGTCACGGCCAAAGCCAGGAGCATGCCCGCCGCCGCCACGAGGTTGCCGCTGCGCGCCGTGGCCGGTTGGCGCAGGCGCATGATGCCGACGATGAACAGGACGGCCGCCGCCAGGTAGGCGAGGTGGACGGCCTCAGCCACGCCCGCTCCCCCCCGCGCCCTCTCCGCCAGGCGAGCGCCGGAACATCTCCAGCATGCGATCGGTCACCACGTACCCGCCCACGACGTTCATCGTCGCCAGAAGGACCGCCGCGGTGCCCAGGGCCACCTCCAGGGGACCGCGGGCCGAGGCGGCGAGGACCAGCGCCCCCACGAGGATGACGCCGTGGATGGCGTTGGTGGCCGACATGAGGGGCGTGTGCAGGACCGACGGCACGCGGGAGATGAGCGAGAAGCCCACGAACACCGCCAACACGAACACGTCCACCTCGGGAAGAAGCCCGCCCCGCACCTTCATCCCCCCCTTTGTTCCGCGCTCTCGAGCCGCCTGCGCACGCCGTCGTGCACCACCGCGCCGCCCCACGTGAGGAGGGTGGCGGCGACGATGGGATCCTCCGGCGGCGCCGGCGCCGGGTCGGGCACCGGCGCCGGCACGCCGGCCGCCAGGAGGTGGCGGGCGAAGGCGGTGGCGGCCCGGGCGTACAGTTGGCTGGCCGGCGCCGGCATGGCGGAGGCCACGTCGAGCGGGCCGTGCACCGTCACGCCGCTGCGCACGACCGTCTCCCCGGGGACGGTGAGGGCGCAGTTGCCCCCCGCCTCCGCCGCCAGGTCGACGATCACCGATCCGGGCCGCATGGCCGCCACCATGCCCTCGTCGATCAGGAGCGGCGCCCGCGCCCCCGGCACGAGAGCGGTGGTGATCACCACGTCCGCGCGGGATACGGCCTCGGCCAGGAACTCGCGCTCCCGCGCCTCCTCGTCAGCCGCCAGGGCCCGGGCGTACCCGCCTTCCCCTTCGGCGCTCGTCTCCAGCGGGGGCATGCCCAGGAAGGAGGCCCCCAGGCTCTCCACCTGCTCGCGCACCGCCGGTCGGGCGTCGAACGCCTGCACCACCGCGCCCAGGCGGCGGCAGGTGGCGATCGCCTGCAGCCCCGCCACCCCCGCTCCCAGCACCAGCACGCGCGCCGGGGCCACGGTGCCGGCCGCCGTCATGAGCATGGGGAAGAAGCGCCGTGCCAGCAGGGCGGCGTCCACCGCCGCCCGGTAGCCGGCCACCGTGCTCATGGCGGACAGGACGTCCATCGCCTGGGCACGCGTCGTGCGGGGTACAAGGTCGAGGCTGAAGGAGGCCACACCGCGCCGGGCCAGCGCCTGGGCGGGGGCGGGGTCGACCAGCGGCTGCAGCATGGCCACCAGCACCGCCCCCGGCACGAGCGCCTCCGTCTCCTCACCGGGCAGGGGTGCGCGCACCTTGAGCACCGCCTCGCACCCGAGGGCCTCCTCCCGCTCCACCAGGCGCGCCCCCTGCCGGGCGTACGCCTCGTCGGCGTGGCCCGCGCCGTCGCCCGCGCCCCGCTCCACCCACACCTCGTGGCCGCCGGCGGACAGCGCCGCCACGGTCTCCGGCACGAGCGCCACACGCCGTTCCCCCGCGCGCCGTTCGCGCGGCACGCCCCAGCGCACGCTCTCCGCCCCCTTCCTTCGCGCTCCGCCGGCGCGCGGCGCCGGCGGATGCCTTCCAATGTAATGTATCGAAGGCGGCGAACGCATCCCCTGCCGGAGCCGCATCGGGGCCCGTCAGCGCCGCGCCGCCCCTCCCCGAGACCCGGCCGCCTCCCGGGCGGAGCGGTCGGCGTCGACAAAGCGCCAGCCGAGGCCGTCACGTACGTAATGGAGGATGCAGGCGTTGGGGATGGCGATCGACGGGTAGGGGCCCGCCGCGCCCACCGCGCGGTGGTGGAAGGCCAGCATGGGGTCGTGGTGACCGAAGGCCACGATCACCCCCCGCCCGAGGCGGTCGGCATGGGCGGTGAGGGCGGCGAGCATGCGCTCGCCGCTCTCGGACAGGCGCTCCCCCCCGGGGGGGACCCATCCCTCGGGGTCGTCGCGCCAGGCGCGGTAGGCCGGAAGCGGGGCGAGATCCGCGTCGGTGCGGCCCTCCCAGTCGCCGAAGCCCAGCTCCCGCAGGTCGTCCACCACCTGCACCGCTAGGCCCACGGCGAGGGCGTAGGGGGCCGCCGTCTCGCGCGCCCGCCGGAGCGGGCTGGAGAGGACCGCGTGCGGCCGGGGGGCGCGTCGCAGGAGGCGCTCCGCCGCCGCCCGCGCCTGCCCCAGGCCCCGGGGGGTGAGGCCGGGCCCGGGCGGCAGGCCGCACAGGCGGTGCTCCACGTTCGACCAGCTCTCGCCATGGCGCACCAGGTAGAGCTCCACCGCGGATGGTGCCGCGCCGTCGGAGCGGCTAGCCCCCATCGGCCAAAAGGCGCAGGGCACCCTCGACGAGGATGGCGGTGCCGTACGGCAGGGCGCCCTCGTCGGCGGCGAAGTGCGGGTCGTGGTTGGGCGCCGGGGCCAGGACGTCGGGGTTGCCCGCCCCCAGCCAGAGGAAGGCGCTGGGCACACGCAGGGCGTAGTGGGCGAAGTCCTCCGACCCCATGAGGGGGGGCGGCGTCTCCAGGCCGTCCGGCCCCAGGACGGCGCGCGCCGCCTCGCCCAGGATCTCCGTCGTGCCCGGGTCGTTCACGACCACCGGGTAGCCCTTCTCGAACCGGAAGTCGGCCTCGGCCCCGAAGGCGGCGGCCGTGTGGTGGGCGATGGCGCGCATGCGCTCCACCACCCGCTCTTCCACGGCCGGGTCGAAGGCGCGGGTGGTGCCGGTCATCTCCACGCTGGGGGCGATGACGTTCTGGTTGAAGCCGCCGCGGATCGTGCCGACGGTGACGACCGCCGACGCGAGGGGGTCGACGTGGCGGGCCACCACGTGCTGCAGCGCGCCCACCACCTCGGCCGCCACGGCGATGGCGTCGACCGACATGTGCGGGGCGCTGCCGTGGCCGCCGCGGCCGCGCACCGTGAGGAAGAAGCGACCCGACGCCGCCATGACCGGGCCCGACCGCAGGTACGCCCGCCCCGTGGGGCGCACGCCCTCCGTGCCCAGGGCGAAGACGTGCAGGCCGATGGCCCGGTCGACGCCCTCGAGCACGCCGGCTTCGATCATCTGCGGCGCCCCGCCCGGAGGGGTCTCCTCCGCCGGCTGGAAGAGGACGCGCACGTTGCCCCGGAGGTGGTCGCGGTGCTCGGCGAACAGGCGCGCTGCGCCCAGGGCCATGGCGGCGTGGGCGTCGTGCCCGCAGGCATGCATCGCCCCCGGGTTCTCCGAGGCGAAGGGCAGTCCCGTGGCCTCCTCCACCGGCAGGGCGTCGATGTCTGCGCGCACGAGCACGCGGCGGGCGCGGCCGTCGGGAGGGTGGCCGCCGCCCTCGATGTCCACCCAAAGGCCGGTGGGCGTGCGGCGCACGGGCGCAAGGCCCATGGCCGCCAGCTCCGCCGCCAGGTAGCGGGTGGTCTCGTGCTCCTGAAAGCTCACCTCCGGGTGGCGGTGCAGGTGGCGCCGCCAGCGCACGAGATCGGGCGCGATGGCGCGGGCGGCGCGAAGCCACGGGTGTTCGCCGGCGTCTTGGGCCAAGGTGTCCGCCTCCTCGGTCGATGCGAACGTGATGGATGTCCGACCGGGCACTTCGCCCCCGCCGCGCCCGCCTCCTACCCGGGCGCCGGCGCCCGGCAGGAGCCTGGCCACGGAGGGCGAATGCCTCATGTCCACATGTTCCTCACAAGGTGAACGCTGGGGCGAGGATGGGGACGGCCCCCGAGGCGGACGGTCAGAGAGCCGGCGGCGGGTGCGAGCCGGTCCGGACGCGCGGGGGAGATCACCCCGGAGCCGGTGCTTCGATGGCGAGGGTCCGGAGGGGCACCCGGCCGCCGTGCGGCCGATATCGCCAACACGAGAGTGGCCCCCCCCCCCGGGGGCGCGGCCGGCGTCGGGTGGTACCGCGGGCCCCGGCCCCCCCCCGGGGGGGCGGGCCCCGCCCCCACCCCCGGGGAGGGGG
>JAILZS010000031.1 GCA_023512375.1 Bacillota bacterium | reverse complement strand
CCGCTCCTTCATGGCGATGTCTCTCCTCCTTGGGCTCCCAAGCCCTCGCGGTTTCTCTCAGGAGGAGGGTACACCGCCTTCAGCATTTCCACACCTTTTGAGGCTACCTCCCGTCCTCTCTGGCCACGGCGAGGCGGTAGATCATCACATCTCGACCTTACGCTTCGCGAAGTGCTTGTCCATCATCTTCTTGAGGTCGTCCGCGGGGTAACCTTCCAGCCTGAGGCTCATCATCACCGCCTCGTCCTGAAGCCGCCGGTACACGTGATGGTCAAGGTAAGCGGCTCCCCTCGCCAACTCCTCGGGCGTCAGGTCGCGGCATAGGATGCTGTAGATCCTGAGAAACTTTTGGTTCCTCTCCGCCCTGGCGTTGTGGCGCATGTACCAGATGATCCCGATGAGGAACACGATGAGACCAACAGTTGGCATGGTGGCATATCTCCTCCCAGGTAGGACAATTCTACCAGGTTGGAAATCCAATCTGGAGGGAACGTTGCCACGGCTGAAACGCCGTGGCCGCAATGAAGCTTAGTGAGAGCGCCTCGACCCACTCCCTACTGAGAAGCCGTGAACGAAGTGAACCGCGTACTTAAATCGACAGACTTCCCATGAGTCGGTAGAGCTCTTGATCAAGCGAAGCCCTCGGGGCAGATGTCACCTCCGCCAGTGGTACTGCAATCACCTCGCCGCCCTTCGTGCCGATGAGCACGTCGCGCGTGCCCTCGAGGAGGATTTCCACCGCTACCGCTCCGAGGCGGCTCGCCAAGATGCGGTCCACCGCGCTCGGGTTGCCGCCGCGTTGGAGGTGCCCGAGGACCGTCACCCGCGTCTCCAACCCCGTCTCCTGGGCGAGGCGCTCCGCCACTTCGTACACGCCCATGCCGGCACCCTCGGCCACGATGACCAGGTGGTGGCGTTTGCCTCGCCTGTGGCGCTGCAGGATGCGCTGCGCAACCTCCACCACGTCGACCGCGACCTCCGGCACCAAGACCGATTCGCTGCCGCTCGCGAAGCCCGCGGCGAGCGCAAGGCGGCCGCATCCGCGCCCCATCACCTCGATGACGAAGATGCGGTTGTGCGCGCTGGCGGTGTCGCGGATGCGGTCCACCGCCTCCAGGATGGTGTTGAGCGCCGTGTCGAAGCCGATGCTCTGGTCGGTGCCGGAGATGTCGTGGTCGATGCTGGCGGGGACCCCGACCGCGGGCATCCCGGCCTGGTCCAGGGCGTGCGCGCCCCGGAGCGATCCGTCGCCCCCGATCACCACGACGCCGTCCACGCCCTCCTCCCTCAGGCGCCGCACGGCCTCTTCCCTTACCGTGGCGTCCGCCGCAAAGGGGGCGTAGCGGGCGGTTTGAAGGATCGTGCCGCCGCGCTGGATGATGTCCCCCACCGACGACTCCTGCAGTGTCTGGTAGTCGCCTTCTACCAGACCTGCGAAGCCGCGCAGCACGCCCACCACCCTTCCACCCCGGAACAGCGTCCGGCGCACGACCGCGCGTACCGCCGCGTTCATGCCGGGCGCGTCACCGCCTGAGGTGAGGACTGCGATCGTGGGGGCCTTCACCGGGACACCGCCACCTTTCGCCCCATTCTCGCTTCCGGCGGTAGCATAACGCGCCCCTCGGCGGGGACGACATAAGGCATGCCCTACGGCAGGATGGCCTGGCGCAGGGGCGGCAGGTCACCTACGTGCGCCTCGACCACATCCCCTGGCTGCACCCTTGTCGCCCCCGGAGTGCCGGTGAGTAGGAGGTCGCCCGGCCGCCAGGTGAAGACGCGGGAGTGGAAGGACAACAGGTCCGCGGGGGCAAAGTGCATGTTCGCTACCGTGTTCTCCCGCACCACGTGGCCGTTGGCGACCGTGGCCACGCGCACCGACGAGAGGTCGGGCCACTCGTCTAGCGTGACCAGCACCGGCCCGAAGGAGACGAAGCCCTCGAACGACTTGGCGCGGGTGAGGAAGCGGGGGTTGCGCTCGAGGATGTCCTCGGCCGTGAAGTCGAGCGCCGCCACCGCCCCGGCTACCCCCGAGAGGGCCTCCTCCGCCGCGACGCCGCGCATGGGACGGCCTACCACCAGGGCGAGCTCGGCCTCGGCCGTCACGCGCTTCGACTCGGCCGGCAGGTGCACGCCAGCGCCGGGCGGGACCGCCGTGTCCCAGGGCTTCATGAAGCTCGCGGGCTCCTCGGGGCGCTGGGCCCCGAGGTCGGCGGCGTGGTCAGCGTAGTTGAGTCCGATCCCCCACACCTTGCCCCGGGGGGCGAAGAGCGCCCCCCAGCGCGCCGTGTCCGTCGCCTCGGCGAGCGCCTCGGCGCGCCCTTCCTCCCTGCGCCAGTAGTCCCGGAGCGCGGTCACGAGACCCCGACCGACCAAGGCGCCGACGCCCGTGGGCCAACGCGTCCCCCGCTCGGCGTTCAGGCGTGCGATGCGCACGTGGCGGTTGCCGGGCAGAAGGATCGCAGCTTCGGGTCTCGCCTCCCCCATCCAGGTGATGAGCCGCACCTCGCCATCCCTCCCCTGTCCGAACCGGCGCCAGGTGACCCTGTGCGCCCTGACGAGGCGGTTCTCCCCCGGACGGCCCGTCGCCTGCTGCAGGAGGACGCGGTCGACATTGGCCACAGGCGACGCCGTGGGATATGATTCGCTTGGCTAGCGACTTGTTCGACGAGCGAGGCGGGTAGATGACCGCGTCCGACGATCCGTTCGTCCGCTTGGACGGCGCCCTGGAGGAGGTGCGCCGGCGGCTGCGGGTGCGCCTCAGGCGGGAGCTTCGGCGCCGGGGCGAGTACGTCGGGGGGGGCTTTCCCATCCTCGCCCAGCTGGCCGCGGCAGGGCCCAGCTCCCCCTCGGAGCTCGCCGACCAGCTGGAGGTGCGCACCAGCACGATGGCCGCCCACCTCGACCGGCTGGAAGAGGCCGGCCTGATCCGGCGCACGCCGCGCGACGGCGGGGGCGGGCGGGTGGCCGTCCACATCACCGACGGTGGCGCCGCCGCCCTCGGCCGCTACGTCGCCCTCCGGCGAGAGGTGCTGCGCGAAGTGCTCGGGCCCCTCGCCCCCGACGAGGTGCGCCGGTTGGCGCAGCTGCTCGAGCGGGCGCTGGGGGCGGGGCGGGAAGGGGAGGGATAGGCGTGGGCATGCGCTTGGGTGGCATGGGGCCGGCCGTCGGGGCGCTGCGCGAGCAGTACCGCTCCCTCCACCTGCGGGAGGCCGGCGGCCGGCCAGACGTGCGCACCCTCGGTCGCCTGTGGCCCTCGCTCCGCCCCCACGCCGCTGCTCTGGCCGGTGCCGTGGCCCTCACCGTGCTCGGCGTCCTCCTCGGCCTGGTGCCACCTCTCCTCATGCGCCGGGCCATCGACGTCGCCCTCCCCGGGCATGACCTGACCCTGCTTCTCGAGTGCGCCGCCGGCCTCTTGCTCTTCCCCGCCGCCGGCGCCGTCGTGCAAGTGGGCCAGAACTACCTCAACACGGTGGTGACGCAGGGGCTCATCGACGACCTGCGCGTGCGCATGTACCGCCACGGCCAGCGCCTGGGGCTCGAGTACTTCACGCGCACGCGCGGGGGGGAGATCCACTCCCGCCTCGTCAACGACCTGGCCGCCGTACAACGTGTCCTCGCCCAGAGCGCCGTGGGCCTGGTCACCAACGCCCTCACCGTGGCCCTCACCCTCGCCACCATGTTCGCCCTCGACGCCCGCCTGGCGGTGGTGGCCCTCCTCGTCTTGCCGTTCTTCGTCCTCCCGGTGCTTCGCTTCGGGCGTCGCACCTACGCCGCCATCCTCGACAGCCAGGCCGCCCTGGACCGCATGACCGCGGCCCTGGAGGAGACCCTGACGCTCTCCGGCCTGGTGGTGGTGGCCAGCTTCGGCGCCGGGGAACGGGAGGCGGCGCGCTTTTCCCGCCTCAGCGCCGACGTGCGCCGCACCCAGGTGCGCCAGGCGCTCCTGGGTCAGTGGCTGGGGGGTCTGGTGCAGGTGATGTCCGCCCTCGGCCCCGCCTTGCTGTACGGCTACGGCGGCTACCTCGTCATCCGGGGGCAGGTGGGGCTGGGCACGGTGGTGGCCTTCGCCACGTACCTCGTCGGACTGTACGGCCCCGCCTCCGCCCTGGCCGGACTGAACAACACGGTGATGGGCGCCCTCGCCCTGTTCGACCGCATCTTCCAGTTCCTCGACCTGCCGGTGGCGGTGCCCGAACCGGCACACCCCATCCCGCTGCCGCGGGCCGCGCCCCCGGCGCCGCCTGCCCTGGCGGTGACCTTCGAGGGCGTCACATTCGCCTACGCCGGCTCCCCTTCGACCGTCGTGCACGACGTCACCTTCACCGCCGAGGCGGGGCAGCTCACGGCCCTGGTGGGTCCGAGCGGCGCCGGCAAGAGCACCCTCCTCGCCCTCGCCGCCCGCTTCTATGACCCGGTGCGGGGGGAGGTGCGGCTGGGCGGCGTACCGCTCACCCAACTGGCCGACGCCGACCTTCGCCGCCACGTCGCCGTGGTCACCCAGGACGTCTTCCTGTTCCACGCCACCTTGCGGGAGAACGTCGCCTACGGGCGGCCGGAGGCGAGCGAGGCGGAGGTGCTCGAGGCCCTGGCCGCCGCCCAGCTGGAGGAGCTCGTGGCCGCGCTGCCGCAGGGACTCGACACGGTCGTGGGCGAGCGCGGCCACCGCCTGTCCGGGGGGGAGAAGCAGCGCGTGGCCATCGCCCGCGCCATCCTGCGCGACCCGAGCGTCCTCCTCCTGGACGAGGCGACGAGCTCCCTGGACAGCCACGCCGAGCGCTTGGTGCAGGCGGCGCTGACGCGCCTGATGGAGGGGCGGACGGTGATCGCCATCGCCCACCGCCTGTCCACGGTGCGCCGGGCGGACGCCATCCTGGTGGTCGACAGCGGCCGCATCGTGGAGCGTGGCCGACACGAGGAACTCGTGGCGCGCGGGGGCCTGTATGCCCGCCTGTACCGGGAGCAGTTCGCCCCCGGGGAAGGCGCGGGCGGGGAGGGCGAGGCCGCGCCGGTGCGCGCCGCGGCCGGGGCGCCGTGAGGGCCGAGGGCCATCGCGCCAACCTGCCGTGGCTGTATGCGGGGCGGGCGCTGCGCAGCTTCTCCACCGCCTTCCTCACGGTCGTCTTCCCCCTTTACCTGGCGCGCGCCGGGTACGGCGCCGGCGGCGTCGGCCTCGTGCTCAGCCTGTCGGGCTTGGTCGGGATGCTCCTCGTGGCGGCGGTGGGGGTGGGCGCCGACCGCTTTGGCCGGCGCCGTCTCCTCATCGCCCTCGCCCTCCTCACCGCAGCCGGCGGCTTCACCCTCGCGCTCGCGCCGCCCGCCCTGGCCGTGGCCGTGGTGGCCAGCGGCCTGGGGGGCGTGGGCCGGGGGGGCGGAGCCGGTAGCGGCGGCGCTTGGGGCCCCGTGTTCCCCGCCGAGCAGCCGCTCCTGGCAGAGGCGGTGCCGCCGCCCGAGCGCACGCGCGTGTTCGGCGTCGTCTCCTTCGTGGGCGTGCTGGCGGGGGCGGCGGGCTCCGCCGTGGCGGGTCTGCCCGCCGCCCTTGAGGCGCGGGGCGTCGGCCTGTTGGCGGGCTACCGCCTTCTGTTCTTCGCGGCAGGCGTCCTGGGCCTCGCCATGGCAGCGGTGACGCTGCCCGTGCGGGAGGATCCGCCGGCGCGCCCACGGCCGGCGGCGGGGGAGAGCCCCCTGCCGGTGGCCCGCCTCATCGGGCGGCTGGCCGTGACGAACGGGCTCAACGGCTTCGCCATCGGCTTTCTCGGGCCTCTCTTCACGTACTGGCTGTACCGCCGCTTCGGCGTCGGGCCGGCCGAAATCGGCACCCTGTACGCCGCCGTCAACCTGGCGGCGGCCATCCCCTACCTGGGGTCGGCGGCCCTCGTGCGCCGGCTGGGGGCGGTGCGCACGGTGGTGGTCACCCGCGCCGTGGGCGCCCTGGGGCTGGTGCTCATCCCCTTTTTGCCCTCGTTTACCTGGGTGGGCGTCGCCTACACCCTGCGCATGGTGGTGAACTCCCTCGGTATGCCGGCGCGGCAGTCGTTCACCATGAGCGTGAGCGACGAGCGCTACCGGGCGCGCGTCTCCGCCTTCGGGTCGCTTCCCTCGCAGATCACGTCCCTCATCAGCCCGGCGGTGGCGGGGGCGGTGATGGACGCGTGGCTCGACTTCCCCCTGTTCGGCGCTGCCGCCTTCATGGCCGCCAACGCCGCCGCCTACTACCTCGCCTTCCGCCACGTGCCCGTGCCGGGCGAGGGAGAAAGGAGCGTGCCGCGGGCGGCGGGCGGTCCCGCCGAGGTGGGGTAGGGGGGCGCCGCCTCCGCTCGCGCGCGCCCCGGGGGACGATGCGGCGCCCTCGACCCCCTTCGGGGTCCGGACAGGAAGGCGGCCAAAAGGCGACCGATCTCCGCCTGCTGGGCGGGCGGGTACAGGCCCAGGTACTCGTCGGCGAACACCACGATACCCCGCACCCGCGCCCGCTCGGCGCTCTGGACGGCGCGCGCGACGAGGGAGACGGGGGGCGGTGGGCCGCCCAGGTCGTACGGGTCGGTGATGGGGATCTCGTACAGCGCCCCCCCTCCTCCCAGGCGCCGGGCGGCACGGGCGAAGGCCAGGGGGGAGGTGCGCTCCCAACGCCGGTTTACGGCGGGCGGGACGCCGGCTCGCCCCACCATGCCCTCGGCGTCGACGCCCACCGCGCGGAAGAGGCCGCTTTCGGCCAGAGCGCGGGAAAGGCTGCCCGGCCCGTAGGCGGCGGCGGGCGGGGCGTACTCGTCGTGCACCGTCGGCAGGAGCATGACCAGGGGGACATGGCCGCTGGCCGCGCGCATGCGGCGGTAGAAGGCGAGCCAGGCCGCCGTCGGAACCGGCCGGTCGCCCGGCCAGTCGAAGGGCTCGCCCACGTAGATCGCCTGGGGTCGGTAGGCCGCCAGGGTGCGCACGAGGGCTGCGACCAGGGGGGCGGCGCGGCGGGGGTCGACGACGTCCGACCCGGGCTGCAGGAGCCCTTGGCCGGCGGTCGGCGCCGTGGCCCGGTCGAGGAGGGCGGACGAGACCACCAGCACCACCCGAAAGCCTTCCGCCCTCAAGGCGGCGAGGTCGGGGGCGAGGACGGGGGCCACTTCGGTGAGGCCGTCGCGCTGGGCCAGCGGGGGGAGGGGGAAGAACGCCTGGCCCTGGTAGGCCGCATACAGGTAAACGGTGGAGGCGTGCAGGGCGGAGAGCGTCAGGTTGGCGTCGTGCAAGAACAGGGGGCTGGCGGTGAGCATCTCGATGCCGGCCACGTACCGGCCGTGCCAGCCTGGCGGGGCAGCGACGGCGCCGGCCGGGCCGAACGTGCTCTCCTCCGCCCAGGCGAAGCCGCCCACCGCCGCCACGAGGGAAAGGGCCATGAGGAACGCTGCCGCCCCCCGCTGCCCCGGGGCGCTCACGCCTCCGCCTCCCCCTCGCCCCCGCCGCCCGCCAGGGCGGGGGCGGTGAGGGCGCGGGTGTGGGGCGTGTGCACCCATGTCCCCTGGTCGCGGTGGCGCAGCCACCCCACCACCGTGGTGAGCCACCACACGAGGCCGGCGAACAGGTGGCCGGGCAGGTTGCGCAGCGCCCACGCCCGCCCCTCCACCCACAGGCCGACGGCCGTCGCCCCGTACGTGGCCAGGGTCATGAGGGCGAAGCCGGGCAGGGGCAGGACGGGGACGGGCAGGGGCAGGCCGAAGAGGACGGCGGCCAGCCAGGAGAGCGTCCACACCATGCCCACCAGCTGCAGGGTGGGGGCCCACAGGTACATGACCGCGTCCAGGGCGGCGAGATCGCCATGGCGGAGAAGGCGCCCCAGGAGGGGCAGGGTGAGGCGGCGGGCGACGAACGTGTGACCCTGCATCCAACGCACCCGCTGGCGCCAGGCGACGGCCAGGTGGACGGGCTTCTCGTCGTACACGCGCGCCTCGTGCGCCCAGGTGACGCGCCGTCCGGACAGGACGAGGCGCATCGTGAGCTCCAGGTCCTCGGTGAGGCTGAGGGCCGGCCAACCGAGCTCCTCGACCACGCAGCGGGCCAGGCAGATCCCGGTCCCGCCCAGCTGCGCCGACAGGCCCACGGCGTCGCGTGACGCCTGGTAGAGGCGCGAGGCCGCCCAGTAGCCCATGGCGTAGCTGAGGCTGAGCCAGTTGTCGGTCGGATTCTTCGAGTCCAGGTAGGCCTGGATGGCCTCCTCGCCCCGGGCCAGGCGGGCGGCGAAGGCGGTGAGGAGATGGCGGTCCACGAGGTTGTCGGCGTCCAGGAGCACCACGGCGTCCCAGTCGTCCATGCCCAGGGCGCGCTCCAGGGCCCAGCGCACCGCCGCCCCCTTGCCGCGGCGCAGGGGGTCGGTGCGCACCCACGTCTCCGCTCCCGCCTCTCGCGCCCGTTCGGCCGTGTCGTCCGTGCAGTTGTCGCACACCACCACGATGCGCACCCCTCCGGGCGGCACCTCGACGGCGCGCAGGGAGCGCACGGTGGGGGCGATGACGCGCCCTTCGTCATGCGCCGCCACGAGCACGAGGAAGCGCGTCCGCACCCTCTCCCCGTCCCCGGGCGGTTTCGGGGGCTTGGGCGCGAACAGGACTCCGGGCAGGGCCATCATGAGGTTGTAGGCGACGAACAGGAGGGTGGCGAAGGCAAAGGCCGACTCCAGCGCCCCGACGGCGACGTACGCCGCCGCGCCCATCGCCCTCACCTCCCCCGGCGGCCGGACGGAGGTGCGCTTCCGGCCGCCGCCTCGCCGGCGAAGCGGTTCGCCACGCGCCGACCATGTGGTTCGCGTGACACGCCATCTTCCCTGCGCCATGATGGGTGGGACGGGACGAGACGGCATCCAGGCGGAGGTGGGGGGACGTGCCCCTCTTGAACGAACAGGTGCGCGGCCAGCTCCGGTCCATGCTGGCCGACCTGCGCCAGGACGTGGAGCTTCGGCTGCACCCGGGGCCGGAGGGAGAGGCTTCCGACGTCATGCGCCAGCTGGTGGACGAGCTGGCCGAGGTGTCGCGCCGCCTGGTGCCGGTGGCGGTGCCGGAGGCGCCGGTGGTGGAGCCGGGGCGGGAGAGCGACGCGGAGGTGGAGGGCCCGGTGCTCCTGGTGGCCCCGGGCGGCGCCGAGGAGGCGCGGGTGCGCTTCCTCGGGGTGACGGCCGGGCACGAGTTCGGCGCCCTCGTGGCGGCCATCCGCCATGCCGGCGAGGGCACGACCGAGCTGTCGGCGCCGTCGGTGGAGCGCCTGGGGGCGATCGAGCACCGGGTGCACGTGCAGGTGTTCACCACCCCCACCTGACCGTGGTGCCCCCAGGCCGTGCGCCTGGCCCACGACATCGCCCTCGCCAGCCCCTGGGTGGTGGCCGACATGATCGACGCCACCACCTTCACCGAGCTGGCGGGGCGCTACCGGGTGATGGGCGTGCCGGTGACCTACTTCGACGGCCGCCTGAGCCAGCTCGGGGCGGCGCCCGAGGAGCGCTTCGTCGACCTCGTGCTGCAGGCCGACCGTCTGCGCCGGGCGCGTCCGTCGTAACGGGTGAGGGGAGACGGGGGCGATGCGGAGCGAGGTGGCGCGCCTCTACGCCCAGTACCTGTCCGCCTCCCTCACGCCCGTGTCCGTGGTGGAGCGCCATCTCGCCCTGGCGCGCGACGTGGGCGGCCGCCTGAGCGCCTTCACCCTCCTGGCGGCGGACGGTGCGCGCGCCGCCGCCGCCGCCAGCGCCGCCCGCTACGCCCGGGGGGAGCCGCGCTCCGTCCTGGACGGCGTGCCGGTGGTGGTGAAGGACCTGTTGCACGTGCGCGGCCTACCGACCACCTGCGGGTCGCGCGCCTCCGACCCGCGTCCGGCCACGAGCGACGCCGAGGCGGTGGCCCGGCTGCGTTCGTTGGGGGCGGCGGTGGTGGGCAAGACCACCCTGTCGGAGTACGGGCTCGGCACGTTGCACCCGGAGGTGCCGCCGGCCCGCAACCCGTGGGCGCCGGACCGGGAGGAGGCGCGCGCCCCGGCCGGCAGCGCTGCCGCGGTGGCCGCCGGCATCGGCTTTCTCGCCCTCACGACGGACACGCTGGGGGCCGCCCGCGCCGCCGCTGCCGCCTTCGGCGCCGTCGCCCTCAAGCCGGGGCACGGCGCCTTGCCCATGGCGGGCGTGGTGCCTGTCGCCCCCACCCTCGACCACCTCGCCCTCCTCACCCGCACGGTGGACGACGCGCGCCTGGCGTACGAGGCGCTCACCGGGTCGACCGCCCGGGGGGCGGGGGACCGGCCCCTGAGGCTGGGCGTGGCCTGGCCGGAGGGGACGGGAGAGGGCGTGCGCCAAGTGGTAGAGCGCATCCTGGCGGAGCTCGGGCGGGAGGGGGTGGAGATCGTCCCCGTCGAACCGCTGCCCTGGCGCGAGGCCAACGCCGCCGCCTGGACCATCGCCGCCGCCGAGGCCTTGGAGGTGCACGGCCCCCGCCTGGCGGGGCGGTGGGCGGAATACGGCCCCGCCTTGAGACGGCGCCTGGTGGCCGGGGCGGTGGTGTCGGCCGCCGACTACGTGCGCGCCCGCCGCGTGCGGGGCGCCCTGGTGGAGCGATGGCACGCGCTGTTGCGGCACGAGGCGGTAGACGCCGTGGCCACCCCCACGTTGGGCAGCCCCCGGGCGGACGCGCCGGCGCCGCAGGGGCGCAGGCTCGTGCCGGAGCGCACGCGCACCACCGCCCTGTACGCACTCCTGGGCGTGCCCGCCCTCACTCTGCCGGCCGGCCTGGGGCCGGACGGTCTGCCGGTGGGGGTGCAGTTCGCCGCCGGCGCCGGCCGGGAGGGCATGGTGCTGGACGTGGCGGCGCGGGCGGAGCGCGTGCGGGGGGTCCTCCCCCGGCCGCCCGCCGGCGCCGACCCCTTCGCCCCTCCGGCCGCCTGACGGGCGGGCAGGAAGGGGGACGGCAGCGGCGAAGGACCGCCCCGGCGGGCGCCTTGGGGCCCGCCGGGGAGGGACGGCGTTGGTCGTCGACGTGCACTTCCACCAGTTGCCGGCGGCCTTTCTGGCCGACGTGGCGGCCGGGCGGGTGGCCGGTGTGGCCGAGGTCGCGCTGGCCGACGGGCGACGCGCCCTGGCCTTCCCGGGGCGCGCCCCAGTCCCCCTGCCGCCCGGCATCGCCGACCTCGAGGGGGCGATCGCCCATCTGGACGCGGTGGGGCACGACCGCGCCCTGGTCACGCCGTGGGCGAGCGCGCTCGGCGACACCCTCGCGGCGCCCGAGGCGGTCGACTACTGCCGGCGCCTCAACGCCGCCATGGCAGAGGCGGTGGGGGCGTCGGGCGGGCGGCTGGCCGCCCTCGCCGTCGTGCCCACCACGGCCCCCGACGAGGTGGCGGCGGTCTTGGCGGAAGCGTTGGGGATGGGCCTGCGGGGCGCGTTCCTGGCCACCCACATGGCCGACGACCCCCTCGACGCCCCCCGCCTGGAGGCGGTGTGGCGGGCGGCGGAGGAGATGGACGCCCCGGTCTACCTCCACCCGGTGAACGTGGTGGAGACGCGCCTGGAACGCTTCAACCTCGCCAACCTGCTGGGAAACCCGATGGACACGAGCATCGCCGCCTGCGCCCTCATGTTCGGCGGCGTCCTCGACCGCCATCCGCGCCTACGGGTGGTGCTCAGCCACGGGGGCGGCACGCTCCCGTACGGGGTGGGGCGCCTCGACCAGGGCTACCGCGCGCGGCGCGGCGGCCCCCTGGGCTCCGCCCATCCCCCGAGCGACTACCTCAGGCGCTTCTACTACGACGCGGTCGTCTACCGCGCCGCCAGCCTGAGGTTCTTGGTGGAGAGCGTGGGCGCCGACCGGGTCATGCTGGGCACCGACTACCCCTTCGACATGGAGATGCCCGAGCCGGCGAGGACGGTGGCGGAGGCGGTGCCCGAGGGGCCGGAACGGGAGATGGTCCTGGCCGGTACGGCGCGCGCGCTCTGGCGATGGCCGTGACCCCGGGGCCCGCCTGGTTCGCCCGCCGCCGGGAGCGGTGGCTTCGGGCCGGCATGGACCGGGATGACGTGGCCCGGATCGAGGCCGCCGTGGCGGCGGGGAGGGCGGTGGCGGAGGCGTTTGCCTCGGTGGCCGCGGTGTACGAGCGGGAGGCGGTGGCGGCCGAGGGGGAGGGCCATACCCTCACCGCCCGCGAGCACGGTTGGCGCGCCGCCCTGGCGCTCCACTTCGCCGCCGTGCACGGGGGCGGGCGGGAGGCGCGGCGGGCGGCGCGCGCCGCCTACGCGCGCTGGGCGCCCCGCCTTTCCCCTCCCGCCCGCCTCTGCCGCCTGGGGGGGGTGGCCGCCTACGCCCGCTCCCCCGCCCAAAGCCCGATGCGCTCGGCTGCCGTCCTCGTGCCGCCTGCGTGGGGCGGCAAGGAGGAGCTTCGCCGCTACGAGGAGCGCCTTCTCGCCCGCGGCCTGGCGACGGTGTCCGTGGATGGGCCCGGGCGGCGCGGCCGAGACGGGTGGGAGGCGTGGTGGGGGCGCGTGGCGGCGGAGGCGGGTGGCGGCGGCCCTGTCGCCGTCTGGGCCGTGGGCGGCGCCGCGGAGTCGGTCTTGGCGGCGGCGCGGGTGGCCGGCGTGGCCGCGGTGGCGGTAGGCGATGCACCGGCACGGGGTGGGCGCGGCGGGCCCCTCTGGCGGGCGCTGGGGGCGGGCGTGGCGCCGGTCGCGGTGGTGCCGGGCGGGGCGGGAGGGGCCGGGGGGCTTGTGGCCTTGGGCGCCCCCGCCCCGCCGGGCCTGGGCGACGGGCGCGACGACGGCGGGGAGCTCGCCCTCGATCTGGCCGCCGATTGGCTGGTGGAGCGCGTCCGGGCCGCGGGCCCGCGGGGGGAGGGGTAGGATGGTGACCGACGTCCGCCTGGAGGCGGCGGTGCGCACCTGGCGGTCGCGCTTCGTCGCCAACGGCGTGTACGCGGGGGAGGTGGACGCCCTTCTTGCCCGCATCGGGCGCTGGGAGGACTGGTGCCCGGCTTGGCACGGGCGCGGGCGCTGGTACGCCGCGCGCGCGGCCGAGGCCGACGCGGCGGGGCGGCGGCGGACGGGGCGCGACGCCTGGCGGCAGGCGTCGCTGTTGGCCCATTTCGGGAAGTACCTCTTCCTCCACGACCGCGCCGCCTACGAGGCCGCTCACCGCGACGCGGTGGAGTGGTACCGGCGCGCCGCCCCCCGCTTCGACCCCCCTGCCGTGCCGCTCGCCATCCCCTTCGAGGGGGAGGGCCTGGCGGCCTACCTGCGCCTGCCCCGTCCGGGTGCGCCGGTGGCCGTGCTCGTCCCGGGGCTCGACTCCGTGAAAGAGGAGCTGCACGCCTACAGCGACGACCTGGTGGCGCGGGGGGTGGCGACGCTCGCCTTGGACGGGCCGGGACAGGGCGAGAGCGAACGGCGCCTGCCCCTGGAGCCCGCCTTCGAGCGCGTCATGGCGGCGGTGGTGGAACTCCTCGCCCGTCTGGATGGGGTCGACGGGCGGCGGGTGGCGGTGGTGGGCGTCTCGGTGGGCGGCTACCTCGCCCTGCGGGCCGCCCTGGTGGGGCCGCCGGTGCGCGCGGTGGCGGCCTTGGGCGGCTTCGCCCACTACCCGGACGAGTGGCCGGTGCAGCCCGCCCTCTCCCGCCTCGCCTTCACCGTGCGCACGCATAGTTCCGACGAGGCCGAGGCAGGGCGGAGGGCCGAGGCGTTCAGCCTGCTCGGGGTGGTGGACCGCATCGCCTGCCCGGTGCTCGTGCTCGAAGGGGGGAGGGACGGGCATCGCAACCGGCCGGGCTCCCTGAGCGCCCTGGGGGCCGGTCGGTTCGAGCGGCTCTACTACCCTGAGGGCGGCCATGTGTGCAACAACGTGAGCCCCCTCTACCGGCCGCGGGTGGCCGACTGGGTGGCTTCGCGCCTGGCGTGAGCGCCGGCGGGGGAAGGAGGGACCAGGGGATGGGCGGGACGGACGGGGCGGACCGGCGCGGGCGCGTGGACCTCGTGCGCATGCGCGCCGTCTACGAGGAGGACCGGGCCCGGGTGGAGGCGGCGGCCGACCCTGAGGCGCCCGCGGTGACGCGTGCGGTGGTGGAGCTGGTGGAGGGCGTGCGCACGCGCGCCCGCGTGCGCCGGTTCGAGCTGTTCAGCGACGAGCCGCCGGAGCGCGGGGGGGAGGGGTCGGCCCCCACCCCCCTCATGTACTTCGCGGTCGGCGTCGGGACCTGACTCCTCACGCAGGTGGCGCGGTTCGCGCCCCTCTACGACGTGGCCGTGTACGAGGCGCGGGCCGAGGTGCGCCTGGCCATCGACCGGCGCGACAAGCTGGGCCTTCCCGGCCCGGGGGCGGCGGCGCGCTGGGTGGAGGTGCGCCTCGACCTGGAAAGCCCCGCCCCCGACGCGGCGGTGCGCCGTCTCCTCGCCCACGCCGAACGCGCCTGCCACGCCGCCCGCAGCCTTGCCGAGGCGGTGCCCGTGCGGCTCGAAGCGAGGCTCAACGGCAGCGCGGTGCCGGGGACCCTTCCCCAGGTCTGACGAGCACGAGGGGAGGGCGGCGGCGGCGCAGGCAGGAACGGGTCGGCTCCGAACGCTGTCGGAGCCGGCCCGCGGCCTGCGCAGGCGATGGACGCCCGATGGACGCCCTACGGCGTGTACGGCTTGGCCACGTTGAGGAAGAGGTTGTTCTCCACCACCGGGGCGGCCACGCCGACGAGCCAGATGCCGTCCGTCTCGTCGACGACGGTGTTGCCTTCGATGACGAGGTCGTTCACGGGAGAGACGGCGCTCATCACGACGATGCCGCTCGGCGCGGTCGTGACGCCGAAGTCGGGGGCGTTGCCGCTCACGGTGTTGCCGACGATGGCGTTGCCGCTCACGTCCTGTCCCGGCGCGTGGGCGTGGATGTCGATGCCGCCCAGCCCGTTGTTCTCGGCCGCGTTGTCCTCGATGGTGTTGTCGAACGCCGCTGCGCCCGGGGGGGCTGCGCCGATGAGGATGCCGGCCGCGCCGTTGCCGTCGGCGACGTTGTCCCTTACCACGTTGGCATAGATGCCGCCCTTCGTGGGATCGGCGGCCGCCGCGGGGTTGTGGCTGGCGAGGGTGATGCCGCAGTCGACCTGGTTGTTCACCACCGTGTCATGGGCGATCACATTGCCGACGGAAGGACCGGTCTCGTCCGTCAGGTAGATGCCGCCGTCCAGGTTGTTCTCCACCGTGTCCCATGCCACCGTGGAGTTGCTCACCCCCACCAGGTGGAGGGCCTCGCAGTCGTTGGTGGCCGAGCACGGCGCCGAGTTGGTGAGCGTGAAGGTCTCCTGCTGGATGGGCGTGCGGCAGCCTTGGTAACCGTTGCAGCTCTGGTCGTTGTTCGTCACGTCTAGGTGGGTGAGCGAGAGGCGCGTGGTGGAGATGGCCACGATGCCCGCCTTCTGGGCGTCGGTGACGGTGAGGTCGCGCACGGCCGTGCCGGCGGTGGCCGGGCCCGTGATGAGGATGCCGTTGGCGTCGCCGCTCGCGTCGATGACGGTGTCCGCCACCACCGAGGCGGCGGCGCTCGTGCCCTCCAGCGTGAGGGTCTTGCCGGCGATCGTCACCTCTTCCCGGTAGACGCCGGGTTCGACCACGATGGTCGAGCCGTCCGAGGCGGCGGACACGGCATAGCCGATGGTCTGGTACGGGGAGGCCTTCGTGCCGTTGCCCGAGGTGTCGCTTCCGCTGGGGCTCACGTAGATCACGCCCGGCGACTGCGCCGACGCCTGCGACGGGCGAGGGGAGGCGGCCAACGACGAGGCCCCCGAGGTGAGGGCGGCGGCGACGGCCGCGACTGCGCCGGCGGCGATCCACCGGGGCAGGGTCCAGGCTCGAGTCCGCGATGCCTTCATCCCTGTTGCATCCTCTCTCGAGTCGGGTTCGCTGGCGGATCCCGAAGCGCACGCCGCAGGGCGATGGCGAGGCAGGCTGGCGCGACGTGAAACATGGGGTGCGCCATGGTCCATCGTGCCACACCGTGTCGACGTACGGCGACCATGCGCCCTTGCCCTCTGGCCGGCGGTGCGCGGCCGTCCGGACGGGGCAACGCGTGGGGTGAAGATGGGGAGACGACGCGTGGCCGCGGGACAACGCGGATGTTCGACGGCGCGAGGCAGGTCGACTGGCGGGGAAGACGGAGCCCCCGGGTCGTCGCGCCTGTCCGTTCCCGGCGTGAGCCGGCGGCGCGAGCCGTCCTCGACCCTGGAAGGGGACCGCCGCGGCGTCCTGGGCGACGCTCTACCGGTGCCCACTGCGGCGTATGCGACGCCGAACGCGGTGCGGGGCCCGCCCCGGTCGGCGGGTGGGGGCGTGGGAGGTCCGCACGCATCCGATCGGCCTCGGGAATTCGAGCGCCAACGAGCGCGGATCGTCGTCGGGCGAGGGGGAAAAGTCGCGCAAGGCGTGCGAGCGCGGCAGGAGACGGGCGTCGGGCGCCGAATCCCGCACACGTTTGCCGCCAAGGTTTGCGGCCATCGTGTGCGGCAAACGTTTGCGGGGTGAAGGCATGGACGTCGCAGACGAGCGGGTGGCTTCGGCCATTGCCAACTGGGCGCCGCGCTTCGTGGCCAACGGCGTGGACATGAACGACTTCCACCGCGTCACCGCCTCGATCCGGCGCTGGGACGAGTGGTGCGGCCGCTGGTCGGAGCTGGGGCGCGAGCACGAGGCGCTCATGCGCCAGGCCCTGGCGGAGGGCCACTACCGCAGCGCCGCCTTGCACGGGCTGCACGCCGCCATGGCCTACCACTTCGGCAAATTCCTGTTCGTCGACCATCCGGACGAGCTGCGCACCGCGCACGAGAGCGCGGTGCGCGTGTACGGCGAGGTGCTGCCCTACTTCCCCGTGCCGGGGGAGCGGGTGGCCATCCCCTATGAGGGCGGCTTCATGCCGGCCATCTTGCGCAAGCCGCCGCACCGGCCGCATCCGCCCGTGGTCATCCTCATCCCCGGGCTGGACTCGGTGAAGGAGGAGCTTCACACGTACGCCGACGACCTCCTGGAGCGCGGTCTGGCGACGCTCGCCGTCGACGGACCGGGCCAGGGGGAGATGGAGTTCGACCACCCCATGCGCCACGACTACGAGGTAGCGGTGGCGGCCGCCATCGACTTCCTCGAGGGGCGGCCGGACGTGGACGCGCGCCGGGTAGGCCTTCTCGGCGTCAGCCTCGGGGGGTACTACGCCCCCCGCGCGGCGGCGTTCGAACCGCGCGTGCGCGCCGCCGTGGCGGTGGCGGGGGCGTACGACTTCGCCGCCCACTTCGACCGCCTGCCCGCCCTGACGCAGGCGGCCTTCGTCGCCCGCCTGCACGCCGCGAGTCGCGAGGAGGCGCTCGGCCGCCTGGCCCGCTTCACCCTGGCCGGCGTGGCCGAACGCATCCAGGTGCCGCTTCTGGTGATCATGGGGCGGCGCGACCGCCTCGTGCCGCCGGAGGACGCGGAGCGCCTGGCGGCGGAGGCGCCGCGGGCGGAGCTGTGGATGATCGAAGAGGGCAACCACGTGGTGAACAACCTCGTCTACCGCTACCGCCCGCAGCAAGCGGACTGGCTCATGGACCGCCTGGCATAGCGCGAAGGGGGGGATGCCGGCCTTGCGGCCGCCCGCAGGGCGGCGGGGCGCCCGGTTGCGGCGCGGGGGCGCCCGGTACGGCGATCGGCGCCGCATATTCCGGATACGGGAGGTTCGAGCCCTGATGGCCATGCGAGGGATACCCGGCACGGTGCGGGGGTGGGGTGCGTGGGCGGCCACGGCCGCCGTCGCCTCCCTGCTCCTCGGGGGCGGCGCCGTCGGCGCCGCCCGGGTCCGGCACGCGTCGCAGCCGCCGATCATCATCGGCCTGTCCAGCTCGCTCACGGGCGACTTCTCCGCCGACGGTAAGGCGAACGTGCAGGGCTACCGCCTGTGGGCCGCCTACGTGAACGCGCACGGCGGCCTTCTCGGGCGCAAGGTCGTGCTCAAGATCCTCAATGACAACAGCGACCCTTCCCAGGTGATCACCGACTACCAGTCCCTGATCAACCAGTACCATGCAAACCTCCTGTTCGGCCCGTTCTCCACCCTGCTCAACCCGCCCGCGGCCAGCGTGGCCCGCCGCTACGGCTACATGCTCATCGAGGGCAACGGCGGCGGCCCGAGCGTGTTCGCCCAGCACAACGCGTACCTGTTCGACGTCTCCTCGCCCACGCAGAACCAGCTGGTGGCCTTCGCCCAGTGGCTCACCAGCCTCCCCAAGTCGGAGCGGCCCAAGACGGCCGCCTACGCCACCTACCAGGACCCCTTCACCCAGCCGCAGATCGACCTGTGCCGCAAGATGCTCCAGGCGGCCGGGATCAAGACCGTCTCCTACCAGGTCTTCCCCGACGAGACCACCGACTTCACGCCCATCGCCCTGAAGATCGTGCACTCGAAGGCGCAGGTCGTGGTCGTCGGCTCGCTCATCAACCTTGCGGCGGCCATGGTGAACACCTTCCGCCAGCAGCACTACAACCCTGAGGTCCTGAGCTTCACCGCCGGCCCCGACCAGGGCTCGCAGTGGCTGCAGGTGGTCGGCGGCGCCAAGATGACCGAGGGCATCATGGTGGAGATCAGCTGGACGCCGTTCCTCGACACCTACCAGAACGCCCTCCTCGACCACCTGTACACGAGCACCTACGGCGGCTCGCCGGAGTCGATGAGCTCCGACGTGGCGGAGACGTTCTCCGTCGGCCAAGTCCTGCAGCAGGCGGTGGAGGCGACGCACAGCATCAACAACGCCACCCTGCGCGCGTACATCGAGAACCCCCACCACGTGTTCCAGACCGTGCAGGGCCCCGTGCACTACATCGCCGGCGGCTGGGGCCAGTCCTCCGCCCCCGCCTACATCGGGCAGTGGCAGAACGGCAAGCTCGTCTTCGTCTACCCGCCCTTCATCTCCAAGGGCGCCAAGCCCGAGTTCCCCAAGCCCAACTGGCCGTAGTCCGGCACGGGTGGATCGCATGCGCGCGCCTTCGCCCCGGTGGCCGGGGGAGGCGCGGGCGCCGCGGGCGGCCATGGCGCCCGCCCGCGGCCCCCCGCGCCCCCGCTCGCCCGGCGAGCGACACGACGAGAGGGGGCCCCCGATGAGCTTCATCCTCTACGCCATCATGATCGGCATCCTCGACGGCGGCATCTACGCCCTCATGGCCTGCGGCCTGACGTTGGTGTTCGGGGTCATGGAGGTCATCAACGTGGCCCAGGGGTCGCTCGTCATCCTCGGCGCCTACATGAGCTACGTCCTGGCCAGCACCCTGCACCTCAACCTGTACCTGGGCCTCCTCATCACGATGCCGGCCACGTTCCTCCTGGGCATGGCGATCGAATGGGCCTTTCTGCGCCGGCTGCGGGTAGACCGCATCGCCCTCTCGATCCTGGTCACCTACGGCGTCAGCCTGGCCATCGAGGGCGGCCTGGGGATGATCTTCGGCGACACCTACGTCGCCCTGCCCGCGCCCTCGGGCACGTTCACCCTGTTCGGCTACGCCACCCCGGACATCAAGCTGTACGTGTTCCTCATGGCGTGCGCCTTCCTCGCCGGGCTGTACGTGCTCCTCTACCGCACCACCTTCGGCGCCGCCCTGCGGGCGACGGTGCAGAACCGGACCGCCGCCCAGCTCATCGGCATCAACGTGGAGCGCATCTCCACCCTCACCTTCGCCCTGGGCGCCGCCCTGGCGGCGGCGGGCGGCATGGCCTTCGGCGCCACCCGCTCCTTCCACCCCGGCAGCGCCGAGGACCTCATCTCGCGCCTTCTCGTCATCATCGTCCTGGGCGGCTTCGGCAGCCTGGGCGGGGCGCTCGTGGGCGCGCTCCTCTTCCTCGTGGTGGAGGACATGGTGTCGGTGCTCATCTCGCCCATCTGGGGGCCGGTGGTCTTCTTCGCCGGCCTGATCCTCATCCTGCTCGTCAGGCCGCAGGGCCTGTTCGGCCAGCTGGAGGCGAGGCGGCAATGACCGACGGCGCCGGCGCGCGGCGGTGGGACCGGGCGGGGATCGGGCTCCTCCTCCTGGCGGCCCTCGCCTTTCCCCTCGTGTTCACCAACGCCGCCATCACCACGTACGCCATCTTCACCCTCATGTGGGTGGCGATCGCCTCGGCCTGGAACATCCTGAGCGGCTTCTCCGGCTACGTCTCGCTCGGACACGCCGCCTTCTACGGCATCGGCGGCTACGCGCTTGCCCTCATGGCCGAGTCGTGGCACCTGACCACGGGCGGCTACGCGACCTTCGCCTACATCCCGCTCGCCGGGTTCATCGCCGCCGTCTTCGCCCTGCCCATCGGCTGGATCGCCCTGCGCACGCGCAAGCACAGTTTCGTGGTGATCACGATCGCCTTCATCTTTTTGTTGCAGCTTCTGGCCTTCAACCTGCAGGGGATCACGGCCGGCTCCACCGGCCTTCCTCTACCGACGCCGCCCTGGACGGGCGCCTTCTTCAACGTCCCCTTCTACTACGCCACCCTGGTGCTGGCGGTGGCGGCGGTGGGGGTGGCGGCCTGGGTGCGGCGCTCGAAGTTCGGTCTCGGGCTTCTCGCCATCCGCGACGACGAGGACCGCGCCCTGGGATTCGGCGTGCCCACGGGCGTGTACAAGCTGGCGGCCTTCGTCCTCTCCGCCTTCTTCATCGGCATGGCCGGCGCCCTCGACGGCTACTTCTCGAGCTACGTGTACCCCCAGTTCGCGTTCAACCCCCAGACGGACATCACCATGGCGGCGATGAGCTTCTTCGGCGGCCTGGGGAGCGTCGCCGGTCCGATCGTGGGGGCGGTGGTGCTCGAGCCGGTGCAGCAGCTCCTGTCCGTGAACTACGCCGATCTGGCCCTCGTCGTCTTCGGCCTCGTGCTCCTGGCCGTCATCGTCTTCCTGCCGGCGGGGGTGGTGCCGACCCTCAGCGCCTGGGCGCGCCAACGCGCGGCGCGTTCCGCCCCCACGGGCGAGACAGGAGCGCCCGCCGAGGCCCTGGCGCCGATCCGCGGGGTGGGGGAGTCGTCATGAGCATGTTGGAGGTCGAAGGCGTCAGCAAGCGATTCGGCGGCATCCAGGCGCTGCAGGGTTGCAGCCTCAGCGTCGAGCACGGGAGCGTGACGGGGCTCATCGGTCCCAACGGCAGCGGCAAGACCACCCTGTTCAACGTGGTGACCGGATACGCCCGGCCCGACGCCGGTACGGTGCGGTTCGAGGGCACGGCGATCGACAACCTCCCCCCGGACCGCATCCTCGCCCTGGGGATCGGCCGCACCTTCCAGATGGTGCGCATCTTCCCCCGCCTCACGGTGCTGGAGAACATGCACGTGCCGGTCCGGCGCCAGGGGTTGGCGGGGGTGTTGTCGGGCGCCTCCACCCACGAGGAGCGGGCGCGGGTGCTCGACCTGCTCCGGTTCGTGGGCCTGGAGCGGCTCAAGAACGAGCCCGCCGGCAACCTCTCCTTCGGCCAGCGCCGCCTCTTGGAGATCGCCTGCGTGCTCATGGCCGGGCCCCGGGTCATCCTCCTGGACGAGCCCGGGGGGGGCGTCAACCCCACCATGCTCCGGGCGATCGCCGGCCACATCCGGGAGCTCAACGGCCAGGGCATCACCTTCTTCGTGGTCGAGCACAACATGGGCTTCGTCATGGAGCTGTGCCACCGGGTCATCGTCATGCACCGCGGCAGCGTGATCGCACAGGGCGACCCGGAGGCGGTGCGGCGCGACCCCGCCGTCCTCGAAGCCTACCTGGGGGAGTGAGCATGCTCGAACTCAAGGGCGTCGTGGCGGGGTACGGGGGCGGCGACGTGCTCAAGGGCGTCGACCTCGTCGTCGAGGCGGGGACGATCACGTGCATCATCGGCCCCAACGGGGCCGGCAAGTCGACCGTGCTCAAGGTCATCAGCGGCCTTCTTCGTCCGCGCCGCGGCAAGGTGCTGTTCGAGGGCGAGGACATCTCCGGCTGGCCGCCCGCCCGCGTGATCTCCCGCGGCATCGTGCAGGTGGCCCAAGACCGCAGCCTCTTCCCCCAGATGACCGTGCGGGAGAACGTGCGCCTGGGCGGTTACACCCTGCGCGACCGCTCCCTGGTGGAGCGCCGCCTGGCGGAGGTGGAGGAGCTCTTCCCCATCGTGCGCGAGCGCGCCCACGACCGCGCCGGCAACCTGTCCGGGGGGCAGCAGAAGCTGGTCGAGTTCGCCCGCGGCCTCATGCTCGACCCCAAGGTGGTCCTCCTCGACGAACCCTCCATGGGGCTCGACCCCCGCACCATGCGCACGGTGTTCGAAAGCATCCGCACCATGCACGCTGCCGGCCGCACCGTGCTCCTGGTGGAGCAGAACGCGCGCTCGGGCCTGAACGCCGCCCATCGCGGCGTGGTGATGGAGAACGGGGTGGTGCGCCTCGTGGCACCCGCCCACGACGTCCTCGCCCACCCGGAGATCGGCGAGCTGTACCTGGGCGGCGCCACGAGGCCGGCATGAACCCGCCGGCCGACCCCACGGGGGTGCACCCGCCCGGCCCGGGCGCGGTGCGCCGACGCGCGACCATCCGCGACGTGGCGCGCGCCGCCGGCGTCAACCCCTCCACCGTGTCGCGCGTCCTCAACGGCCGCGCCGCCTTCCAGGTGTCCGACGACGTGCGCCGGCGCGTCCTGGAGGCGTCGGAGAGCCTGGGGTACGAGCCCAGCCGGTTCGCCCGCGCCTTGCGCACGCGCCGCTCGTACATGCTTGCCCTGGCCGTGCCCAACGTGGCCGACCCGTTCTTCTCCCTCATGTTCCAGGGGGCGGCGCGGGCGGCGGAGCGCGAGGGGTACACCCTCGTCCTCACCGACCAGGGGGGGCTGGAGCGGGCGGCGCGCCGCACCTCGGATTTCGACGGCCTGCTCATCGCCACGGCGCGGCGGCGCGACCCCTTGCTCACGCGCCTTCGCTCCCAGGGGGTGGCGTTCGTCCTCGTCAACCGGCGCAGCGAGGAGGGCGCCCACCCCACCGTGCGGTCGGACGACCGGGCCGGCTCGGGGCTGGCGGTCGACCACCTGGTCGCCCTGGGCCACCGCCGCATCGCCCACCTGGGCGGCAACGAGGCCTACTCCACCGCCTACGACCGGCGCCAGGGATACCGGGCGGCGATGGCCTGGCACGGCCTGGAGGTGGACCCGCGCTGGCTGGTGGAGGCGGGCTTCACGGCCGAGGAGGGGGCGCGGGCGGCCGACGCCCTGTTGGCCCTGGACCCCCCGCACCGCCCCACGGCGGTGGTGGCGGTGAACGACCTGGCGGCGGTGGGGCTCCTCACCCGGGCGCGGGAGCGCGGTCTCAAGCTCCCGCGCGACCTGTCGGTGACCGGGTTCGACGACGTGCCCATGGCGCGCTACGTCCACCCCGCTCTCACCACCGTGGCGGTGGCGGCGGAAGAGATCGGGCGCGTGGCCGTGGAGAGCCTCCTCGACGGCGCGCGCGGAGGGGAGGTGGTGCTCCCCGTGCGCCTCATCCCCCGCGCCTCCACCGCCCCGCCGCCGGGCCCGGCGCCCTAGGCGCCGCCCACGCCCGTCGCTCCCACCATGCCGAGTACGAGGAGGAAGGCATCGATGGCCCAGATGATCGACCTGACCCTGCCCTGGAGCGTGGAGACCCCCTCCTGGCCGTACTTCCCCAACCCCCAGGCGGAGGCCTTCCACCGCCACCCGCGCGAGGGTCTCAACTCCCTCATCGTGAAGACGGCGATGCACACCGGCACGCACCTGGACGCACCGCTCCACCTCGACCCCGGGGGGTGGGACCTGGCGCGCATCCCCCTCGAGATGCTTTGGGGGCCGGCGGTGGCGGTCGACGTCTCCCAGGACGTGGGGGTGCACGGCGTGATCACGCCCGAGATCGTCCAGCGCCGCCTGCCGGAGCCGCTCCGACCCGGCGACCGCCTGCTCGTGCACACCGGCTGGCACCGCTACGCCTGGTGCGGGCCGGAGGCGAACGAGACCACCTACTTCGCGGCCCACCCCGGCCCGTCCCACGCCCTCGTGGACTGGCTGTTGGAGCAGGGGGTGGAGTGGATCGGGGTCGACACCCCCGCCTGGGAGCATCCCCTGAACACGGCCATCCGCGACATGCGCCCCGACCAGGTGGCGGAGTTCGAGCGCGTCCACGGCCGCTCCCTGGAGTCGGAGTACCCACGCGAGAAGCTCCTGTACTCGCACAAGCGGGTGGCGGCGAAGAACAAGCTCCTCGTCGAGTGCCTGGGCGAGGGGCTGGCGGAGGTGACGGGGCGGCGCTTCGTGGCGGGCGCCTTCCCGTGGCGGTTTGTGCGCGGCGAAGCCTCGATCTGCCGCGTCGTCGCCTGGATCGACTAGGGAGGGGACGAAGGGGGGGAGGAGGCCGTGCAGGCCGTCGTGCTGAGAGCTCCGCGCGACCTCGCGCTGGAGGAGGTCCCCGACCCGCGCCCCGGGCCGTACGAGGTCTTGTGCCGGGTGGAGTCGATCGCCATCTGCGGCACGGACATCCACATCCTGGAGGGGCGCCACGTGGGGCGCTGGCCCCCCGCCTTCCCCTTCATCCTCGGGCACGAGTGGGCAGGCACCGTGGTGGAGGTGGGGCCGGGGGCGGAGGTGTTTGGCTGGCAGCCGGGCGACCGGGTGGCCGGCACCTCCCACGCCGGCTGCGGCTACTGCCGCATGTGCCGCACCGGCCGCTACAACCTGTGCGAGCGCTACGGCGACGCGCGCGTCCACCGCCAGTACGGCCATACGACCCAGGGGTGCTACGCCCAGTACGTGGTGCACTCCATCAAGTCCGTCGTCCGCCTGCCCGACGCCCTGACCTTCGACGAAGGGGCGGTGCTCGATCCGGCCAGCATCGCCCTATGGACGGCCAAGCGGGGGCAAGTGAACGCGGGCGACACGGTGGCGGTGCTGGGCCCGGGGCCGGTGGGGCTCCTCACCGCCTTCTGCGCCCGCGCCCTGGGGGCGGGACGGGTCATCGTGGTGGGCGGGGGCGAGCGCCTGGCGGTGGCCGAGGCCCTCGGCTTCGAGACGGTCGACCGCGCCCAGGGGGCGAGCGTCGACCTCGTGCGCGAGGCGACCGGGGGGCGGGGGCCGGACGTGGCCATCGACTGCGCCGGCACGCCGGAGGCGATCCGCCAGTGCGTCGACATGGTGCGCAAGGGCGGACGCGTGGTGTTCACCGCCGTCCCCCACGACGAGGTGGCCTTTCCCATGCAGCGCATCGTGCTCGAGGAGCTCGACCTGGTGGGGGTGCGGGCCAACCGCTCCACGCTGGAGGAGGTGATCCCCCTCGTCCTGGACGGGCGGGTGCCGGTGGGGCGGCTCATCACCCACCGCTTCCCCCTCTCCCGCGCCTCCGAGGCCATCGCCACCTTCCAAGAGCGGCGCGACGGCGCCCTGGAGGTGCTCATGCACCCGTGGGCGGGGGGGGAAGGGACATGATCGCCGCCTCGGTGCCCGAGCCCGGGCGGTGGCGGGTGGGCGAGCACCCCGACGCCCCACCCCCCGCCGCGGGCGAGGCGCGGGTGCGGGTGATCGCCACCACGGTGTGCGCCACCGACCGAAAGGTGCTGGAGGGACGCTTCGCCGGCGTCCGCTACCCCCTCATCCCCGGCCACGAGTGGGGGGGCGAGGTGGTGGCGGTGGGCGACGGGGTGACCCACGTCCGCCCGGGCGACCGCGTCGGCGTGGAGGTGCACGTGGGGTGCGGGGCGTGCGAGCGCTGCCGGGAGGGGATGCGCAACCTGTGCCTCAACTACGGCCGGCGGGAGAGCGGCCACGCCCACATCGGCTTCACGCGCGACGGCGGCTTGGCCCAGTTCGCCACCGTGCCGGCGCGCGCCCTCTACCCCGTGCCCGAGAACGTGCCCGACGACGCCCTGGCGTTCGTGGACAGCCTCGCCCTCGCCCTGGCGGCGGCAGAGCGCGGCGGCGTGCGGGCCGGCGCCCGCGTGGCCGTGTTCGGGTCGGGGGCGATCGGGCTTCTGGCGGCGCAGGCGGCGCGGGCCATGGGGGCGCGTGTGGCGGTGGTGGCCGGCGGGCGGGAGTCACGCCGCCGATTGGCGGAGGCGCTGGGCTTTCCCACCGCCCTGGCGGCGGACGAGCGGCTGCGGGAGAGGCTCGTCTCTCTGCTCGGGGGCGATCCCGACGTCGCCCTGGAGATGGCCGGCGGGGAGCAGGCGGCCACCCAGGCCATCCTGAGCGTACGGCGGGGCGGCGCGGTGGTGCTGGCGGGGAGCACCGGCACCGGTCCCCAGGTGCGGGGGGTGGAGTTGGCCACGGTGGTGCGGGGCCAGCTCAGCATCCTCGGCTCGGTGGCCACGCACGGCGCCGTGGTCCACCGGGCCGTGGCCCTCCTGGCGGCGGGGGCGGTGGACACGGCCCCCTTGGTCAGCCACCGGCTGGGCCTGAGCCGGTTCGAGGAGGCGTGGGACATCTTCTGCGCCCCGGGGACGGACGCCGTGCGCGTCCTGCTCGACCCGGCGGCCTAGCCGGGCGGGGCGAGGAGGAGGAGGGAGAGTATGCAGGCGGTGGGGACGACGTATCCGGGCGGCACCTGGGGCCTGTACCGGGACGGGGAGCTGGTGCCGGGCGGGGGCGAGCCCCTGGAGGTGACCGACAAGTACCGGGGGACGCCGTGGGCGCGCGTGGACGGCGCCGCGCCCGCGGACCTGGACGCGGCGGTGGCGGGGGCCAGGCGCGCCCTATCCCGGCCCATCCCGCCCCGCACCCGGCGCGACATCCTCCTGCGGGCGGCGTCCATCCTCGCCGCCCGGCGCGAGGAGCTGGCGCGGGGCATCGTCAAGGAGGCGGGAAAGCCGTACAAGGACGCGTTCGTGGAAGTGGGGCGCGCGATCGACACCTTCACGTTGGCGGCCGAGGAGGCGCCGCGCATCGCGGGCGAGATGGTGCCGGTGGAGGCGGCGCCGGGAAGCGAGGACCGCCTCGCCTTCACCCTGCGCGTGCCGGTGGGGGTGGTGGCGGCCATCACGCCCTTCAACTTCCCCATCAACCTGGTGGCGCACAAGGTGGCCCCCGCCCTGGCAGCGGGCAACGCCGTGGTCCTCAAGCCCGCCAGCACCACCCCGGTCACCTCCCTGCGCCTGGCGGGGATCCTGGCCGAGGCGGGCCTCCCCCCAGGCTACCTCCAGGTGGTGACCGGAAGCGGCGGGGCGATCGGCGACCGTCTGGTGGAGCACCCGGGGGTGAACCTCATCACCTTCACGGGCAGCGGCGACGTGGGCCGCCGCATCACCCAGCGCGCCGGCCTCCGGCGCGTCTGCCTCGAGCTCGGCAACAACTCGCCCGTTCTCGTGCTGGCCGACGCCGACCTGGAGCGGGCGGCGGCGGCGGTGAGCACCGGGGGCTTCTTGAGCGCGGGGCAGAAGTGCATCTCCGTGCAGCGGGTCATCGTCGAGGCGGCGGTGTACGACCGCTTCCGGGACGCGCTCGTGGCGCGCGTCGCCGCCCTCAAGACGGGGGACCCCGACGACCCCGACACGGACGTGGGGCCGATGATCAGCGAGCGCGAGGCCGAACGCGCGGAGGCCTGGGTGCGGGCGGCGGTGGAGGGCGGGGCGCGCCTTCTCGTCGGCGGCCGGCGGGAGGGCCCGGTCCTCTACCCCACCCTCTTGGAGGACGTGCGCCCCGACATGGCCGTGGTCTGCCAGGAGATCTTCGCCCCCGT
>JAILZS010000030.1 GCA_023512375.1 Bacillota bacterium | reverse complement strand
TTGCCCACCCCCCCAAACCCCCTCCCCGGGCCCCCCCCGGCGAATGCCCGCCCGGCCGCCCCCCGCCCCGGGGGGCGGCCGGGGGGGGGGGGGGGCCAACCCCGGCCCCCCGCCGCCTCGCTTCCCCCACGCCTACGCCTGCGCCGTCCCCCCGCCCTCTCCGGGCAGCGCAGCCGTGCCGGGCTGGACCCGCCCCAGCCCCTGGTGCGCCGTGTGCCGCCCATGGCGCCGGGGACGGTGCACAGCCGGCACGAGGTCGGACACCGTCACCGCCCCGGCCTGACCCGCCGCGGCCTGCACGGTGCGATCGATGCCCGGCGGCACCGACGCCCCCCGCGCCTTGAACACCGTCACCACCACGCCGCCGACCGGCAGGCCTGCGGCGCTCACGCCGTCCGCCCGGGCCAGGCTCTCCACCGCCCGCTCCACCGGCTCGCCCACCTGCACCGGCGCGGGCAGGGCCTGCCCGTCCAGGGCCTGGGCCGTGAGCACCTGCCCCTGCGCCCCCACGGCCAGGCGGACGATGCGCGTGCCCGCGATCTCCACGTAGGCGCGCGGCTGAGGCGGCGCACCGAGGACGGCGGCGATGAGTGCCGCCGCCGCGGCCGCCCCCACGCCGCCCAGCCAGGGGGCGAGGCGGCGGGCGGCGGGTGCGGCCGGCAGGTCGACCTCCGTCCCTACCTCCACCCCGCCGTCCGCCAAGCGCACGCGGCGGAAGGCGCCGTCGGGCGTGAGGACCACCGCCCACGGGCCGTCGCGCCTGAGCACCACGCCCCGATCGGCTCGCCTCGCCATCGCCGTCACCCCTCGTCTCCTTTGCGCAGGTACCCTTCCAGGTGGGGAAACTCCCCGCTTGCCATGAGCGCCACCGCGATGATGTACTTGCGCTGCCGCTCGAGTGTCTTGCGGCTCACGCCCACCCGCGCCTCCAAGGCCTTCATGGGTAGTTCGCGCCGCGCCATCAGGTGGTCGCGCAGCTCCGGCTCCTCCGCCACCATGCGGCCCACGGCCATGGCGCTCCGCCGGCTGTCCTCGTGCCGTGGCGAGACCCGCACGAGTTCTTCCAGGCTGAGGCCGAAGGCGCGCAGGCGTCGCTCGTACTCGAGGATCTCCTCCCGCCTCGCCCGCCGCTCCTCTTCCTGCCGGCGCCGCTCCCACGCCGCCGCCGCCAGGACCGGGACATAGGGCCGCCCCTCGTCGTCTTCCTCCTCCAGTTCCGACATCGCCACCTCGGGCCGCCGCTGCCGCCGGTAATGGTCCACAAGGCGGCGCCGGATGACCTGCTCGGCGAACCGGATGAACCCGCGCCCCCGGTCGGGGTCGAAGCTGGTGATCGCCTCGTCGAAGGCGATGAGGGCGATCGACGCCTCGTCGTCGTGCCCCTTGCGCACGTATCGCCCTACCGCGCGGGAGGCCATGCGCAGGATGAGGGGTTCGTAGCGGGCGATGAGGTCCTCCCGGGCGGCGGGGTCGCCCGCCTGGGCGCGCCGGAGGAGCTCTCGCGGCGTCCCTCCGGTCAGGTCGAAGAGAAAGCCCACCCGCGCACCTCACCCCTCTCATTCGCACTCCGACGGGCGTTTCTAGGGGTTTCGCGCCTCCCTCGCGGGCACGAGCCCCAAATGCCTGAGGGCGGCCCCGGTCACCTCCCGCCCCCGCGGCGTACGGGCGAGGAAGCCGATCTGCAGGAGGTAGGGCTCGCACACGTCCTCGATCGTGTCGGGTTCCTCGCCCAGAGCGGCGGCCAGCGTCTCCAGGCCCACCGGGCCGCCCCCGTGCTGCAAGGCGATGAGGCGGATGAGGCGCCGGTCGAAGGCGTCCAGGCCGAGGGGGTCGATGTCGAGCAGGTCCAAGGCGGCGCGCGCCGTCTCCAGGTCGATCCGGCCGTTGCCGTGCACCTGGGCGAAGTCCCGCACCCGGCGCACGAGGCGGTTGGCGATGCGGGGCGTGCCGCGGGAGCGGCGGGCCAGCTCCCGCGCCGCCTGCGGCTCCACCTCCACCCCCAGGACGCGCGCCGTGCGGCGCACGATGGCCTCGAGCTCCTCGGCGGCGTACAGCTCCAGGCGCAGGATGAGGCCAAAGCGATCGCGCAAGGGGGAGGTGAGGAGGCCCGAGCGGGTGGTGGCGCCCACCAGGGTGAACGGAGGCAGGTCCAGGCGCAACGCGCGCGCCCCCGGTCCGCGCCCCACCACCAGGTCGAGGGCGCCGTCCTCCATGGCCGGGTAGAGGATCTCCTCCACCGGCCGGCTCAGGCGGTGGATCTCGTCCACGAACAGGACGTCGCGCGGCTGCAGCTGCGTGAGGATGGCGGCCAGGTCGCCGGGGCGCTCGATCGCCGGCCCCGCCGTGACGCGCAGGCCGACACCCATCTCCCGCGCCACGATCTGCGCCAGGGTGGTCTTTCCCAGACCGGGTGGCCCCTGCAGGAGGACGTGGTCCAGCGCCTCCCCCCGCTGCAGGGCGGCCGCCACGGCGATCTCGAGCTGCGCCTTCACCGCGCGCTGGCCCGGGAACTCCCCCAGGGACTGGGGGCGCAACGACGCCTCCGCCGCGTCCTCCTCCAGGTATGCGGGGGAGACGAATCGCTCCTCACCCACGTCGGATCCCCCCTAGCCCGCGCTGCCCTCGTCCCAGGCGCGCACCGGCGCCCGCCCCAGGCGGGCGAGGCTGGCGCGAACGAGTTCGCCCGCCTCCCCCGCCCCCTGCGTCAGCGCCTCGCGCACCGCCTGGCGCGCCTCAGCGGGTCCATACCCCAGGGCGACGAGGGCCTGGACCGCGAAGGCGGCGTCGGGACCGTCTGCCGCGGCCCCGCCGGCGGGTGCTGCCGGCTGCCCCTCCCCTCCTTCGCCCGGCACGGCCTCGGCCGCCCACTCCTTCAGGTCGAGGATCATGCGCTGGGCGATCTTGCGCCCGACGCCCGGCACCGCGGTGAGGGCGGCGGCGTCGCCCCCGGCCAGGGCGCGGCGCAGGCGGTCGGGGGCGAGGGTGGAGACGGTGGCCAGGGCGAGGCGCGGTCCCACCCCCGCCACCCCGAGGAGGCGATCGAACCCCTCCCGTTCCGCTTCGTCGGCGAAACCGTACAGCGCCACCCCGTCCTCGCGCACGACGAAGCGGGTGAGAAGCGTCGCCTCGCCCCGCGTCGGCAGGCGGGCCTCCGCCCGGGCGGTGAGCTGCACCTCCAGGCCCAGCCCGCCAACGTCCACCACCGCCGCCCCCGGCCGGCGGCCCACCACGGGTCCGCGCAGGCGCTCGATCACCGCCCCACCCGCCCCCACCGGCCGGATGCGGCATGGTTGAGGGCGCACACGGCCACGGCCAGGGCGTCCGCCGCGTCGTCCGGGCGCGGCACCCGGTCGAGGCGGAAGAGCACGCGCACCATCTCCTGCACCTGCGCCTTGTCCGCGCGGCCGTAGCCCACGATGGCGGTCTTCACCGCCGACGGCGTGTACTCGTGCACGGGGACGCCGGCCTGGGCCAAGGCGAGCAGCACCACCCCTCGCGCTTGTCCGACCGAGACGGCGGAGGGGGCGTTGGCACCCAGGAAGAGGCGCTCCACCGCGGCCACGGAGGGCCGGTGCCCTTCCACCAGGGCGCGCACCCGGTCGTAGATGCGCCGAAGGCGCTCGCCCGGCGCCAGTCCCGGCGCGGTGGTGATCACCCCGTACTCCACCGCCACCGGCCGGCCGCCGCGCTCCTCCACGGCCGCAAACCCGGTGCGGTGCGTACCTGGATCGATTCCCAGAACCACCCTCGTCCCCCGTTCAGGCCCAGGCCCGGGGGGGACTTCGCCGCCGCGGGAGGCGTTCTCCTCCCGCCCCTCTTCCCTACCCCCCGAGGCGGCTCAGGAGGTCCCAGGCGGCGGCTACGCTGGCCACGCGCACGCCCCGCCGAAACCGCACCAAGTCGGCGGGGGAGAGGGTGCCGGTAAGGATGGGCGTCGTCGCCACGCGCACCCTCAGGCCGCGCGGCGTGCCAGCCCACACGGCCAGACGTCCGCCGTCCGGGGCGACGAAGAAGGGCCGGCGGCCGGCGCCCCGCTGCTCGACGAGGCGTACGCCTCCCCCCGCGACGACGGCGCGAAAGCCCGGCACCGCGCGCGCCCACTCCGTCGCCGGTGCCGTCGTCCAGCGCCCGTGCGCCGACGCCCGACACATCCGCCAGCGCCCGTCGCCGTCGCGAAACCACAGCTGAACCGGCTTCTCCCCCGCCGACGACACCGCCGCCGGCAAGGCGCGGGGTGCACGCAAGACGGGCAGGCTACCGGCGTGCCCGGCGGCGAACGCAGCCGCCGTGCACAGCGCCGCCCACCACAGGCCGCCGCCGCGTCCGCCGGGAAGGGCGTACCCCATCGTCCCACCCCGGGCTCAGGGTGCTCGGCCCGACGGGTGGGCATGCGCTAGCCCTCGCCCTCCTCCTCGCCCAGGTCGCCGTTGTGGTAGACGGCCTCCACGTCGTCGTGGCCCTCCAACGCCTCCACCAGGGCGGCGAAGCGGCGCCGGTCTGGGCCCTCGAGCTCTACCCGGCTCGCGGCCACCATCTCCACGCCCGCTCCCTCCACCGCCAACCCCCGGCGGCGCAGGGCAGCCGCCACCTCCTCCACCCGCTCCGGCGCCGTCTCCACGAACGCCCCCTCGTCGTCCACGCCAGCGTCGTCCGCTCCGGCCTCGAGCGCCGCCTCCAGGAGTGCCTCCTCGGAGTCCAGGCCCTCCGCGTCCACCCGCACCCGCCCGCGGCGGTCGAACATCCAGGCCACGCATCCGCTCTCCCCCAGGGAGCCGCCGTGCTTGGCGAACAGGTGGCGGATGTCGGCCGCGGTGCGGTTGCGGTTGTCGGTGCTCGCCACGAGCAACAGGGCCACCCCGCCGGGGCCGTACCCCTCGTACTGCACCTCCTCGTACCCCTCGCCCGCGGCGGCGCGGCTGCCGCGGGCGATGGCCCGCTCGATCGTCTCGTTCGGCAGGTTGTGGGCGCGCGCCTTCTCGATGGCGGCCTTGAGCCGAATGTTCGCCTCCGGGTTGGGGCCTCCGCCGCGCACCGCCGACACGATCTCCCGCGTCAGGCGGGAGAAGGTGCGCCCCCGCTCGGCGTCGACCACCGCCTTGCGGCGCTTGATGTTGGCCCACTTCGAGTGGCCCGACATGCCGTCACCCCCCGCTGGATCCTAGGCGCCCGCCTCGGCCACCTCCGGCAGGGGGGGAGGCAGCGGCGGCATCTCCAGCTTGTGCTGGGCCGCCCGGCGCCGCGCCTCCACCATCTCCCGCAGAGCGTCGCTAGCCTCCCCGGTGAGGAGGTAACGATCGAGTTCCTCGTACGTGAAGCCCAGCTCCCCCTCGTCCGTCTGTCCCCGCCACAGGCCGGCCGTGGGAGGGCGGTCCAAGATGCGCTGCGGGATGCCCAAGACGCGCGCCACCGCTCGCACCTCGCCCTTCGTGAGGTTGCCGATGGGCAGAAGGTCCACCCCGCCGTCGCCATACTTCGTGAAGTAGCCGATGGTCAGCTCGTCCCGGTTGCCCGTACCCACCACGAGGGCGCCCCGTAGCGCCGCGTGCGCGTACAGGGTGGCCATGCGCAGGCGGGGTCGGAGGTTGGCCGCCGCCAGGCGGTGGGCCGCCACCTCCGGGCCGAGTGCCGCCAGCATGGCCTCGTACGGTCCACTCAGATCCACGACCTTGAGAGATACCCCTAGGGTGGTGGCCACCAGGGCCGCGTCCTCCCCGTCCTCGGGCGGGCTGTGGATGGGCATGGCCAGCGCCTCGACGGCCGCCGGGCCCAGGGCGCGCACGCACAGCCCTGCCACAACCGCGGAGTCGATCCCACCGGACAGCCCCACCACCGCCGCGCGCGCCCCGCGCCGGTGCACCTCCGTCGCGATCCACAGGGCCAGGTGGGCGGCCATGCGTTCCGCCCGCTGCGTCCCCCGTTCCGGTGCCACACCCTGCACGCCCATCCTCCGCCGGCCGAGGCCGGCGCTCACCTCCTTCGCTCCCCGTCCCGGGCCTATCCCAGACGGAGGCGTGCGAAGCGGTAGCGTCCCACGCGCACCACGCCGCCGTCGCGTGCCGTCCACTCGGCGTCCGCCCCCCGCGGCCGCTCGCCGTCGATCTCCACCGCCCCCTGGGCGAGGAGGCGGCGCGCCTCGGCCGCCGACGCAGCCAGGCCCACCTCGACCAACAGGCGCACCACCCTCACCCGGCCGTCCGCCACCAGGGCGGGCGGGACGAGCGCCTCGGGCAGGTCGCCGCTGAGATCGCGTCGCCGGAAGCGGGCGTCGAACGTCTCCGCCGCCCGGGTCGCCGCCTCCTCCCCCCAGTACACCGCCACCACCGCCTGGGCCATGCGCGCCTTGGCCAGGCGGGGGTGGAGGGAGCCATCGGCCAGGCCGCGGGCGGTGTCGGCCACCATGCTCGGGTCGGCGCCCGCCGCCAGCTCCAGGTAGGGCACGATGAGGTCGTCGCCCACGGACATGAGCCGGCCGAACATCTCGTCCGGCGGTAGGTCGATGGGCACGTCGTTGCCCAAGCTCTTCGACATCTTCTCCGCCCCGTCCAGCCCCACGAGAAGCGGCATGAGCAGGGCGACCTCGGGCGTCTGCCCCCACTCGCGCTGCACATGGCGGGCGGCCACGAGGTTGAACTTCTGGTCCATGCCGCCCAGCTCCACGTCGCACTCCAGGGCGACGGAGTCGTACCCCTGCATGAGCGGGTAGAGGAACTCGTGCAGATGGATGGGCCGCTCCTGGGCGAAGCGGCGCGCGAAGTCCTCGCGCTCCAACATGCGCGCAACGGTAAACGTGGCCATCAGGCGGATGAGGCGCCCCAGGTCGAGCGGCGCCAGCCACTCGCTGTTGCGCCGGATCTCCGTGCGCCCGAGGTCGAGCACCCGCCCCACCTGGTCGAGATAGGTGCGGGCGTTTCGCTCCACCTCCGCCTCCTCGAGCTGGGGACGGGTGGCGGACTGGCCGGATGGGTCGCCGATGCGGCCGGTGAAGTCGCCGATGATGAGGATCACGCGATGGCCCAGGTCCTGGAACTGGCGCAGCTTGCGCAGGACGACGCCGTGGCCGATGTGCAGATCCGGCCGGCTGGGGTCCACCCCCAGCTTCACCTTGAGCGGCACCCCCGTACGCTGTGACCGCTCCAGGCGCTCGGCCAGTTCCTCTTCGAGCAGGATCTCGGCGGCGCCGGAACGCACCACGGCCAAGGGCGAAGACGACACGGCGGTGAGGCGCGGCTGGTCTTCCATGGTTCGAAATCCTATCACAGGCCTTGTGCCGCCGGAAAGGCGCGGCCCCCGACACCGGCGGCGCCGCCCCGATCGTGTCCCGCGGCGATTGCTATACTACCGAGTGTTTCGGTCGGCCGAGCCGACCGGCAAGAGGAGGCTAGCGCGTGCCCCCGTCTCGCAAGGAAAGCCGCCGCCAGCGCCGCACCACGCGGCGCCGGGTACGCCCGCTGCGCCTCGCCCTCACCTTGGGCGGGGGGCTGTTCGTCGCCCTTATGGCCTTCGCCGCCGTGGTGGTGGCGCGCACGAACGCCACCCTTCCCCCTGTCACGCACATCCCGCCGGTGGCGGCGGGGGCCATCCTCTACGACCGCAACGGTCAGGAGATCACCCAGCTGCACAGCGTCACCGACGCCATCCCCGTACCGCTGTCGCAGATCCCCGTGAACCTGCGCAACGCGGTGATCGCCACGGAAGACGCTTCCTTTTATACCAATCCCGGGTTCGACCTGAAGGGCATCCTGCGCGCCGCTTTGTACGACCTCACCGGCCACGGCAACCTCCAGGGCGCCTCCACCATCTCCGAGCAGCTGGGAAAGATGCTCTTCCTCCACGACAACGGCACCGTCAGCTATAAGGTCAAGGAGGTGCTCCTGGGCATCTCCCTCGACCACACGTACACGAAGGACCAGATCCTCGACATGTACCTCAACCGCGTCTATCTGGGCGAGGGTGCGGTGGGCGTGGGGGCGGCGAGCGAGATCTACTTCCACAAGCCGGTCTCCCAGCTCGACTTGGCCCAGTGCGCCCTGTTGGGCGGCCTTCCGCAGGCGCCCTCGTACTACGATCCGTTGGTCAACCCCAAGGCAGCTCTCGCCCGGCGCAACGAGGTGCTCCAGCGCATGGCGGCGGTAGGCGACATCTCGCCCGCGCTGGCGGCGCAGACGGAGCGCCTACCCCTGGAGCTCGCCCCCGGCGCCTCCCCCGCCTTCACGTACCCGGACCCCTGGTTCGTGGACGCGGTGATCGGCTACCTCGAAGGGCGGGGCTTCACCTCCAACCAGCTGTTCTCCGGCGACCTGCGGATCTACACCACCCTCGACCCCAAGGTGCAAAACGCCGCCGACCAGGCCGTCGCCGCAGTCATGGGCCGGCTCCGCACCCCGCCCGCCGGCCCCCAGGCGGCGGTGGTCATGATGCAGCCCTCGACCGGCGACGTCCTGGCCATCGTGGGTGGACGCGAGCATCCGCCCGGCTACCAGACGGTGGAGAACCTGGCCGTGCAGGGGAGGTTCCAGACGGGCTCGGCCATCAAGCCCCTGGCGGAGTACACCGACGCCATCGAGCACCGAGACACGCCCTTCACGATCATCGAGGACGCGCCCTTCCTGAAGCGCAACGGCAAGTGGTGGCCGCAGAACGACAACTTCGTCTACCAGGGAGCGATCCCGCTGGAGTACGCGCTCGCCATCTCCGACAACAACGCCAGCGTGCGGCTCGCCCTGAGCGGTCGGGTGGGGATCGCCTCCGCCTGGCAGACGGCCGTGCACCAGTTCGGCCTCCCGCTCTCCCCCGCCGACCGGGATAACACGGCCCTGGCGATCGGTGGCGAGACGGTCGGCGTCAGCCCGCTGGAAATGGCAGACGCCTACGCCACCTTCGCCAACAACGGCGTGCGGCCGACGGCGCGCCTGGTACGGGCGGTGGTTTCCCCCGACGGTCATGTCCTGTACCGCGATCCCGTGCGCGCCGTACCCCGCCTTACGCCCCAAGTGGACTACGTGATGACGAAGATCATGGAGCAGGTGATCACCCATCCGGGCGCGACGGCGTACGGCGTGGCCGACATCGGCCGACCGGCGGCCGGAAAGACAGGGACGTCGAGCCAGAACGAGGAGGACTGGTTCTGCGGCTACACGCCCCAGCTGGTGGGCTGCGTATGGGAGGGCTACCCCACGCCGACCCCGCAACCCGGCATCTTCGGAGCCACCTACGCCGCCCCCATCTGGCGCGACACGATGGTGGCTAGCCTGCGCGGCGTGCCGGTGCAGCACTTCGTCCGCCCGCCGGGCATCGTGGCCGTGCGCGTGGACACGAAGAGCGGGCTCCTTCCCAGCCCGCTCACCCCGCCGAGCGACATCGCCACGGGCTACTACATCGCCGGCACCCAGCCCACCCGCATCTCCGACGCCTGGGTGGTGAAGACCGTGGTGCGCGGCGACGCCCACGAGCTCTGGACGCCAGGCTGCCCCCTCCCGCCCACGCGCCAGGTCTTCCTGCGCCGCCCGACGGACCTCGTGCCCGGTGCCCCGCTCCCCGCCGACCACGTATTGTGGCCGCCCACGTTGGTGTGCGGACATGGCGGGGCCAGCCCGAATCAGCCCGTCCCCGGTCCTTCGCCCCAGGCCGTCACCCTCACGGTGCGAGGCGGCCTTCCCGTCCCCAGCCAGCTCACCGTGGCTGCCGACGTCCCAGTCCAGCTCACGGTTGTCAACCAAGACCCCGCTCCCTACGTCTTCGAGGACCCCGACCTGGGCCTTGACGTGACGCTCTTACCCAGTCAGGCGACCACCTTCACGTTCACGGCCACGCAGGCGGGGACGGACCCCTTCCAGCTTGTGGGCGGCCAGGGTGGCGGCGCCATCGTCGTGGAACCGTCCCCCGGGCAAGGGGGCGTGAACCAGGGCGGAACGCCGCCGACGGCGCCACCTGCCCCTGCGTCCCCCACGGTGGGCCCCGCATTCTAAGTTCCTGGGTACGCCGAGGCCGCCCTGCGACCAGGCGCGGGGGCGGCCTCGCGCGCCATCGTCGCCGTCCCGCCCGCTTGAACGCTGCTTCAACGCGGCCACGCTGCTGTTACCTACTCGATGGACCGAGGGCGCAACTGACGCTCTACCGCCTCGTGCGAAGACAACCGCAGGTGGTCTGCCGCGGGCACCTCGGTTTCCGGAACGGGGGCAACAGAGGGGTCATGCGGCTACGGTTGTTCAGCCGAGGGAACACCTCGGAAGCGGGCAGACCCACGGCAGGCGTGTGCGTCGACCCAGATTCCAGCCCTTCCGCCGCATGAACGTCGACATGAACCTCGATTTGAGGCCACCGCCGGGAGGGGCTTCTCGGGGCCGAGTCGGTAGAGGCGTCGGAGGGATGCGCCCCTGCCACTCCGAACCTCCTTCGCGCCGTCCGTCCTGTCAGAGCGAGAAGGACACGAAGTCAGGGCGCGGCGGGCCGGCGCTCGGCCCCGGCCAGCCCTCGTGCCGCCCACGCTTCGGCCGCGAGCTGGGCGCGCCCCGTCAAGGGAGGGAGCCGCGTTGCGGGTGTCGCTCTTCGTCACCTGCCTGGTGGACACCTTATATCCCGCCGTCGGGCGCGCCACCGTGCGTCTCCTCGAACGCCTGGGGGTGGAGGTCGACTTTCCCGAGAGCCAGACCTGTTGCGGTCAGTTGCACGTGAACACGGGCTACCGGCGGGAGGCCCTACCCATGGTGGGCAACTTCGTGCGCGCCTTCGCCCAGGCGGAGGTCGTCGTCGCCCCCTCCGCCTCCTGTGTCGCCCTGGTGCGCGAAACGTACCCGGAGCTGGCCGAAGAGACGGGTGACCCAGCCCTGGCGCGCGAGGCGACGGCGCTCGTGCCGCGCGTCTACGAGCTCACCGAGTTCCTCGTCGACCGACTCGGGGTGACGGACGTCGGCGCCCGCTTCCCCCACCGGGTCGCCTACCACCCTACCTGCCACTCCCTGCGGGCGCTCCACCTCGGCGACCGTCCCCGGCGCCTGTTGGCGGCGGTGCGGGACATGGAGCTCGTGACGGTGGAAGGGGCCGAGAGCTGCTGCGGTTTCGGCGGTACGTTCGCCATCAAGAACGCCGACGTCTCCGCCGCCATGCTGTCGGACAAAGTGGGTGCCATCCTGGCCTCGGGAGCGGAGGCGGTGTGCGCCGCCGACAGCTCGTGCCTCATGCACATCGGCGGCGCCCTGGTCCGACGCGGCGCGCCGGTCGCGACCGTCCACCTCGCACAGGTGCTGGCGGGCGAGGACAACGTGTGCGGCCAGAGGGGTGTGCCGGAATGAGGGACGCTCTGCGCCCCGAGGCGCCGTTCCCCGCCGCCGCCCGCACGGCGCTGGCGGACGCGACGCTGCGCGCCAACCTTCGCCGCGCCACCTCGACCATCCGTCGTCGCCGCGACCAAGTCGTCGGCGAGGTCGAGGACTGGGATCGGCTCCGCGCCCAGGCAGCCGCCATCAAGGATCACACCCTGCGTCACCTGGACCGCTACCTCGCACAGCTGGAGGCTGCCGTGGCGGAGCGCGGCGGGCAGGTGCATTGGGCGCGCGACGCCGCCGAGGCGAGGGACGTGGTGGCGGACCTGGTGGTAGGCGCGGGGGCCCGCCGGGTGCTCAAGGTGAAGTCGCTCACCACGGAGGAGATCGGCCTCAACGACGTCCTGGCCGAACGGGGCGTGGAGGCGGTGGAGAGCGACCTGGCCGAGCTCATCGTGCAGCTCGGCGGCGACCGTCCCTCGCACATCGTCGTGCCCGCCATCCACAAGAACCGGTTCGAGATCCGCGACCTGTTCGCCCGCGCCATGGGTCTGCCGGACCTCGCGCCGGAGCCGACGGCCTTGGCCGAGGCGGCGCGGCTCTACCTGCGGGAGCGCTTCCTCGCCATGACCGTGGGCATCAGCGGCGCCAACTTCCTCGTCGCCGACACGGGTGCCGTGGCGGTGGTGGAGTCGGAGGGGAACGGGCGCATGTGCCTCACCCTCCCCCACACCCTGATCACCGTGGCCGGGATCGACAAGGTGGTGCCCACCTTCGAGGACCTGGGCGTCTTCCTCCGCCTCCTGGCACGCTCCGCCACGGGAGAGCGCATGAACCCCTACACCACCGTGTTCTCCGGCGTCGTGCCCGGCGACGGTCCCCAGGCCTTCCATCTCGTGCTCGTGGACAACGGGCGCACGCGCGCCCTGGCCGATCCCCTCGGCCGCACCGCTCTGCGCTGCATTCGCTGCGCCGCCTGCCTCAACGTCTGCCCCGTATACGAGCGCGTGGGCGGGCATGCCTACGGGTCGGTCTACCCCGGTCCCATCGGTGCCGTCCTCACCCCCCAGCTCCGGCCCGACGACGAACATGCCCGCACCCTGCCCTACGCCTCCACCCTGTGCGGCGCCTGTGCCGACGTCTGCCCGGTGGGGATCCCCATCCCACGCCTTCTCGTGCACCTTCGCTCCGTGGCCGTCCGCGCGGACGAGGCGTCCGGCCGCCTGGGGGCGCGCCTCGCCCCCGAACGCCTTATGCTCCGCGCCCTGGGTCGCGCCTTCGCCCAGCCCCGGCAGTTCGAACGGCTGCAGGCCCTGGCCCGGGTCATGCGCCCTTTGGGGGGGCGGCAGGGGCGACGGCTGCCAGGACTGGGGGGATGGACGCGCTCGCGCGCCCTGCCCACGGCGCCGCGCCGCTCCTTTCGGCGCTGGTGGCGGGAGGAGCACCGGTGAGCGTGGACGCGAAGGGCCGTAGCGGCAAGGCGCGGGACGAGGTCCTCGCCCGCATCCGCGCCGCCCTCTCTGCGGCCGCGCCGGTCCCACCGCCCCCGCCCCTCCCGCCCCCGCCTGCGCCCCCCGACCTCCTGGAGCGTTTCGCCCGGCGCGTGGCCGACTATCGGGCGCGCGTGACCCGGGCGGCAGGCGAAGTCGAAGTGGCCCGGGCGATCGCCGCCTGCCTTGGACGGGAGGGTGGCGGCCGCTACGCCGTACCGCCCTCGCTCCCCTCGTCCTGGCTCAAGGCCCCGGCGGGGACGGAGTTCGTCGTCGACCGCGGACTCGGCCCCTCCGACCTCGCGCGTCTCGCCGGCAGCGTCACCGGCTGCGCTCTGGCCGTGGCGGAGACGGGAACCATCGTCCTGGACGGCGGCCCGGGCCAGGGGCGGCGGGCGATGACCCTGGTGCCCGACCACCTCGTGTGCGTGGTGTTCGAACGCCAGATCGTGGCCGACATGCCGCAAGCTGCGGCCGCCCTGGCCGACGCCATGCGAACCGGGCCGCGCGCCCTCACCTGGATTTCCGGGCCGTCGGCCACCTCCGACATCGAGCTCAACCGGGTCGAGGGCGTGCACGGTCCGCGCCGCCTGGACGTGGTGCTGGTGGCGGGCGGGCCCGAAGACGCCGGGGGGCGGGGAGAGGGGCGCGCGCCCCAACCCCCGCCCCCGTCCGGCCCCGACTAGCCCCGGCACGAGCATTGCGCGCAGCGGCAGTCGCAACCGCTCTCGCACACGCAGCCCTGCGCCTCGCCCGCACCACAGCAACTGCGCTCCATCCTCTCGCCCCCTTAGGCCCGACCCCTGCCCGGAGTGTGCGCCTTCGACCCCGGCGCCGATGCGTCAGGCGCCGGCAAACCGCACCACGGTGACGCCGTCGCCGCCCTCTTCGGCGCTGCCCAGGCGGTAGTCGGCCACCTCCGGCCGGCCCCGTAGGGCGTCGGCCACCACCTGGCGCAGGGCGCCGGTGCCCTTGCCGTGGACGATACGACCCTCGGCCAGTCCCGCCAGGAGGGCGTCGTCCAGCCACCGTTCCAACCGTTCCAGCGCCTCGTCCGCCCTCAGGCCGCGCAGGTCGAGTTCCGGCGCGGCCGCCCGGGCCCGTTCGAGCAGGGAGAAGCCCGCCTTGGCGGGCGGCGGGTCGGGGGAGCGCGCCGTCGCCCCGGCCGGGGCGGCGCGCAGCTCGGCCAGATCGAGGCGGAGCCGTACCACGCCCGCCTGCACCAGCACCTTGCCGTCGGGGTCGGGCTCGGCCAGCACGGTGGCCAACTGGCCTAAGCGGTGGAGGAGTACGGTCTGCCCCACGGCAACCCGGCGCAGGGGGGGAGACGCAGGCGGCGGCGGGCCCTCCTCCTGCGGCGCCGCCTCCCGCAGACTCCGCCGGGCCAGAGCCACCGCCGCCTCCACCGGGCGCTCGCCCGCTTGGGCGGCCCTCAGGGCGGCGATGGCCGCCTCGCTCTCCCGGCGGGCCCGGCGTACGATCTCCCGTGCCCGCTCCGCCGCTTCGGCCAGGAGCCGGCCACGCTCCTCGGCCAGGGCACGGCGCTCCGCCTCCACCTCGGCCCGCAGGGCCTCGGCCTGGCGCCGCGCGCGCCGCGCCCCCTCCTCTTCCTCGGCCAGGGCACGGCGCATCTCGCCCACGCTGCGCATCAGGTCCTCCAGGCCCCGCTCCTCCGGCCGAAGGCGGGCGCGCGCCACCTCGAGGACGGTCGGGTCCATGCCCAGACGGGCGGCGATGGCCAGCGCGTTCGACTGCCCGGGCACGCCCAGCTCGAACCGATAGGTAGGGCGCAGCGAGACGGGGTCGAAGGCCACCGAACCGTTCTCCGCCCCGGCGTGGGAGGCGGCGAAGCGCCTCAGGTCGCTCAGGTGGGTGGTGGCCACCGTGCGCACGCCGCGGGCGTGCAGGTGCTCGAGGATGGCGGTGGCGAGCGCCGCCCCCTCGGTCGGGTCGGTACCGGCGCCCAGCTCGTCCAGGAGGACGAGGGAGCGGGGCGTGGCCAAGGCGAGATAGCGCACGATGGCGGTGAGGTGGGAGGAGAAGGTGGACAGGCTCTGCTCGATCGACTGTTCGTCGCCGATGTCGGCCAGGATGTGGTCGAAGGCGCCGACCGAGGTGCCGTCCCCGGCCGGGACGGCCAGGCCGCTCAGGGCCATGGCGGAGAGCAGACCCATGGTCTTCAGGCTCACCGTCTTGCCGCCCGTGTTGGGCCCGCTCACCACCAGGGTGTGGAAGGTGCGCCCGATCTCCACGTCCAAGGGCACGGCGTCCTCGCCCAGGAGGGGGTGGCGGGCGGTGCGCAGGACGAGGCGAGGGCGCTCGTCGATCTCGGGATAGCGGTACCCCGGGCGGCGGCCGAAGCGGGCGCGGGCGAAGATCGCGTCCATGGCGGCCAAGACGTCCACATCCGTGCGCAGGGGCGCGGCGTGCCGGGCCACCAGGGCGCTCAGCTCGCGCAGCACGCGCTCGGCCTCCTCGCGCGCCTGGGCCTCGACCGCCCGCAGCCGGTTGCCCACCTCCAGCACGGCCATGGGCTCGACGAACAGGGTCTGGCCGCTGGCCGACGTGTCGTGCACGAGCCCGGGCACCATGCGCCGGAACTCCTGCCGCACCGGCACCACGTAGCGCCCGGCCCGCAGGGTGACGATGGGCTCCTGGAGGTAGCGGGCGGTGGCGGCGCTGCGCACCATGGACTCCAGGCGCTCGCGCACCTCCGTCGCCAGGGCGCGCGCGCTCCGCCGCAGCTGGGCGAGGAGGGGAGAGGCTTCGTCCGCCACCTCCCCCGCCTCCGTGATGCTCCGCCGGATGCGCTCCTCCACCTCGGGCAGGGGGACGAGGGGGGCCGCCAGGGAGACGAGGCGCGCAAGGGGGCGGTCGGCGTCCACGGCCGCCAGGGTCTGCGGCATGAGGCGGGCGGCGCCCGCCACCTGGGCCACCGCGCGCAGTTCGCCCCCGGACAGGGCGGCACCGCGGGCGGCGCGCTCGATCAGGGGACGCACGTCCTCCGCCGGCCCCACCGGCGGATGGGGGACGCGCGCCAGGAGCGTGTCCGCCTCCCGGCTCTCGCCCTGCCGCTCCCGCGCCTCCACCGCGTCGCCCTCCGGGCGCAGGGCTTGGGCCCGCTCGGCCCCGGCCAAGGTCTCGGCCTCGCGCGCCACCTCGCGCACGATCTTGGGGAACTCGAGCACGCGCAAGCTGCGGGCGGCGGCGTCCTCCCCGCCTGCTACGGTCGCAGGCGCCGCCCCCGGCTCCTCGCCAGCCACCGGTCCCCCTCCTCCCCGCGATGCCTAGGTCGCACCCGCCAGGACGTCCACAAGCCACGGTGCGAAGGCCGTCAGGTCCCCCCCGGCCGGCGCCGTGCGGCACGCGCCTAGGGCGAACAGGGGCACGCGGTTGCGGCTATGGCCCCGCCGTTCCGACTCGACGTTGCCGTGGTCGCTCGTCACCGCCAGCACGTCGCCCCGGCCCAGGCGGGCGCGCAAGGCGGCGAGGAAGCGGTCGGCGCACGCCACCGCCCGCCGTCGCGCCTCCTCCCGTCCCTCGCGCAGATGGCCGGCGCGGTCGCACAGGTCCGTCTCCACGACGGCCAGGTCCCAACCCTCGGCCAAGCGGGCGGCCATGGCCGCCGCCTCCTCCGCCGCCCGGCCGGCGTCGGCCGACCCGGGCGCGCACCCCAGATGGGGCAGGAGGGCCTCGCCCAAGGCTAGGGCGGCGCCGGCGCGGCGGGCGGCGTAACGAAGCGCCGTCTCCCCCGCCCCCTCGGGGTAGGCCGTGAGGAGCGCCGCCCGCCGCCCCATCGCCCGCACGCGCTGGAAGAGGCTGCCCTCGGCGTCGATGAACGCCCGAAGGCGGGGGCCAGGGTAGCCGTGGATGTGCCGGCCCAGGGCGGCGGCGGCGTTGGCGCCCGTGACCAGCGTCGCCTGTCCGGTCGCCGTCCCGGGCAGTCCCGCCACCCCAAGCGTGGCGTCGAGTTCCCACCGGCAGCCCTGCGCCGTCCCCGCCAGGGGTCGGTCGACCAGCGCCGGGCCACCCACGAGCGCGTCGAGGCGAGGCGTGGGCGGGGGCACCTCCGACGGCGGCGCGAGGCCCAAACCGTCCACAAACACCCACACCACCCGGGCCGACCCGTCCACCCCCATCCCCCATCGCCGCCGCACGCTACCCCCGGTGCCGGCCCTGGTGGTTCGTCTCCCCCTCCCCCCTCCCCTGCCCGCCCCCCTGCCGCCGCTGCCATTCGTCCACGACCGCGGCGGCGATGGCGGCGAGATCGCTGTGCGTGAGCGGGCGGGCGATGGGCGAGGGAACGACGGACACCTTCCCCGTGGGCTCGAGCAGCGCCTTGTCCACCTCTTCCAGGCGCGTGAACCCCTTCTGCCGCAGCTCCATCTCCAGGTCACCCGCGGTCACGTGCTCGCCCACCAGGGCACGGTGGATCGGCTGCCCTTGGTCCACCAGGACGACGGGCTGCCCCCGGGCCAGGCGCTCCAGGAAGGGGCTTGCCATGGTGAGCTTGGACAGGCCCCATTGCAACGCCCCCAGGAGGACCACCGGGACCATCGAGGGCAGCATGCGGTTGTCCGCCTCCATGCCGATGGCCACGGCGCTTCCCAGGGTGATGACCACGACGAAATCGAAGACGTCCAGCTTGCCCATCGTGCGCTTTCCCGCCAAGCGTAGGACGGCGAGGGCGACGGCCCATAGGACGACGGTGCGTACGGTCACGATGCCGAGTTCGGTCAAGAGCTTGCCGTGCTGACCGAGATGCAGCAACGCCCCACCCCCTCCTCGGGCACGAAGACGGCGAAGCCTTCCTCCCCAGTGTGGGCGCCGGCGTCGCTTCCATACCCCATGCCCGCCGCGCGTGCGCCGACGAAGGGGCGGGCATACTGCGCCCCGGAACGAGGCGACCGAAGGCGGGGGGGCGGTGGGCGATGGCAGAGGCGAGGACCCGGCGGCAGCACGGAACCGCGGGGAGATGGCGGCCCGGGACGGTGCCGCTCGCCGCCTTGGCGGGCGGCCTCGCCGTCGTCGCCACCCTCACGGCGTGCGGCGTGGCCAGCGCCCCCGGCCGCCCCCTCGGTCGCCCCGAGTCGAGCCGGGCGGGTACCCCCGGCACCCCGGCGGCCCCGCGTCACGGTGGGCTGCCATCCATCGCGCCGGGCGCCCCTCGGCGACGTCCGGACGGTGGGCCCGTCCCGGGGCGATGGAGCGGTGCCCGGGGGCCGGGTACGGCCCACCGCCCGGTGGGGCGGGCGCCTGCCGCCCGCACGGGCGCCGCCGCTACCGCCGGCGCCCTCTTCGCCTGGGCGCTGGGACGGCCGCCTATGGGCACGGGCGCGGCCTTCCGAGCGGCCTCCCCGGCGCCCGCCCGGGGCGACCGCACGAACGCTGGCCACCGGGCGCACGCCGGCGTGTATACAGTTCCGCGCGGCCACCGCCCCGGCCGTCCCCTGACCACCACAGCCGACCTCGCCACCCTGCCGGCCCTGGAGGCGCTCAAGCACTTCAACGGCTACCTGGTGAGCTACGCGCGCCTGGGGCCTTGGGTGGACGGCATGGGCTACCACGAGGGCCATCGCGGCCCCGCCCTGGAGCTCCTGGCGAACACGCACGCCCAGGCGGTGGGGGCCAAGATGGACTTCTCCCCCGCCGCCGGCTGGCGGCCATGGTACGACCAACCGCGCGGCCATCCCGAGGGGGGGCTGTACACCGAGCACCTGTACTTCATCTCCCCCGCCCGCATCGGCCGCGCCATGTCGCCCGACGCCGCCTCCGACCTGACGGCCTGGTCCGGCTTCGCAGCCGCGAACCGTTCGGCCACCGCCCTCTACCGCGACCTCGGGCCGGACCCGGGCGGCCGCGCCCGCCAGTATGGCCCGCCCGGGCGCGGCCTGCGCGTGCTGGTGGACGCACAGCGCCACGTCGTCGGGCTGGTGGCGCTGTGGCCGGCCGACCTGCCGGAGGGCTGGCGACCGTGGTTCGACCAACCGCGCGGCGCCCCCGTCCGCGATGCGCTGTTGGGAAGGGTCTACACGCAGCACCTGTGGCTGGTAGACCCGCGCTCCCTCACCGCCTGATCCAGCGAGTCTCCCCGGGAGGTGGCGATGTGCCCACGTACCGCCTCGTTCTCGCCGCGACCTGCCTCATGGCGGCGGTCGCCGCCGGATGCGGCGCCGTCCGCGCCGAGAAGGCCTCGTCCCCTCCCCCGAGGACGGCCGCGCGTCCGCCGCGCCCGATGCCCGACCCGGCCCTGGCCGGATGCGACCTCGGGCCCGACCGCCTGGCCGAGCTGGGGGCGACGATACGCATGGCGTCGGTGACCACCGTCTACCCCCACTCCCCCCCGAACCGCAACCAAAACTTGGTCGTGGCCTCGCGCTACCTATGCGGACGCGTGCTGGCGCCCGGCCGGACCCTGTCGTTCAACGCCGCCATCGGCCTCACCACCCGGGAGCGCGGCTACACCTACGGGCCCACGTTCGTGGGCGACCGCGTCGTCCCGGGCATGGGAGGCGGCGTCTGCCAGGTGGCCACCACCCTGTACGACGCCGCGCGCGCCGCCGGCATCCAAGTGCTGGAGCGGCATGCCCACGGCATGCGCGTGCCGTACGTGCCGCCGGGGGAGGACGCCACCGTCTCCCATCCCTGGCTCGACCTCGTCATCCGCAATTCGACCGCCGGCCCGCTCGTCGTGGCCGCCGTCGGGCAGGCGAACCGCGTCACCGTCTCGCTGTATGGGACCGAGGCGCCACCCCGCACGGCATTCCGGCACGAGATCCTCTCCACCACGCCCTACCCGACCCTGCGCATCGCCGACCCATCGCTCCCTCGCGGCCGGGAGGTGACGGTTCAGGCGGGGGTGGACGGCACGGTGGCGCATACCTGGTATGTCGTCCAGCGGCCGGGGCAGCCGGAACGGGTGTACGACCTCGGCATCGACCGCTACCGGCCGAGCCCCCACATCATCCGATACGGGGTGGGGACGCAGGCAGACGGCGCCACCCCGGCGGACAAGGCGAAGGCGGGACAGGCGCATCCCTGACGCCGGCCTACGCGCCCGACGGACCCCCCGCGGCGGCGGGGCGGTTCCGCACCCGCCGCCGCATCCGGTCGAGGACGGCCAGCACCGGCAGGAGGGCGAAGACGAGGACGAGCACGACGGGGTCGAGCCAGGTGGACGTCACCTCGTTCAGGGCCTGACCGTAGCCCAAGACGAGGGAGAGGGCGTACACGGCCGCGGCCAGGGTCCCGACCTGCACCGGACCGGAACGAAGCGCGGCGTGGACCGGGCCGACGGGGGACGCCCCACCCTCGCCCATCGCCCCCAGGTGGAGGGCGTCGCGCACCAGGACGGCGGCGTTCCACAGCATGATGGCAGAGAAGGACCAGACCAGGACCACCATGAGGGGCACGGCCAGTGCGCCGGTGCGGTTGAGGAGGAAGGCCTGGCTGCGGATCTCCCGCAGCATGCTGACCGTCGGCCACTCGTACCAGACGATGCCGACCACGCCCATGACCGCGAGGTCGAGGAGCAACAGGCTCGACTGGAGGAGGAACGAGATCGCCACCCCGCTCATCACGCGGCTGGTGACGCGAGGTCGTTGGTCCGACGCCAGATGGGCGGCGATGTTGGGGACGGCGCTCACCCCCGCCAGCGACCACAGGCCGGCGTACGCGCCCTCCCACACCGCCCCCCACCCCCCGATGTGCGGTACGTGGGGCCAGAGGGCCGCCCCCGATCGCGCCTGGGTGGCGACGAGCGCGTACTCGACCACCAGGCCGAGCCAGGTGACGGGGGCGACGAGGTCGAGGGTGCGGGCGAGCGACTCCACACCTAGGGCTGCGCTGTAGGCAGACGTGGCCAGAAGGGCGAACTCCACCGCCCAGCTCGGGGTCATGGTCAGGAAGGCGGAGGTGACGGCCACGCCGCTGCCGGTGATGGTCACCGCCACGACCGCTACATCGAGGGCGGCCAGGGCGAGGGCGAGGGCGCGGCCGAGGGACTTGGGGACGAGCCGCTCGAGCACCCAAGCCCACCTGAGGCCGCCGTGGCGGCGCACCACGGACACCGCCGCCACCGCCGCCGCCACCTCGAGGGCGAACTCTGCCAGGTAGGCGACCTCCACCCCACCGCCTGCCCCCAGGGCGAGTTGGGACGGGAACCACAGGATGCCGCCGCCCACCAGCACGCTCGCCGTCAGCACGGCCACCTCCGCCCCACCCAGATGGCCGAACATGGGCGCCGTGCGCGCGCGCCGGGTCACCGCACCACACCCTCGGAGCGAAGATCCGAACGCACCGTGATGCGCACCTGCGCCCGCCCCAGCCCTTGCCGCCAGGCGGAGGGCGAAGGGGCAGCCGAGGGGTCGCCGTCCCACAGCACGTGCCCGAACCCCAATGGATCGGCGCCCCGGGCGAGAAGCGGGGCCAGAAGGCGCGCGCCGCGCCCCGCCACCTCGCGCGCGAGGGCGGCGTTCACCGGCCGGGCCAGGGCGACGAACGGCCGCCCCAGGTCTGGTTCGACCGACAGGATGTCCCCCGTGAGGTCGACCCGTACCTGGGCGAGGACGCGTCCGCCCCGCCACTCGGCGTGCACGTGGCTGCGAGCCGAAACCGAACGCACCGAACAGCGCCCGACGCCGGGGACGGCGAAGGAGAGGGCGGTCTTCGTCACAAGCCCCCGCAACAGGCCCAACAGTGCCGCCTGCTCCTCGCCCAGGCGGGCCACAAGGCGGCCGCCAGCGTACACGGCGGCCCCGCGCACGGACAGGCCCAGGGGGGAGGGTTGCACCTCGGGAAGGACGAGCGTCCCCCAACCCACTCGGGTGCGGACGAAGGCCTCCATGAGGGACACGGTCATGGAGACCGTCGTGCACGTCGGGCAGTTGGCCACGTGGTCGAGGTAGGCGGCGGGGAACAGCTCCTGGGGGTCGGGCCGGAGGATGGTGGCGGCCGCCCCGGCCGGGGCGGCGAACAGGTCCTGCGACTGGTCGAGCTCGGCCGTATGGGCCAGGCTGTCGATGGCGAGGCGGAGCTGGGCGGGCGTAAGGCGCTCGGACAGCACCACCTGCTGCAGCTGGCCGAGATAGAGATCGCGAGAGGTGATGGCCTGGGCCCGGCGGTAGGCGTCGGCCAGGGTGGGGGCGCGAACGGACACCGGCGTCACCTGGTCGCTCGCCGTGCTCCCCGGTCCCGATGTTCCCCCGCCGCTCGCCATCTCGCTCAGGGCGGCGGCGCTGGCCTGGAAGAAGGTCCACCGCAGATCCCGTCCCCCGGCCGGGTCGACGGCGAGGATCTGGATGAGGGCGCGGTGGCCGAGGGGGATGGCGTTCCAGCATCCGGTCAGGGGGAGGCAGGCCGCCAGGACGGTGGCCGCGGCCCGAGCCCGGCGCCCCCTCATGTGCGCCGCCGGCGCGCCGCCGCCAGCGGCACGTCGGGCTCCGTGACGGGGCGGCCGATCGGGGGCTGTGTGCGCGGGCGCAGGGTGAAGAGGCTGCTCGGACGCGTCGTGAGGTCGCGCAGGGGGAGGCGTACGACGCTGTCCTTCCAGTCGCGCGGGCGGAAGGGACCGAACGGGGCGAGGTAGGGGACGCCCAGCGAGGAGAGCGAGGCCATGTGCTGGAGGATGATCACCGTCACCAGGAGGACGCCGATCACCCCGAACGCGTACGCCCCCAGGACGAGCGGCCACAGGAGCCAGCGCATGGCGATCGTCACTTCCCACGTGGGCGACGTGAACAGGGCCAGGGCGCCGAGGGAGACCACGACGATGATGAGGCTGGAGACCACGCCCGCCTTGACCACGGCCGTGCCGATGATCACCGCCCCCGCCGTGCCGAGGGCGGTGGTCATGCTCGGGGGCATGCGCAGCGACGCCTCGCGCAGGATCTCCAGCACCCCGAACATGAGGAGCACCTCCACCTGGGGCGGGAAGGGCAGGTTCTCCCGCGACCCCGCCACCGTCCAGAGGAGGCGTGTGGGGAGGAAGTCAGGGTTCACGTCCACCAGGGCGATGTACAGAGCGGGCGAGTACACGGCGAACACGAGGCCGACGAGGCGCACCAACCGGTCCAGCGTCGGCCCCCAGAACTGCCCCTCGTAGTCCTCCGACGTGCGGTAGAAGTCGAGGAACGTAGCGGGTACGAGGAGGGCGAAAGGGGAGTTCTCGAGCATGATCGCCACCCGCCCGGCCATCACCTCGTGCGCCACGAAGTCCACCCGAGGGGTCGTGCGCACCAGGGGGAACGGCGTCCAGGCGTGGTCCTTGAGGGTGGAGACCAGGCGGTTGACGGTGATCACGCCGCTGTCGCGCAGGCCGGCCAGGCGGCGGCGCACGGCGGTCAGGACGGCCGGGTTGCACACCCCGTCGAGGTAGACGATGACACCCGAGGTGCGGCTCACGGTGCCGAACGCCACGCTCTCGAACACGAGCCGGGGCGATTGCACGTAACGGCGGATCTGGTTCATGTGCGTGAGGAGGACTTCGTTGAAGCCCTCGTGGCTTCCCAGGACGCTGTGCTCCACGTCCGGCTCGCCCACGGAGCGGGCAGGGTACTGGGTGGTGTCGAGGACGATGGCCCGGTCGGCCCCCTCGACCAGGAGCACGGCGTTTCCCGCCAGCACCTTGCTCAGGATCGTGCGCCAGCGCCGAGCATAGGTCACATGTCCCACGCCGAGGTGGGAGGCGACGACGAGGGCGCGCTCCCGCCCCGGCGCCCCTAGGCGGTCGGGTGGCGCAAGGTGGGCGAGGGTAAGGGTGTCCTGGTCCACCATGCGCGCATCGACCAAGCCACTCACGAACACCAGGAGCGCATCCAGGCCTTCCTGGCCGCCGACCTTGAAGGGGCGCACGCACACGTCGGGCGAGCGGCCGATGCCGGCCTTGAGGCGTCGCTGTGCCGCCCCCACGCGTCCGTCGTACACCCCCGCCCGCCGCCCCCCCAAGGCGGCCAGGAGGGCGGCCAAGCGCACCCGCAGCCGGGCGCCGTCGCGCGCGATCTGGCGGGCCGCGGCGGCGGCCGGCGGCGGCCAAGGGCGCGGATGGGTGCCGGGCGTCGGGCTCACGGGGCGCCCTGCCGCCGGCTTCGCCCGCATGGGTGCGCCGCCCCCCGCACCGCGCCCCCAATCGCCCGACATGGCGCCCCTCCCCCGCGCGGGCGCCGTGCGCCCGCCGCCCGTTAGCCTGCCCCGGGGGCGGGTGAAGCCATGACGGGTGGCGGCCGTCGCACGGCGGCGACAGGGTGTGGCCGTCACCGCGCGCGGCTTGCGGCGCCCGCATAAGCGGGGGGCTGGTCGCCGCCTGGGCCGCCGGACATGGTGCGCGACGACGCCAAGCGCTTTGCATGAGGGGGGACGGCGCGCGCCGTCGGTCGAACGCCTGGGGGAGGAAGCGCGAGGTGGCGTGCGGACGGTTTGGGTCGCGGTCGAGTGAGAAGGCGTTCCTCCTCCCCGCCTTGGCGGCCAGGGCATGGACGCGCTCCTCGCCGTCCTGGCCGCCGAACACGCCGAGGTGCGCACCATGCACGCGCGTGCGCGCCCTTGCGGACCGGGGCGCGGCGGCCGAGGTGGAGACGGTGGCGGCGCGCGACCTGCGCCGCCGCCTCGCCCTGTCCATGCGGCGCGAGAACCTCCTCTGGTTTGCCATGGCGCGCCGCCTGCCGGCGCCCGTCCTCGCCGTCTGGCAGGGGCGCCGAGGCGTCTCGCGCGAACAGGCATCCGGCATATGGGAGGGCGCGATGGCGGCGGCGTCGCGTCGGGCGGTCCTCTACCGGCACCTGGTGGCGGCCAGGTTCTGGATCGGCGAGATGCTCTTCCTCGCCCTGGTGGCCGGTCCCTATGGCCGCACCCTGCACCCACCGGCGCAGGCGGAGCTCGTTCGCTCCCTGGCTCGGCGCAGCCGTCCGTACGCCTGGACGGCGATCGGGGTGCTCCTCGTCACCGGGGTCGCCAACCTCCTGCTCAAGGGGATCGGACCGGCCGAGCTGTTCTCCTGGGCCTTCTACCGCACGCCGTTAGGCACGGCGCTCGGCCGCAAGCTTGCGGTGGTGGCGCTTCTCTTGGCGGGTGCGGCCGGCCACGACGCCGTGCTCGTGGAACGCTCCGCCTGCCTGGGGGAGCGCCTGCGGCGAGAAGGCCCCTCACCCGCCCTCCTGGCCGAGATCGAGAGCGCGCGCCGCTGGGCGCCGTGGCTGGGACGGGCGAACCTGGCCCTGGCCCTCGTCGTCGGCCTTGTCGGCACCGGGCTACGTTTGCGCGCCTGAGCTAGCGGGACGGGACGCAGGGACGTGAGGCGGCGCCCGAGGCCGCCCGCACAGCCCCCTGCCCCGTCGCCCGCGCGTGCGGTCAGGCCAGGCAGTGCGCATCAGGAGGTCGGGGCGGCCTCCACCCTTGCCTCGCGCCGGTAGCGCGCGAGCAGCGCCGCCGTCCGGCACGGTCCGTAACCGAGCTCCGCCACCGCCAGCAGGGCAGCCGCGGCGAGCGCCCACAGACCGTGGGCGCGCACGGCGTCCAGGGCGCCGGAGGACGAGCCGAACCCGCCCGCCTCCCACGCGGCGACCGCCGCCCCCGCCGCCCATGCAAGGGGCAGGGAGGGCGCAGGCAGAGGGAGGCGGAGGCCGTCGAGACGGGGGACGAAGGCCGCCCGGCCGAAGCGGCGAAAGAGCAGGTACCAGAGCGTGAACGGCAGGATGCGGCGGAGATAGGCCACGATCGAGCCGCCGACGCCGCCGACGAGGGCGAGCGTTACCCCAGCCGCCGTTGCGCCGCCCCACTGCATGGCGAGGCCAGCGGTTGCCAGCCAGGCGCCAACGGCGAGGACGGCGCCAGCCACCCTCGCCCCCCAGGCGGCGGGGTCGGGCTCCCGCCCCTGGCGCCGGCGGTAGGCGCCCTCCTGGAGGAGGGCCCAGCTGCTCACGGCGGCGGCCGTGAGGCCGGCGCCGACGGCGGCCGCGGGGATGGCGCCCAGGGAGGCGCCGGCGGCGAGAAGGCAGGCCCCCGCGGCCGCCGCCGCCGTCGGACCGAGACGTGCCAGCGGCCGGGTAAGAGGCGGGCAGCGGGCGAACATGGGGAAGAGCTGCTGGCTCGTCGCCAGCAGGAGCGGCACGAACGCCCCCCCCGCCGCCAACCCCAGGTGCAGGGCCACGGGCATGGCCGTCCCCAGGCCGCTGTATCCGAACCCCGCCACGGCTCCGGCCCCCACCGTGGCCACGAGACCGGCCGCACCCATCAGCATGCCGAGGGCCAAGTCCGGCTGAGCGCGGGCCAGGGGGCCGAGGCGGCGCACGCCGTCGGCCACCAGGGCGAAAGCGGCGGACGCCACGAGGGTACCGCCGGCGACGAGAAGCAGCCCCGGCCGCGCGAGCCCGAACGCGACGGCCGCGCCCCCGAGCCACGCGGCGGCGGGAAGGGGCGCGGTCCACGGCGCACCCACCGGCGTACGGGCGAACAGGGCGGGTCCGAGCTGGCTCAGGGCAGCGAGGGCCACCGGGACCAGGAAGGCGAGGGCGAACAGGTGGAGCGTAGCCAGGGCGAGGGGCGAAGGCTGCCAGGTGGGCATCCCGCCCCAGGCAGCGAGGGCGCCCGCGAACGCCGCCAGGCCGGCGACGGCCAGGGTGAGGGCGAGCGCTGCCCACGCGCCGCCGGGGGTGCGGTCGGGCCGAACGGGCAGAGGGGACGTGCGGTGGGCACGAAGGCGGGGGGGCAGGCCGAGACCGCGCCCCCGCCCCCCCTGCTTCCCAAGGCGTCCCGGGGGCACGGTCCCCCCTCTCACGCCGTCCATCCACCGCCCCGCCTTCCATTCCCCGGCATGCCGTGCCGGGGAGGCGTCGCTCCCAGCATGCACCCACGCCCCACCCGGCGCCACCGGCAGGGCCGGGGGTAGCGTGGGCGCGGGCGCGGGCGACCGCGGTGACGCCCGTCACCGCTCGGACGCCGCCGGCGTGGCGACGGCCGGGGCGGTTGGGGCTGAAGATCCCCGCGCGGTTGTGCGCGCCGATCGGCGAAGCGAGTGGCGACCGGCCCGACCGGCGCCGAAGCCATCCCGCCCCGAGAAGGCGACATGCCGGAGGCCAGGGCGCCCCATCTCCCCTCCCTACGCCACCCGCTCCCGCCGCCCCATCCATACCGCCGTCGCCGATCGGAGGCGGCGATGGCGGTCGCCGCCCCGGGGCGGAAGGCGACGGGGCCAGGCCCGACGCGCCGCGGGACGTCCTCCCCGTGGCGAACGCGCCTGTTCGACCACGCCACCGTCGAGGAGGAGGACCTCTCAGGCGCCCTCGCTCCCCTGGCAAGCCGCAACGGTCGTACGCCGTGACGACGCGGGCGCGGCGCGGCCCTGGCGGCATGGAACCCGATCCTCTGGGAAGAGGGGCGCGCGCCGGCGGCGCCCAGCGGCGGCAGCGCCGGCACGGCGACCGCACCCCATCCCGCGTCACGGGATTCGGGATCGAGGACGTCCTCGGCGGCCGTCTCGTCTGCCTGGCTCTCGGGGGGTCTACTCGCCCTGCCTGCCCGTGGGGCGCCGGGCTGGAGGGCTGTGCGCCCGGGTGCGCCCATGCGCTCTGTCGCGCGCGGCGGCGCGCCCGCGCTACCGGGTGAGGTGGGGGTCCCCCTGACGCCAGTCGGACGGGCAGAGCTGGCCGCTGCGCAGGGCGTCCAGGACGCGCAACAGCTCGTCCACGCTGCGGCCCACGTTCTCGTCGTGTACGAGGTGGTACCGGACCCGCCCCTCGGGGTCGACGATGACCGTCGCCCGCTCGGCCGTGCCGTGCTCCTCGTCGAGCACGCCGTAGGCGCGGCAGACGGCGTGGGTGGGATCGCTGGCCATGGCGTAGGGCACGGGCCCGAGGCCCCCCTCCTCCGGTGCCGTCTGCGCCCATGCCAGGTGGGTGTAGACGCTGTCCGTGGACAGGTAGACGGCCTCCGCCTCGCGCCGCGAGAGCTCCTCGGCCCGACGCCCCAGGGCCCTGAGCTCGGTCGGGCAGACGAAGGTGAAATCTCCGGGGTAGAACATGAGGACGAGCCACCTTCCCCGGTACTCCTCCAGGCTCACCACCGCGTCCGCCCGGCCGCCCTTGGGGGCCGGGAGGCGGAAGGCGCGGCAGCTTTTCACCCTGGACGGAATGGTGCGCCGCTACCGGGAACTGTATGGCGGGTTTTTTCCGGAACGGTAACGGGCAACCCGGCCCGGCGCCGGCAGGAAAACGTGTTTTTCCGGCGAATAACTAATGCTGCAGTGAAAATTGCGCTCATAGACGTTTTAATTGCCTTGCAGAAATAATCGCGACCGCGCAATAGTGCTGAATCCGCAGGGATGAAATCACAACTTTCGCCGTAGTGCTGAAAATATAATGATCACCTGCGTAAAAGGCGGGGAGTTCCGCAATGACGTTTGGCAAAAAGCAGAACATCACTGTTAAAGTATTATTTGCCCTGGCTGACCTGGCGCTGATTAACGCCGGTTACCTGCTGGCCTATTATCTCCGCTTCGGCCTGCCCGTACCGGCGGAAAACCTGGAGCCGTACCTCCTCTCCTGGCCCTGGCTCACCCTGACCTCCCTCGGGCTTTTGTACCTGTACCGCTTCTACGCCGGTTACCGCTGGCGCTGGGCGGAAGTTTTCGCCGGCATCCTGTGCGTCGTCTTTTTTCAGGCCCTCGCCGCCATCGCCATCGCCTTTTACCTGCGGGGCTTCGCTTTTCCCCGCACGGTGCTCCTGTTGGCCCCGTTCGTCCACCTGGTCCTCCTGTCCGCCTGGCGGCGGTTTGCCTGGCACCTGGAAAGGCGCCTGCAGGGAACCGGCCGGGTGCTGGTGGTGGGGCGCCCGGCCGAAGCGGCCGCCCTGGCGGAGAAACTCGAGGACGTTTCTTTCGGCATGATCCGGGTTGCCGGGGTGGTGACCGGCGGCAGCCGGGACGGCGGAAACGGGAATGGAGGCCGGGAAGGCGCCGGGCCGGACCGGGAGCTACATGCGCCTGAAGGTCCGGTTCTCGGGGATGTCTCCGCTTTCTGCGAGTGCCTGGACGCCGTGCGGCCGGACGGGGTGTTTATCTGCGCCGGGCTGCCGGCGGAGGAAAAGGCGGAGGTACTGTACGCCTG
>JAILZS010000002.1 GCA_023512375.1 Bacillota bacterium | reverse complement strand
GGTCCGGAGATCTGGGAAGACACCGAGGGGAAGATCACGCATTTCGTCTGCGGCATGGGCACGGGGGGCACGATCAGCGGGGTGGGCCGCTATTTGAAAGAGAAAAATCCCCGGGTGCAGGTCATCGGCGTGGATCCGATCGGCTCGCTCTACTACGACTACGTCAAGACGGGCCGGGTGGGCAAGGCCAAAACCTACGTCGTGGAAGGCATCGGAGAAGATTTCTTTCCCTCCACGATGGATTTCCGCTACCTGGACGATGTGATTCAGGTGAACGACGAAGAGTGTTTTGTCATGGCGCGCCGACTGGCTCGTGCCGAGGGCATCTTTACGGGCGGCTCGGGTGGCGGGTGTGTGTCCGCAGCCCTGCGGGTGGCGCGACACTGCGGTCCCAACGATCTGGTGGTGGCGTTTTTGCCGGACAGCGGCATGCGCTACCTGAGCAAGATCTACAACGATGAATGGATGCGCGATCATGGCTACTCGGATACGGCCGTTCCACTGACAGCCGAAGACATCGTGCACGTCAAACACCAGCGCGGCAAAGTGAAGGAGTTGTTGACGGCGCGGCCGGAGCAGACCGTCTTCCACGCCCTGCGCACGATGCAGGCCCAGGACGTCTCCCAGTTGCCCGTCTTTGAAAATGGCAACCTGGTCGGCACGATCTACGAAGACCAGATCCTGAACCTGGCCCTGCAGGGCAAGGATCTGCGGAAGTTGGTCATCCGCGAGGTCATGGGCAAGCCGCTGCCCACCGTGTCGAAGGACGCCCCAGCCGACCGCATCACCTATCTGCTCAGCCATGAAGGCCCGGCGGTCTTTGTCGACATGGGCAACGGTCGCTACGAAATCCTCACCAAGTACGACCTGATGCACACCATCGCCGGAATGATCGAGCAGATGCGGTCCTGACCGGACGGCCACCAGGTCCACCGGTGGCTGGCGCTTTCCCGTGCAGGGCTTTGCCGGCCCCTACCGACCTGTCCGGCCAATGGTATACTGCTGCGTTTTGCCACCCTGGGTGGCAGCAGCGCGCGGGTTCTAGCTCAACCCGAATGAAGATCGACGAATTCACCGAGCGGCTGCGCAACGGCGTGCTGGTGGCTGATGGGGCCATGGGCTCGATGATCTATGAAGCCACCGGCCCGCAGCGCTCCTTCGACGAAGTCAACCTGACCCAACCGGAAGTGGTCTTCGCCATCCACCAGGCCTACATCCGGGCCGGCGCCCAGATGATCGAAACGAACACTTTTGGGGCCAACCGTCACCGGCTGGCTCAGATAGGTCTGGGTGACGCCGTGGTGCAGATCAACCACCGCGCTGTGAAAATTGCGCGCGAGGCACGCGAGGCCGCTCCCCACGAAGTCCTGATCGCCGGTTCGATCGGGCCGCTCGGCCTGCTCCGGCAGGGACGCACGCTGCCGGACGATGAAATCCGAGCCATCTACGCCGAGCAGGCCGCGGCCCTCGAAGAGCGTGGCGTGGATTTCTTCCTGCTGGAAACGTTCACCGACCTCGATCAGCTCCTGCTGGCGATTGCCGCGATCCGTTCGTTTTCCGCACTCCCGATCGTGGCTTCGCTGACGTTCAACGAAGAGGGCACCACCTTTGGCGGTACACCGGCCGCCGAGGTGGCTTGGCGGCTGGCCCAGCAGCCGGTGCAGGCCATCGGCGCCAACTGCACGCTGGGCCCGCAGCCGCTGCTGCCGGTGCTGCGCGCGATGGCCACCAGCGGCCTGGATCTTTCGGCGATGCCGAATGCCGGCTTTCCGCAACGGATGGGCGACCGCATCGTCTATCCGAAATCCTCCCCGGAGTACTTCGCCGCGTTTGCGCGGGAAGCCGTCGAAACCGGCGCCCGCATTGTGGGGGGCTGCTGTGGGACCACGCCGGAACACATTCGCGCCATCGCGGAAGCGGTTCGCCACCTGCGCCCGGCTCCGATGCGCCCCGGGCACGGCGTGCGTGTCGAAACGCCACCGCCAACGCCCGCCACGAGCGTCCGGGCGCGCGAGCCAGAAAGCCGGCTCTGGCAGAAGCTGCGGTCCGGTCAGTTTGTCCTCTCGGTCGAAATTGATCCGCCAAAAGGGGTGGTCCTGGATCGCATCTTCGAGCAGGTGGACCGCGTGATGGCCTCCGGACGCGTGGATGTGGTGGACATCAACAGCGGCACGCTGGCGCGGGTCGGCATGGACGCGATGATGTTGGCCGGGGCGCTGGAGGCCCGCGGCGTCGAAACGATTCCGCATCTGACCACGCGCGATATGAACATCATCGGGCTGCAAGCCGTTCTGCTCGGTGCCTGGTCGGTCGGCGGTGTGCGCAACGTGTTAGCCCTCACCGGCGATCCGCCCTCGCTCGGTGACCATCCAGAGACCAGCGGCGTCTACGAGGTGGATTCGATCGGTCTGGTGCGGGTGCTGGCGCGGCTGAATGCGGGCACCGACTGGGCCGGCAAGCAACTGGGTGGGGCCACGAATTTCACCATTGGCGTGGCCGTCAATCCAGTCGCCGATGACCTCGACTACGAAATCGAACGCTTCCGCCGCAAAATCGATGCCGGAGCCCATTTCGCAATGACCCAGCCGCTGTTCGATCCCGCCTACTGGGAGGCGTTTGTGCAGCGACTGGGCGGTCGCCCGCCGATTCCGGTGCTGGTGGGCATCTGGCCGCTGACCAGCTTCAAGCAGGCTGTGCGCCTGCACAACGAAGTCCCCGGCATTGTCATCCCCCCGTCCGTGCTTGGACAACTCGAACTGGCCGGAGCGGCCGCGCGCGACTGTGGCTTTGCCGTTGCCCGCCGCATGCTCGAGTGGGCCCGGAGCGAATTCGCAGGCGCCTATCTGATTCCTCCCTTCAAGCGCTACGAAGAGGTGCTGGAGCTGCTCGTCTGAAGACGACGCCCGCAGCGAGGCTGAGCGATCGGTTGCTTTTCAAATCGCACCGACTCGCCCAGGCTTCTCAGAAAAACCAGAATCGTTTGCGTCGCCGGATGCGGGAGCTCCCGACAGCGGCCATCCGTGCTGGGTCGGGCGGTTCGGGCACCCAGGGCAGCGGACGCCCCTCGACGGCCGCCAGCGGATTTTCACGGAACAGCGCGCGCGCCACCGGTTCGCCGTGCTGCCGACGGACGAACGCATAGGCGGTGCTGAGCTGAATCGGCCGGCTGTGCAGGTTGTGGGCATCGGAGGCTACAAAATGCACCAGCCCCTCGGCTAGCCACTGCTCGGCCGCACGCTGGGCGGTCGGGCCGAAACGGCCGAGGAACGAGCCCGCCGTGACCTGTACGTAGCAGCCGCGTTGCACCCAGTTGGCCAGACGCTGGGGCTGCCGGCAGATCCATCCGTTCCGCTCCGGATGCGTGATCACGGGAACGATGCCGTGCAACTGCAACTGATGCAGAGCCTCGTCCACGGAAGGCGGCACGGCAAAGTCGGCAAATTCCACCAGCAGGTAGTTTTTCTGGTTCAGGGTGTATTTGGAGGGATGTTCCCGCGCGTCGCGCAGGTTTTCGAAACTCAGGTGGAAATCGCAGCCCGTGGCGAGGAACAGCCGGTCGTTAACAGCGCGGGCGATTTCATCTCGGCGCTGGCGCACCAAATCGGGAAGAAACGTGTAGCGGTCGTTGGCGTGCGGTGTGGCGACCACGTGGGTGATGCCGTCGGCAATGGCCGCTTCGACCATCTGCAACGACTCCTCCAGTGAATCTGGGCCGTCGTCAAGCCCGGGCAGCAAATGGCAGTGAATGTCAATCATCGGATGGGCAAGATAACGCATCTTGACGGGACGGGCAATTGTCGGACCACAGGTTGGGCGAAAGCATCCACAGGCCAGCGCACGAGATTGGTCAGCATCTTGCAAGGTTGGTCTGTGGCGGAGCACTTTGAGTTTCATTTCGGAAGTGGAAGGTGAACGGTCAGAGCGATACGGCAGTGGGTAGAACTAGGAGAGCAACAGTTTGGAAAATCCACTTGACACACGGCGGAGATCGCGGAGTACACTGCCGGCGTTCTGGGCCGCGACGCTTTTCCCTTCCCGCGGATCCCCTGTACTCCACCCCCTTCCGTGGAACAACGAGGACAAACTTGTGTCGAAAGCGAATCTATTTTGCAGGAGGGGTTCGATGAGCAGGAAAGGCTTGCTGGCCGTGGTCGTGTCGCTGCTACTGGTCTATGCAGGTGTGGTGCCGGCCCATCCACCCGCAGCGGTGGGCACGATCCAGGCCAAGGGACGCGTGGAAGTCAACGGTGAGGTTCTGCCTGCCGAAGGCACGCTTTATGCCGACGATCGCATCGTCGTCGGGAAAGACGCGGCAGGGTCGCTGAAGCTGGCCGGGCGCGACCAGGTGTTTCTGCCGGAGCTGAGCGTTGCCGCAGTGCGTCGCGCAGGCGAGCGGCTGCGGGTTGTGCTAGAGCAGGGCTCGCTAGCCGTCGTCAGCCGTGCAGAACAGCCACTGCAGGTACAGGCACTCGGGGCCCAGATCTCGGCTGCGGGTGGCGCGGCCATCTTTGAGGTCGCCGTGCACGGCCGTGCCCTCGAAGTGCTCAGCCGGCAGGGAACGGTGCTGGTGGCGGCCGCAGAACGCACCGTCGAGGTTCCCGCAGGAATGAAGCTGGAAGCCACGATGGCGCCGGCGCCGGTGGACGGACTGAGTGCCTTTGAAAAATTCGTCCTGGTCACAGCCGTCGGCTTGGGCGTGGCTGGATTTGCTCTGGCACTGGCCACCTTTCTGCGGGACGAGCCGGATGAGTGCCGAGTGGTCGGCTCGGCTACGCCGTTTACGATTAGCTGTCCGTAGCTCGCGGCGGGTCGAGTCGTCTTCGGGAGTCAGCTCGATCGCGCGGGCCGTGCCGGTCGGCGCGGCTCGCCTCCCCTTCCGCGGAGAGCCTCCCCAACATTCGTGTGTACGCAGCCGGTGTGCGCGGGCGCAGTCGGCCCGCAGCGCAACGCAGGGGCTGGGGAGCACCGCCCATGAGATGCAAGACAGGCCTTTTCCGCCAAGCGTGGCTCGTGGGGATCGCTTGCTGGCTGTGCACGGCCAGCCCGCTCAAGGCAGGTCCGCCGCAGATGCGGGTGCCTCCGGAGCTGGAAAAGCCAGCGCTTCAGACAACCGCAGAGTACAACCGGCGGCTGGCACAGCTCGAGCAGAGCCTTCGCGGTACCGCCGGCGATGCGGAGGGGCAGATCGGTCCTGAGGATCTGTTGGAAATCACGATTCTCGGGGCCGAGGAGCTGAACCGCACCGTGCGTGTGAACAACGCCGGGGAAATTTCTCTGCCGCTGATCGGTCCGCTCGTCGCCGCCGGGCGAACGGCGCGCGAGTTGGAACTGGAGATTGGCCGGCGGCTGGCCGAGCGGTACATGCGCGATCCCCAGGTGAGCGTTTTTCTGAAGGAGTTGAACAGCCGGGGCGTAGCGGTGTTCGGGGCGGTGGCCCGGCCGGGAGTCTACCAGGTGCGCCGGCGCAGCTCGCTTGTCGAGATCCTGTCTCTGGCCGGTGGGTTGGCCGAGGACGCCGGCGATCGCGTGTTGGTCACGCGCAGTCCCGAACGGGTCCTGGCCGGTGAGCTGGCCCCGGTGGTGGAAGTTCATCTGAAGGATCTGCTGCAGTCGGGCCGTCCGGAGCTGGATCTGCCGATCTGGCCCGGCGATGTGGTGCGGGTGCCGCGCGCGGGGGTGATCTATGTGGTCGGCGAGGTACACAAGCCCGGGGGCTTCCTGCTGCGCAGCAACGAGAACATCAGCGTGCTCCAGTCGCTGGCGCTGGCCGAGGGCCTGACGCGCACGGCAGCGCGCAGCCGCGCGCGGATCATCCGCACCGAGGCCAGTACCGGTGCGCGGCAGGAGATTCCCGTCGATCTGGGGCGCATCTTGGACGGCAAGGCTCCGGATCTGTTGCTGCAGCCCCGCGACATCGTCTTTGTGCCCAACTCGGCAGCGCGCGGTGCGTTCTACCGCAGTGCGGAGGCTGCCGTCGGGATTGTCAGCGGATTGATTGTGTTCCGGAGGTAAGGTGAACGAAGCACACCCGTTGGTCCGACACCGCACCGCAGCTGGAATCGTACGCGGCCAGTTGCCGGTCCCACAGACTGCCGACAGCCAGCGCGAGGCCGTGCTCGACCTGCTGGCCTACTGGCGCGTGCTGCGCAAGCGCTGCTGGACGGTGCTGACCCTGTTCGTCACGGTCGGGCTGCTGGTGCTCATCGGCACGCTGAAGATGCAGCCGGTGTTTGAAGCCCGCGGGCTGATCGAGATCGAGAAAGAAAATCCGAATTTTCTGACCGTCAAAGAGTTGTTTGAGTTGGAGACGGTCTCGGACACCTATCTAGAAACCCAGTACAAGGTGCTTCGCAGCGACGCCCTGGCGCGGCGCGTGATCCAGCAGTTGCGCCTGGATCGCATTCCGGAGTTCAACCCGGCCGCGTCCGCTGCCGGCACCGTGTCGGCGGACAGCGGACCCGAACCGCTCCCCGGGTCGGACACCCTGGAGACCACCCTGGCCAGCTATCACCAGCGGCTGGCGATCACTCCGGTCAAGCGCAGCCGGCTGGTGGAGATCAGTTTTCAGTCGCACGATCCGGAGCTGGCCGCGGCCGTGGTCAATGCGCTGACCGACAACTACATTGACCAGAGTCTGGAGTTGCGCTGGCAGGCCGCCCAGAAGGCCAGCGAGTGGCTCGGCCAGCAGCTCGACGGGCTGAAACGGAAACTGGAGCATTCCGAAGAGGAGCTGCAACGGTACGCGCAAGAGAACGGTCTGCTGTTCCTGGAGACGCGCGAGGGGCAGCCTGAGCACATCCTGGACGAACGGCTGCGACAACTGCAGGGGGAGCTGATCCGGGCGCAGGCCGAGCGCTTCGAGCGGGAATCCCGCTATCGGCTGGTCGAGGCGGGACATTTCCATGCGCTGCCCGGCGAGGAGAGCCAGGTGGTCGAAGACCTGCTGGTGCGGCTGGCCGATCTGCGGCGCGAACGAGCTGAACTGGCCACGCTGTTCACCGGGGAGTATCCCCGCGTGCGCCAGCTCGACAACCAAATCGCAGAGCTCGAGCAACTGCTGACCGCCGAACGGACGCGCATGGCCGAGCGCATCGGCAATGCCTACCGCGCGGCGCTGGCCCGGGAGCAACTGTTGGTGCGCACTTTTGCCGAACAGCAGCAGCGGCGGAACCAGATGGCCGAGCGCTCGGTGCAGTACAACATCCTCAAGCGCGAAGTGGAAACCAACCGACAGCTCTACGAGGCCCTGTTGCAGCGATTGAAGGAAGCCGGCGTCTCTTCGGGCCTGAAATCGTCGAACATCCGCGTTGTGGACCGGGCCACGCCGCCGCGTCGGCCCGTCAAGCCGAACCTGCTGCTGAATCTGATCCTGGGGTCGGTCTTCGGGCTCGGACTGGGAATCGGAGCCGCGCTGCTGGCCGAATCCGTAGACAACTCGCTCAAAAGTACCGAAGAGATCGAACGGTATCTGCAGATTCCTACGCTGGCGTTCATCCCGGCCGAGGATTCACTCGACGGTCGGCGCGGTGCCGTCTATGGACGGCTCCCTCAGCTTCCCGGCGGGACCTGGGTCGGGCGTCGCACGCAGAAGCCGAACGGGAAGCCGGCCCTCGGCGCGAGCCCTTGGCTGCGCATTGATCGGCCGGAGCAGGAGCATGCGGCGCTGGCCGAAGCCTTCACCAGTCTGCGTACCTCGGTGCTGCTTTCGGCGGCCGACCGCCCCCCGCGGACCCTGTTGGTGACCAGTGCACTGCCGGGCGAAGGCAAAACGACCATCTCCACCAACCTGGCGATTTCACTGGCCCAGCTCGGCCAGCGCGTTCTGCTGATTGACGGGGATATGCGTCGGCCTTCGGTGCATCTGGCCTTCGAGCTGGGGCGGGAGCAGGGCTTGTCCAGCTACTTGTCGGGTCGGGCCGAGTGGATGGAGGTGGTGCAGCCGACCGGCGTGCGGGGTCTGGATGTGCTGGTCTGCGGCCCGGTTCCGCCGAAACCCGCGGAGTTGCTCAGCGGCGAGCGCATGCCGGCGCTGCTGGAGCAAGCGGCGCGCCAGTACCACATCGTGATTGTGGATTCGCCGCCTGTGCTGCATGTGTCCGACAGTCGCGTGCTGGCCACCCTGGTGGAGGGTGTCGTGCTCGTCGTCAAGGCCGGAGCCACTCCACGCGAACGGGCGCAGCGGGCCCGGGCCGCAATCGAAAGTGTGGGCGGACACCTGCTGGGTGTGGTGCTGAATCAGCTCGATGCTCGCTTCGACGACGCGTATTCCTACTCCTACTACCGCTATGAGCGACGGGAGGCGGACACGACGGAAGGCGCCGCCGGTGCAGACGGCCGTTGAGGTCACTGCGGTCTCGCTCGTGATGTGAGGGTGTGCGATGCAGATCTTTCTCGATACCGCCAACCGCCAGGAAATCGAGCGGTGGCTCGCGCACGGCCTGGTGGACGGGGTCACCACGAATCCGTCCATCTGCGTGCGCGACGGCCTCTATGACTTGGAAGAGGGCACGCGTGGGCTGTGCCGGCTGCTTGACCCGCGTCCGGTTTCGGTCGAGGTGACGAGCAACGATCCCGAGCAGATGCTGGGCCAGGGGCGCGCCATGGCCCGCTGGGCCCCGAACGTGGTGGTCAAGGTTCCGGTGATCAACCAGGATGGCCTCTCCTGCCTCAGCGTGGTGCACCGGCTGTCCCAGGAGGGGATTGCGGTCAACTGTACGGCGATTCTTTCCTTCAATCAGGCCCTGCTGGCGGCGAAGGCGGGCGCCAGCTACGTCAGTCTGTTCGCTGGCCGGATGGCCGATGAAGGCGGGAATCCGTCGGAAGTCATCCGCAACCTGCGCGACTGGTTGGATCGCTGGGCGCATCCGGCGCGGATCATTGTCGGCAGCATCCGCACCGTGCTGGACGTGCAACTGGCGGCCTTGGCCGGGGCGCACATCATCACCATTCCGCCGCAGTTTCTGCCCCGCATGGTGGATCACAAGTACAGCCGGGAGACGGTGCGCGGCTTCAATGCCGATGCCGAACGGGCACTGGCCGAGTTCGCCGCGCGCGCGGCCGGCCGCAGCTAGGCGGCGAGCCGGCGGAGGGACAGGATGCGACAGCCGTTTGCCATCACGGGTGGAGGGACCGCCCGGTATCTGCTGCTGGGAACGGATCTGCTCTGGATCACGGCCAGCTTCTATCTCTCCTACCGGCTGCTGCCGCTCTACCGGCCGTGGTTGCGTACCGAGAGCGTTGACCCGGGACGTTTCTCCGAACACGCCTGGCTGCTGCTGTTGATTCTGCCGCTCTGGGTTGGGTTGGCCGCCCAGGCCGGTCTGTACGGGCGCACGCGGCTGGCCTGGTGGCGGGTGGTGCAGCGTACGCTGCGCACGACTGCGTTCGGACTGGCCGGTCTGGCGGTGGTGATCTTTGCCGCCAAGCTGGTCGGGGTAAGTCGGCTGATCCTGTTCGGCTTCTGTCTGCTCTACATTCCCGTTTCGCTGGCGGGTCGCTGGTTGGTGCTGTGGCTGCTCGCACTGCGTCGGGCGCACATCTACAACGTGCCGCGGGTGCTGGTCGTGGGCACGCGGGAACGGGCGCGGGAGTTCATCCGCCGCGCCCGCCAAGCCGAGGACGCCGACTACTGCCTCGTCGGCTGTCTCGATCCGGAGCCGTGGCCCACCGGCGCTACGGTCGAAGGGGTGCCGGTGCTGGGCAGCACCGAGGCAATGGATTCGGTTCTGACTCGCGAGGCGGTGGATCTGGTGGTGTTTGCCCTGCCCCTGGCCTTGGTGCCGAACGCCAGCGAGCGGATTGCCGCCGCGGTCGAGCTCGGACTGCGCGTGGTGGTGCTGCCGGATTTCCAGCTTCATCAGGCAGGCTACTCGATGGCCGACCCGCGGGTCTCGGTGGAGTTCTTCCTCGGCCAGCCGGTGGCGGTGGTCTCGACGGTGCGCTGGAGCCAGGCCTTTCGTCTAACCAAGCGGGTCATGGACCTGGTGGGTGCAGCCGTGCTGCTGGTGCTGCTGTCGCCGCTGCTGGCGGCGATTGCAGTGGCGATCAAGTTGAGCGATCCCGGCGCGCCGGTTCTCTACCGCTGGCGGGTGCTCGGACGCAACCACCGGCCGATCACGAGCTGGAAGTTTCGCACCATGGTACCCGATGCCGACCGCCGCAAAGCCGATCTGGCCTCGGCGAACGAGATGAACGGGCCGGTGTTCAAGATGCGCAACGATCCGCGGGTGACGCGGCTCGGTCGCTGGCTGCGCCGGTACAGCCTGGATGAGCTGCCGCAACTGGTCAGTGTGCTGCGCGGCGACCTGAGCCTGGTCGGGCCGCGACCGCCGTTCCCCGAAGAAGCGGCGCGGTTTGCGTTCTGGCAGCGGCGCAAGCTTTCGGTCAAGCCCGGGCTGACCTGCCTGTGGCAGATCAACGGTCGCAATGAAATCCGCGACTTCGACCACTGGGTGCAACTGGACCTGGAATACATCCGCCGCGCCTCGCTCGGGCTGGATTGCTGGATCTTGCTGAAGACGATCCCCGCCGTGCTGCGCGGGCGCGGGGCCTACTAACCGGGGGTCGGACACGCTTCGGCGCATTGGGAGGGTGGAATTGGCGGAGACGATCCTGGTCACCGGCGGTGCCGGTTTTATCGGTTCGCACACGGTGGATCGGCTGCTTGCGCGCGGCTACCGGGTGCGCGTGCTCGACAATCTCCAGCCGCGGGTGCACCCGCGCGGCTGGCCCGCCTGGCTGCCCGCCGACGTCGAACGGGTGGCCGGCGATGTGCGCGACGCCACGGCCTGGGAGCGGGCCCTGGACGGCGTGCGCGGCGTCTTTCATCTGGCAGCTTACCAGGACTACCAGCCTGATTTTTCCACCTTCGTGCACGTCAACGCGGTTTCGACCGCCCTGTTGTTCGAAGTGATCGCAGCACGGAAGGTGCCGGTCGAAAAGGTGGTGCTGGCCTCATCGCAAGCCGTCTATGGCGAAGGCAAGTACCGCTGCGCCGAGCATGGCGTGTTCTACCCGGCTGCGCGCCCGCTGGCCCGGCTCCGCACCGGCCTGTGGGAGCACCCCTGCCCGCAGTGCGGTGCGGATCTGGAGCCGGTGCCCATGGATGAATCCGTCGTCCACCCGCACACCGCCTACGGGATCTCGAAGTACGCCGCCGAACTGCTGGGATTTCAGCTCGGCCGGCGGCTGGGCATTCCCGTCGTCGCGATGCGGTATTCGATCGTGCAGGGTCCGCGGAACTCGCTCTGGAATGCCTATTCAGGCATCTGCCGGATCTTTGTCCAGCGGCTGCTGCGCGGCCAGCCGCCGGTGGTGTTTGAAGACGGCCGCCAGTTGCGCGACTACGTGCATGTGGCCGATGTGGCCCGTGCGAATCTGCTCGTCTGGGAGCATCCGGAGGCGGCCTTTCAGGCGTTCAACGTGGGCGGACAGCGGGCAACCAGCGTGCTTGAGTTTGCCGCGCTGGCCGCGCAAGCCTGCGAGGCGGCGATTGCACCGGTTCTCCGCGGCGACTTTCGTCTGGGGGATACCCGCCACACGATCTCCGATTCGGCGAAGCTGCGGGCGCTCGGCTGGGCGCCGCAGTACGGGGCCGAGGAGATCCTTCGCGATTATGTGGCCTGGGTGCGCGAGCAAGGCGAGCTGCCGGGCACGGCCGAGGAGGCCGCCAACGAAATGCGGCGCACGGGCGTGCTGGTCACGGCCACACCCTCTGCCCGGGAGGTGCCGCTCGGGTCATGATTGTCACCCGTACACCGTTTCGCATCACGCTTGGCGGCGGCGGCACCGATCTGCCGGCGTACTACCGCCAGCGGGGCGGGTTCGTTTTTGCCGCGGCGATCAACAAGTACATGGTGATCAATCTGAACCGGCCGGTCGTGGACGATCTGGTGCGGGTGAAATACACGCGCACGGAGATCGTTCCGCACCGGGATCGGCTCGAGCACGACATCGCGCGCGAGGCGTTGCGACTGGTCGGGATCGAACGCGGGGTGGAGATTGTCTCGATGGCCGATGTGCCGGCCGGGACTGGGCTGGGCAGCTCGAGCTGCTACGCAGTGGGCTTGCTGAACGCGCTGCACACCTTGCAGCGCCGTCCGCTGGGCCCGGCCGATCTGGCCGAAGAAGCCTGCCACCTGGAGATCGAAATCCTGGGCAAGCCCATCGGCAAGCAGGATCAGTACATGGCCGCCTTCGGCGGGCTGACCGTGCTGGAGATCGCACCCGATGGCTGCGTGGCCGTGCGCCCGGCCCAGGTGTCTGAGGAAACCCTCGAGGAGTTGCGGCGCAACATGCTGCTGTTCTACACCGGCACGGAACGCAGCGCCCTGGACATTCTGGCCGAGCAGAGTCGCGCTGCGGCCGCAGCCAGTGACGTCGTGCTCAGCAACCTGGACCGCATCAAGGAGATGGGCTGGCAGATTCTGGAATGGATTCAGGCGGGCGATCTGACCAGCTTCGGACTGGCCCTCGACCGCCACTGGCAGATGAAGAAGCGGCTTTCGGCCAAGGTCACCAACCCCCGCTTTGACGCCCTCTACGAGCTGGCGCGCGCCCACGGCGCGCTGGGCGGCAAGCTGTCCGGGGCGGGCGGTGGCGGTTTCTTTCTGTTCTACACCGAACGTCAACACCAGCGGCTGCGCGAGGCGATGCGCAGGGCCGGACTGCGCGAAATGCGCTACGGCTTCGATTTCGAAGGGTCGAAGGTGCTGGTGAACTTTCTCGATGGGGGCTTCTCGACCGGTGTGTGTGTGCCGCCGGTCGTGCAGTCCGATGTGGAGACAGTCGCTCGGAGCGAACCATGGCCCGCATAGCGGTCTTTGGCCTGTGGCACCTGGGCTGCGTGGTGGCGGGTTCGCTGGCCCAGATCGGGCACAGCGTATGTGGCACCGATTTTGACGCCGCTGTGATCGCCCGGCTGGCGGCTGGTGAGCCACCCCTGTTCGAGCCGGGGCTGCAGGAACTGCTGAGGCACGAGCTCGGCACGGGTCGGCTGGCCTTCACCGCAGACGTAGCCCGCGCGCTGGACACGATCGACGCGGCGTTCATCACGTTCGACACACCGGTGGACAATGCCGACGGCAGCGACCTTCGACCCATCGAACGCGCCGCGCAAGCGATTGCCGCGCAGGCGCGCGCCCCGCTGACTGTGGTGCTGATGAGTCAGGTGCCGGTGGGCACCACGCGTCGGCTGGCGGCGGAAATGCTCGCCCGCGCTCCCGTCCGGGAGCTCACGCTGCTCTGTCAGCCGGAAAATCTGCGACTCGGACAGGCGCTGGAGACGTTTGCCCGGCCCGACCGCATCGTGGTGGGTGCGGAGAGTCGTGCAGCGGCTGAACAACTGGAGCCGCTCTACCGCGGGATTCCGGGCGAGCGGCTGGTCATGAGCTGGGAGAGTGCCGAACTGGCCAAACACGCCACCAACGCCTTTCTCGCCACCTCGGTCAGCTTTGCCAACGAGCTGGCCGCCCTGGCGGAAGTGGCGGGAGCCGATATCCGCGACGTTGTCGGTGCGCTGCGCACCGACCGTCGGATCGGTCCGCAGGCCTTCCTCAGTCCCGGGCCCGGGTTCGCCGGCGGCACGCTCGGTCGCGATGTCCAGGCGCTGCGGCGGCTCGGCGAACGCAACGGCAGGCCCACGCGGGTGCTCGATGCTGTCATCGCCGTCAATCAGACCCAGTTGTCCGCGTTGGTGGAAAAGCTGCGGCGGTTGCTCGACGGGGAACTTTCCGGGCGGCGGATCGCTCTGCTCGGCTTGGTCTACAAGCCCGGTACAAGCACCCTGCGCCGTTCGCACGCACTGGAGCTGGCCCGGCGGCTGGCGGACGCCGGTGCAACCCTGCAGGCCTACGATCCCCGGGTGACCGATTCCGCACGTCCCGAGTTGGCCGGCAGCAGGATCGCGCTGTGCGCAGATCCCTATCAGGCGGCCGCCGGGGCCGATGCCGTTTTGCTGGCCACGCCCTGGCCCGAGTTTCGCGCCCTCGACTGGGTGCAGATGCGGCAGGTCATGCGCGGCACCGCCGTGGTGGATGCGCACAACCTGCTCGACCGGGCCGAGCTCGGTCGCGCGGGATTGGTCTGCGCCGGAGTCGGGGTTCCGGAGTCGGGCTCGAGGCAGCCGAAAGTGGATTCCATGGCAGGAGTGGAACGATGACTCGATCACTGCTCGGGGAATCGGTGCTGATCACCGGGGCCGGCCAGGGCATCGGTGCGGCGACGGCCCTGGCTTTTGCCCGCGCCGGCGCCCATCTCACGTTGGTGGCCCGCACTGCAGCCGATCTGGAGCGGGTCGCGCGCCAGGCCGCCGGCGAAGGGGTGGAGGCAGTGCCGGTGGCCGGTGATGTCTCCGACGCGCGGGATGTGGAGCGGTTTGTCCAGGCCGCGCTGCAGCACTACGGACAGATTGACGTGGTGGTGAACTGCGCCGGGATCTACGGGCCGATCGGACCGCTGGTGGACAACGACATGGAGCAGTGGGCCCGGGCCGTGGCGGTCAATCTGGTGGGCACGGCGCGCGTGCTGCATCGCACCTTGCCCGCCATGATCGCCCGACGGAAAGGCGTGGTGGTGAATTTTTCCGGTGGCGGTGCGGTGGCGCCGTTCCCCAGGTTTTCTGCCTACAGCGCCAGCAAAGCAGCGGTGGTGCGCTTGACGGAGACCCTGGCCGAAGAGGTGCGTGAGTACGGCATCCGGATCAACGCGATTGCCCCTGGAGCGGTCAACACCCGGCTGCTCGATCAGGTGCTGGCCGCCGGCGAACGGGCCGGGGCGGCGTTTTATGCGAAGGCACTCGAGCAGAAACGCACCGGTGGCACACCGGCGGAGCGTGCCGCCGAGCTGGCTGTGTTTCTGGCCACGCCGGCGGCCGCCGGAATCACCGGCCGTCTGATCAGCGCCGTTTGGGACGATTGGCGCGGGTTGGCCGGCCAACCCGCTGCGCTGGCAAATTCGGCGCTCTACACCCTGCGGCGCATTGACGGACGGAATTTTCTGGAGGCGGCACGCGGCTGAGGGGACGGCCGGCGTTCGGCTCCCGGGAGCGCGCGGAAGGCCGTGGGCCGCGCGGCGGCTCGTTGCGGCAGAGGCCATGGGAGGCAACATCAGTTCGGCGCCACTGCGTGTGGCCATCGTGGGTGCGGGTCGCATCGGACGCCGCCGGGCTGCCGTGATGGCGGCCAGTGACACAGGTCGGCTCGTGTGGGTGGCCGATACCGATCGCACACGTGCTGCATCGCTGGCCGCCGAATTTGGCGGTTGCGTCGCAGAGCGCTGGGAAGCAGCGGCCACGGCGGAGGCAGTCGATGTGGTGGTGGTGGCGACCTCGCACGACGGGTTGGCGCAGGCCACCCGCGCCGCGCTCGAGGCCGGTAAGGATGTGCTCTGCGAGAAGCCACTGGCCCGCAACTGGGCTGAGGCCGCTCCGTTGGTCGCGTTAGCGGAACGGCGCGGACGGGTGCTGGCGGTCGGGTTCAATCACCGCTGCCATCCGGGAATTGCGCGGCTGCGTGAGCTGGTTGACGAAGGAGCGATTGGCCGGCTGCTCTGGGCACGCTGCCGGTACGGACACGGTGGGCGTGCCGGTTACGAACGGGAATGGCGTGCCGACCCGGTGCGTGCCGGTGGCGGCGAGTTACTCGACCAGGGGATCCACGCGCTGGATCTGTTCGGCTGGTTGTTCGGCGAGTTTGTCGAGGTGGCTGCACTGGTGCAGACAGCGTTCTGGCCGGTGGCCGTCGAAGACAACGCCTTTGTGTTGCTGCGCACGGCGGCCGGGCAGGTGGCCAGTCTGCACGCCTCCTGGACGCAGTGGCGCAACCTTTTCAGCTTCGAGGTCTGCGGCAGTCAGGGCGCTCTCTGCGTGGAAGGTCTGGGCGGGAACTATGGCCCGGAGCAGCTGAAGATCGAAACGCGCGCAGCGGACTCGGATGCACCGAGCGAGCAGGTCTTCGAGTTTGCCGGCGAAGATCGTTCCTGGGAGCAGGAGTGGCGCGCCTTTGTTTCAGCCGTACGCGGATGCGGCGCCCCGGTGGCAACCGGTCGGGATGCCCTGGCGGCGCTGCGGCTGGTCGAGGCGGCGTACCGCGCCGCAGCCGCCGGACGCACGGTTCGTCCCGCGCCGGAACCAGCACCGGTCGCAGCAGAAGCTGTCCGCTGATCAGCGGCGCGCCGAGGAAGCAACGATGGAAAACCGCTCCTATATCGAGAACTATCTCACCGGGGTCAGCCGCATGGCGGACACGATCGATCGTGTGGCGATTGATCGTGCCATCCAGCTGCTCTATGCCGCATGGCAGCGCGGCAGCACGGTGTTCACCTGCGGGAACGGGGGTTCGGCAGGCACCGCGCAGCACCTGGCCGCCGACCTGTTCAAATGCACGATCGTGCCGGGCCAGCCACGGTTGCGTGCCGTGAGCCTGGTGGACAATCTGCCGCTGCTTTCGGCGTTGACGAACGATGATGGCTGGGAGGCCGTCTATGTGCGGCAACTGGAGACGTTGTTCCGTCCCGGCGATGTGCTGGTGGTGATCAGCGTTCACGGCGGCACGGGCCGCGACCGCGCTGGTCTGTGGTCACAGAACCTGCTCCAGGCGGTCGCATACGCACGCGCACAGGGCGGCACGGCCCTGGGGCTTTCCGGGTTTGACGGCGGCGCGCTGCGCGAGCTGTGCGACGTCTGCATCGTAGTGCCGGACCACACCACGCCGGGCGTCGAATCCTTCCATGTCGTGCTGCACCACCTGCTGACCTTTTGTCTTGCGGAGAAGATCCGTGCCCATGCCTGTCGAGAGGAAACGAGCCGGTGTTCTGCTTGATCGCGATGGCGTGCTCGTCCGGCTGGTCTGGCGCGCCGGGCGCTGGGTTTCGCCGCGACGGCTCGAGGAATTCGCGCTGCTGCCGGGTGCTGCCGCCGCCCTGGCCCAGCTGCGCGCCGCGGGCCTGCCGGTGATTGTGGTGACCAATCAGCCGGATCTGGCGCGCGGCCTGCTTGCGCCGCAGACGCTGGCGGAGATGAACCGCAAACTGGCCGCACAGCTCGGTGTGGAGGCCATCTACGTCTGCCCGCACGATGACGCCGACGGCTGCGCGTGTCGCAAGCCGCGCCCGGGCTTGCTGCTGGCCGCCGCACGCGACTTTGCTCTGGACCTGAGCCGCTCGTTCCTGGTGGGCGATAGCTGGCGGGACCTCGCCGCCGGCCGCGCGGCCGGCTGTATGACCGTGCGCGTGGCTTCGCCGGCACAGGAGGCGGAATCTGCCTGGGCAGATTTTTCGGCTGCGGGCATCGGCGCGGCTGCCGCGCTGATTCTGCGCACGCTGCGCCGGCAGTCCGCGCGGCGTTCGACCGCCCGGGGCACGACCGAGCGAGCGGCCCGGCGCAGTTCCTGCAACCCTTGGGTCCACCGCTCGATCTGCTGAGCGGTGCGGACGCGCAGAGAACAGGGAAACCGTCGTGGCAGCAGGACAGATCCGCGGGGCTGGAAGCAGAACGGACTCGGTCCGGATGGCGCGCTCGGTTGGTGGCTTGATTCTGCTTTCGGCGCTTTCGCCGGCGGCCGGGTTGGCCGTCGAGATGGCCTTGGCCTGGCGGTTCGGTGTGTCAGCAGAGGTAGATGCCTTCCGCGCCGCGAGCACTTTTCTGGTCCTCGGCCAGCAGTTGCTGGTCGTGCAGGTGCTGCCGCACATCCTCGTGCCCCTGTTCGTCGAACTTCGCACACAGGGTCGGGCGGAGCACGCCTGGCAGGCGACGATACACCTGATGGGGATGCTGTTGGTTCTGTTCGGGGGGCTGGCCGGGACTGCTTTTCTGTGGCCGGAACCGTTGGTCGGTGCGCTCGCCCCGGGGCTGAGCGGCGAAACGGCGGCAACCGCCGCCACGATGCTGCGCTGGTTTGCCCTCGGCTACCTGCCGCTAGTTGCCGCCGGAGTCGCTGCGGGTGTGCTGCAGGCAAACGGCATCTTCTGGTGCACGCCTGTGGCCCAACTGACGGGGCACCTGATGCTGGTGCTGGCGATCCTCGTTCTGGGGGATGCCTTTGGTGTCCGCGCGTTGATTGTGGGCGCGCTGGCGGGTCCGCTCGTGGCCGTGGGCTTGTCCTGGGCTCGCCTGCGGCGTCTGAAGCCCGCTGTGCCTGTCGAGCGGACGGCGCCGGTGGGGCTCCAGCCACCGGCGCTGCACCGCATCGTTTTGCTGCTGCTGCCCTTGATCGGGGTGTTCGTGCTCGGCCAGGTGGTTTCGATTCTGGTTCTCCGCGCCGCCTCCCATCTGGCCGAAGGCACTCTGGCGGCGTTGGGGTATGCCTACAAGCTGGGCATGGTGGTGGCGCTGGTGCCCGGAGCGCTGACGACCGTTTTGTTCCCGCGGCTGGCGGCCAGCCATGCCGGCGGAGGCAGCACCCGTCTGCGCCATACGAGTACGGATGCACTGCGTCTGGTGCTGTTTGCCGGTGTGCCCCTCAGCCTGCTCTGCTTCGCGCTGCGCGAGCCGCTGGTCGAGCTGCTGCTGGGCCGGGGGGCCTTCGATGCCCACGCGGCCCGTCAGGTCAGCCGCCTGTTCGGTCTGTTGCTGCTGGGAGCGCCTGCCACCATGGCCTATGTGGTCCTGGAGAAAACCTGCTACTCGATGCGAAGAAACTGGCTGCCGTTTGCGATGCAGTTGGCAGGCACGGTTGTGCTCGCGCTGATGTTGCCCGAAGTCGCTGCTCATCGCGGGATCGAAGGTGTGGTGCTGACCCTGGTGGCCGTCGCTTGGAGCCAGGCGGTTGTGCTGTCCGGCCTTCTGGGATGGCGCTGGCGCGTCGTGCAGGCGGCTTCGGCGGCCCGGCTCCTGGCCGGAACAACGCTGGCCGCGCTGGCTGCAGCATGGGTGGCGGTGCAGGTGCGCGGGATTTTCGTGACGCCCGCTCCGCCGTGGGCGCTCTGGCCGACCATGGCCGGGGGATCGGCCGGGCTCGCTGTGTTCCTTCTGGCAGCGTGGTTGTTTGGCCTGGCTGAGGCGCGCCAACTGTTCGCCTTCGTGCGTCGTCGTGCGCTGCTGGAGGAAAAACGCGACGGCGGCACTGCGTGAGCAGCGCGGAAGCGGGTCAGGGAACAGCCGTGAAACTTTGTTTTTACTCGAGCGGGTTTGCACCGAGCGTTGGGGGCATCGAAACGACCACCGCCCTGCTCGCCGAATGGTTTGCGCAACAGGGCGTGGCGGTGACCGTGGTGACGGAAACCCCGGCACACGGCCGGGAGCCGTGGCGGCCCTACGTTGTGCTCCGCCGTCCCGGACTCGGCGAGCTGCCGCGCGTCTTTGCCGCACACGATCTGCTCCATGTGAACGGGATGAGCGTGCGCGCCGTGCTCGCGGGCCGGTGCGCACGCCTGCCCGTGCTGGTGACTCACCAGACCTACAACGCGCGTCTGCCGCGCAGTCTGCGTGCCAGCTGGGCTGTGGCTGCAGCCGAGGGGCCGCGACGGCTGCTGCACGCCGCAGCCAGTGCCGCTGCCATGCACCTGGCCCAGTACAACGTGTGCATCAGCGAATGGCTCAGCCGGTGCCTGCGCCCGCCGCGCTGCCGAATCATCGGGAACCCTGTCCATCCGCGCTTCCGTCCCTCGCCCGAAACGAAGCCGGGAAACCGCTTCTGTTTTGTGGGTCAGCTGGTTGTCGACAAGGGCTGTGATGTGCTGCTCGAAGCGCTGGCGGTCTGCGCTCGTCGCGGCTGGCGCTTCGAGGCCGATATCTATGGCGACGGAACGGAACGCAGCCGGCTGCAGGCCCTGGCCCGGACGCTGGGTCTTTCGGACCGGGTTGCGTTCCACGGTGTGGTGACCGGGGAAGCATTGCGGGAGGCCTTCCTGCGGAGCCTGGCGGTGGTGGTGCCCTCCCGCTGGGAAGAGCCGCTCGGAATCGTGGCCTTGGAGGCGATGGCCTGTGGCCGGGCAGTCATCGGTTCGGCCGCCGGCGGGCTTGGCGAAGTGCTGCGTGAGGTCGGCCTGATGTTCCCCAACGGGGATGCTGTGGCTCTGGCCCACTGTCTGGAACGCGTGTCGGCTGACCCCACGCTGCGCCGCGAACTGGAGTCCCGGAGCCTGCTGTGCGCGCGCCGCTTTTCCCTGGACCAGATCGCTGCCGGCTACTACGAGCTCTACCAGGAAATGCTTGCGGGCGCCCGGCGCCGGGCGGCCCGCGCCAACCAGACCGGCCGTCACGGCGTGCTGGTAGCGCACCCGGGCACACAGCACTCCCTGGAGACAGCGCTGGGACTGGCCGAGGCGGGGTTGCTCCGCCGCTACTGCACAAGCCTGTATGTTCGTCCGCAGTGGTTCCGTTTGCTGCGAGCCACAGCGAATGGACGCGCCGCTGCGCTCGAGCGGCTTCACAAACGCTACAGTCCGGCGCTGGCTGACGAACTGGTTGCCACCCGTCCGTTGCTGGAAGTGCTCCACCTGAGCGCCGCGCGCCTTTCCATTGCGCGACCGCTGGCGGAGCCGCTGCTTCGTTGGCGCAACGAACGCTTCGATGCGTCCGTGGCGCGCCGGCTGGCGCGGGAGCGCCCGGCCGTGGTTCTTGGATACGACACGTCGGCGCTGCGTGCGTTTCAACAGGCCCGTCGGCTCGGCATCCGCTGTGTGCTGGATCAGACGATCGGACACCTGCGCACGGCCGCGGCGCTCTATCGGGAAGAAGCTGAACTCCACCCGGATTTCGCCGATTCCTTGCCCCCCGCGCCGCCCGACTGGCTGATCGAGCGCTGCCGGCAGGAAGCCCTTCTGGCCGACTGCGTGCTGGCTCCTTCCGAGTATGTCCGCAACACGCTGACGGCCCTCGGCGTCGCGGAGCAACGCATCGTACTGCTGCCGTATGGCGCCGACACCACGCGATTTTCGCCGGCACTGCCCCGCGCCGGCGGGCCGTTTCGGCTGCTGTTTGTCGGTCAGCTCAGCCAGCGAAAAGGCCTGAAGTATCTGCTGGAAGCGTTTGCCCGGCTCCGATTACCCGACGCTGAGCTGATTCTGATTGGGCCGGTGATGGGGTCCGGCAGCGGACTGCGCCGGTACCGGGAATTCTTCCGGCACGTGCCACCAATTCCCCAACCGGAACTGCCCCGATGGTATGCGCAGGCCGACGTGTTTGTGTATCCCTCCCTGCACGAGGGTTCCGCGCTGGTTATCTACGAAGCCCTGGCTTCTGGTCTGCCCGTAATCACCACGCCGAACAGCGGGTCGGTGGTGCGCGACGAGCAGGAAGGTTTCCTGGTGCCGATTCGTGACGTGCAGGCCTTGGCGGAACGCATTCTGTTCCTCTACGAGACTCCCGAGCTGCGCTGCGAACTGGCTCGTCGCGCCCGTGCTCGCGCGGAACAGTTTTCCTGGACGCTGTATCGGCAGCGGCTGGCGGCCGTGTTGCACCGATTGGCTGAATCGTCCGCGGTGGGGGGTCTGCCATGAACGGAGTTCGAACGGGAACCCAGCCGCACGCCGCACCGGCGCGGCCCGCGTTGGCCCCAGCGGCGATTCTGCTGGGCGGTTTGCTGGTGGCCCTGTTTGCGGCGCACCTGATTCTCCACGAATGGGGGCTGCTGAGCCTGCTCGGATTAGCTCTGCTGTTCTGTCTCGGACTGATGCTGCTGTGCTGGCAGCGCGGCTATTACGGCCTGCTGGGCTATTTGCCGTTTTCCGGTGCAGTGATGCTGGCGTTCTACCCCTGGGACGGCCCCCTGTTTGCTCATCCGTTGCTCTACAAGGATCTGTTCTTTGCGCTGCCGACCTACCTGGGGTTTCTCGGGGCGCGGGTGCTGCGTCGCACCGTGTTGCCGGAGTTCGCTCGCGCCCCGGCGCTTTGCATCCTCCTGTTTGTGCTGCTGGTTTTTGTGCAGGCTCTCCATCCCGGTGTGCCCACGCCACTGGTCGCTGCGATTGGCATCAAGGTTTGGGTGTTCTACATGCCGCTCTACCTGCTGACTGCGGCACTGCTGGCCGATCTCGGCCGGCTGCGCACGCTGCTGCGGACGTGCGTCGTACTGGCCGTGGTGCCCTGTCTGGTCGGACTGGCGCAATACCTTCTGGGGCGTCTCTCCGGCCACCAGGAGGTCATGGAAGCCATCTATGGTGAGGCGGCCGCACACGTGACCCAGGAGTTCACCGTATTTGAAGTCGGCGGCAGCTATCTGGCTCCACGCATCCCGGCCACGTTCAGCAGCGCGACCCAGTACTTTGCCTACACACTGGCGATGCTGGTTCCCTGCTACATCCTCAGCCGCAGCGATCCGGCACGCCGCTGGCGCCGCATCGGACGCTGGATGCTGGTTCTTGTGGCGGTGGCCTCGCTGCTGTCCGGGGCGCGCGCGGCGTTTGTCTTTGTGCCCCTGCTGCTCGTGCTGGCCTACGGATTCGACCGCGGCTTGGGCGGACTGCCGCGCGCGCTGCTGATCGCTTCCCTGGTGCTGGCCCTGGCCCTGGGAATTCTGAACGTTCCGGCCAGCAGCCTGTTCGAGCACATCTGGGAGCTGTTGGTCACCTACGGCGAGCAGACGGCCTATCTGGACCTGCTCCACGCAGTTCAGAACTCGCCGTTCGGCAGTGGCACCGGTACTAACACCGGCCCGGCCCGGTACGGGTTGAATAACCCGGAAGCGTTTGTGGCCGTGGAAAATTACTACGCGAAAGCGGTCCTCGAGTTGGGCCTGATCGGCCTGCTGTTGCTCTGGTTGCTCTTTGCCACGCTGATTGCTGCTGCCTGGCGTGCCCGGCAGCGACTGCACTCGCCCCTGCTGCGGACCACCGCCTGCGCGGTCCTGGCCTTTTTCCTGGTGATGGCGGTGAACTGTTTCAAAGGCTGGCTGATGGATCTCGATCCGATAAACGTTTACTTCTGGGTGTACGCAGGGATCGCGGGCCGACTGGCCTGCGCCGGGCAGACCGACGAAACTGCGCCGCCCGGGCCGGCACCGGCGGAGGCGTCATGAGGCTGCTGGTCATCGGCCATCCCTATGCGCTGGCGTACCTGCAGCGGAAATTTGTGGCCATCAAGCAGGTGGACCCTGGCGTTCGGCTGCGCCTGCTCACACCGCGTGCGGTGCCGCACACGTTCCGCACCTACCCCCAAGAAATTCATCCGTGCCTCACTGCCGAAGAGGTGTCGGCCCTCCGCTCGGTGCTGTGGTATTCCCACATGACCTATCTGCTCGATCCGCTGGTCCTGGCACAGCACCTGCGCGCGTTTGCGCCCGAGGTGATTCACATTGAAGAGGAACCACAGGCCTTTGTAACCGTCGAAACCCTGTGGCTGCGTCAGCGCTACGCCCCGCAGGCTGCGGTCACCTTGTTCACCTGGGACAATCTGCTGCGCCGTCGAGCGTTTCCGCTCCAAGGGTTGAAGGCCTGCCTGCGCAGATTCAGTCTGCGGCGCATCACGGCCGTGGTGTGCGGCAATTCCGAAGCCGCGGACCGCCTGAGCGAAGAGGGCTGCTTCGAAGGCCCGATCACGGTGCTGCCGCAGCAGGGCCTTGACCCCGTCGAACACGCCACGCATCCGGAGCCGGAGCTGCGCCGCGCACTCGGCCTCGGCGCCAGCCTCTGCGTGGGCTATGCCGGCCGTCTGATCCCCGAAAAAGGTGTTCGCCTGCTTCTGCAGGCGCTCGGTGCACTGCAGCACCTTCCCTGGAAGCTGCTGCTCGTGGGCAGCGGCCCTCTGGAAAGCGAAATCCGCAATCACTGGATGGCCCGCTATCCCGGACGCATTGTCCACATCCCCGCCGTGCCCCACGAGCACGTGCCGGCTTACCTGCGTGCCATGGATATCTTTGTGCTCGCTTCCTATCGCACACCCAGATGGAAGGAACAGTTCGGCCTGGTTCTGGCGCAGGCGATGATGGTGGGACGGCCTTCCATCGTTTCCAATTCCGGCGCGATTCCGGAAGTGGCCGGCCCGGGCGCGTTGGTCTTCCCCGAAGGCGACGTCGCGGAACTGCGCCGCGCGCTGCAAGCCCTGCTTACCTCTGCCGAGCAGCGCGCGCGGCTTGGCCAGCGTGCGCGAGAATTCGCCCTGGCACGCTACACCCTCGCAGGAGTCGCTGGCCGCTACCGGCAGGTCTTCGAACTGGCACGGCAGGCCCACTCGGCTCGCACCCTGCCGCTGCTGACCGCGTGCCGCTGCGCGACGCCAGAAAGGATACGGCTTCAATGAAGAGGGGAGCCGAAATGGCGCCGCAACGGTTGTACCAGCGCTATCTGAGCACGCACTTCGGTGCAATCCACGACATCTCCCGGGCCGGCCTGGAACGCGAACGGCGTGTCTGGAGAGATTATTTTCGCACGTTGCTTCCGGCGGACCGGAACGCCCGCGTGCTCGACCTGGGCTGCGGCTACGGGAGTTTCCTGACCTTCCTTGCCGAAGAAGGCTACACGAATGCCAGGGGAGTCGACCGTTGCGCCGAACAGGTCGAGGCGGCACGACGCCTTGGCCTGGCCAATGTCATGCACGGCGAGGCCCGGGAAGCACTGGCCGGGTGTTCCCCGGTGTACGATTGCATCACGGCAATTGACCTGTTCGAGCATCTCGAAAAAGACGAATTGCTGGACCTGCTGGATGCGATCTGGCAGGCGCTGCGACCCGGCGGGCGGCTGATCCTACGCGTCCCGAACGCAGAAGGCCCGCTGGGTACGCGGATTCTTTACTCCGATTTTACGCACACGCTGGCCTTCACCCCTTCCAGCCTGCGCCAGGTGCTCACGGCCGCGGGTTTCAAAAGCATCGAACTGCACCCGGAAGGCCCGCGGGTCCACGGCCTGTTCAGTGCTGCCCGTTGGCTTGCGTGGCAGGCCATCCGCACGCTGCTGGAACTGTATCTCGCCGTCGAAACCGGGCAGTGGGGCGGTCACCTGTGGACCCAGAATTTGATCGCCGTGGCGCAGAAACCGGGCGAATCAGGGAAGGGAGGATGACCATGAAATGGCTGATCACCGGCGGGTCTGGTTTTATCGGAATCAATGCCGCCTATCGCCTGGTGCGGGAAGGGCATCAGGTGGTGCTGTTCGACAATCTCGTGCGGCCGGGCGCGGTGCTGAATCTGGCCTGGCTCGAACGCCAAGGCCGCGTGGAATATGCCGGCGGCGACGTGCGCGACTTCCGCGCCGTGAGCGAAGTCTTCCGCCGCCATCCAGACCTCGACGTCGTGCTCCACCTGGCCGGACAGGTGGCTGTGACGCTCTCCGTGCAAAATCCGCGGCACGATTTCGAGGTTAACGCGCTGGGCACGTTCAATGTGCTTGAGGCCCTCAGGCTGTTCCGGCCGGAAGCCATCCTGCTGAACGCCTCCACAAACAAGGTCTACGGAAGCTTGGCCCACCTGCCGGTGGAAGTGTGCAACGGCCGCTATCGCTTCCGCACACGACCGCACGGCATTGCCGAAGACTGCCCGCTCGATTTCCATTCGCCCTACGGCTGCTCGAAGGGTGCCGCCGACCAGTATGTTTCTGACTACGCACGCATCTACGGCCTGCGCACGGTGAATTTCCGTCAATCGTGCATCTACGGCATCCGGCAATTCGGCATGGAAGACCAAGGCTGGGTGGCCTGGTTTGCCATCTGCGCGGTGTTGGGTCGGCCGGTCACGCTGTACGGCGACGGGCGGCAGGTGCGCGACGTGCTCTGGGTGGAAGACCTGGTGGAGGCCTATCTCCGCGCTGTCGAATCGCACGAAAAAACGCGCGGCCAGTCCTACAACATTGGCGGCGGCCCCGAACACGCCCTTTCGCTCCGCGAACTGCTGGCACTGCTGGAGGCAAAACTCGGACGCCGGATTCCATTCCGTTGTTCCGACTGGCGCCCCGGCGATCAGCGCGTGTTTGTCTGCGACATACGAAAGGCGCGACGCGATTTCGGCTGGCAGCCGCGCACGTCGGTGCGCGAGGGAGTCGGCCGGCTGGTGGACTGGGTCGCCGAGAACCGCGGAGAACTGGAACAGATCATCCGCGCTGAGGGGGCGGTCGTCGGCCGCTGACCCGGCGGCGCTGCCCATGTCTGTGAAACCCCAGATCGCGCTGCTGCCCACCCTGCGGGCCCTGGCCGGCACCAGCATGCGCCTCTACCCGGAAGAACTTTCCGCGGCACTCGGCCAGCACGGAGAAGTGGTCGCCCGGTTGGTGGAGCCGCCATTCGGACGAACGAATCACACCAGAGCCTGGCACAGCCGCTGGCTGCGCTACGTGCGGTATCCACGCTGGTGCCAGAGCGTGCGCGCTGACCTGTATCACATCACCGACCACGCCAACGCGCAGCTTCTGCTGGCCCTGCCACCGCAATGGACCGTGGTCACGTGCCATGACCTGTATCCCCTGGCAGTCGCGCATGGCACTCTACGTTATCCAGGTCGCGAATCCCAGGCGAAGCTGCTGCCCACGGCCCTGCGGCTGCATCTGCTCCGTCGCGCGGGAGCCCTCGTCGGCATCTCACAGCACACGCTCGAGGAGTGCCACCGCTTTCTTGGGACCGACCGCCGGCGGATGTTCCTCGCCTATTACGGCATCGCCGACGAGTTTCGCACACCGCCCCCTGCGGAGCGCCTGGTTGCGTTCCGTCGCCGGCACGGACTGGAAGAGGGCGTGGTGCACGTGCTGCACGTAGGCAGCAGCGACCCGCGAAAAAACTTGGGTGGGGTGCTCCGCGTCGTCGCCGCACTGCGGTCGCGCCTGCCGCAGCCGGTTCGGCTGGTGCGGATCGGCTCCGCCTTTTCCCCGGTGCAGGAGCGCGCCGCCCGTGCCTTGGGGATCGCCGACCAGATTCTCCACCTGGGCGTCCTTTCCACCGAACAGGTTGCGCTGGCGTTTCGCGCTTGCCAGGTGCTGTTGTATCCCTCCTATCACGAGGGGTTCGGCCGACCGGTGGCCGAAGCCATGGCCTGTGGACTGCCGGTGGTCGGCTCGAATCGCGGCGCCATTCCCGAGCTGATTGAAGATCCGCGGCTGCGGTTCGACCCCGACGATATCGAAGGGATGGCGCGGTGTATCGGCGAACTGGTCAGCTCGCCACAGTTCGCTGCGGAAGTCGCCGAGCGTGGCCAGCGGACCGCACAGCGATTTACTTGGGCCAGGCATGCCGAAGCGGTGGTCGAAGCTTATCGTTTCCTGCTGCGACCCTGGCGTTGAATGCGAAAGTCGGGGGCAAGGGAAGAAAGAAAACAATGCGGATCCTGCAGGTGATTGCCAGTCTGGCGCCGCGATATGGTGGGCCCTCGGTGGCCTGTCCAGCCTTGGCGCGGGCGCTGGCCCGCTGCGGCGCCGCTGTCACTGTGTTCACGACCAACGTGGAGGGTTCGACAAAATGCAACCTTCCGCTGAGGACACCGCAGGAACACGACGGCGTGCACTACGAATATTTCGACGGTTGGACGTGGCCCGCCGAGTATAAGTTCTCGCCGGCCCTGGCCCGTGCTCTGTTCCATCGGGTTGCCGCCTTTGACGTCGTGCACATCTACTCAATGTACATCTTTTCGGCCACGGCGGCGGCGTGGGCCTGCCGTCGCCATGGTGTGCCCTATCTGCTCCAGCCGCATGGAACGCTGGATCCATACCTTCGCCGGCGCCATGCCCTGCGCAAGCGCGTCTATGAGCGGTTGATCGAATACCGCAACTTCCGCCACGCCGCCGCCGTGCTGTTTAACACCCCGGAAGAACTTGACCTCGCTGAAGCGTGGCTGCGCCGCATCGTCGGCTCTGCAGAAGGGCCGGAACGCGCCGTCGTCCCTGTCGGAGTGGAGGAACACTGGTTTGCACCCGCTCACCCTGCAGTCTGCGCAAGCTTGCTCGCCCGTTACCCGGAGTTGGCTGGGAAGCAATGGGTCGTTTTTTTTGGCCGGCTCAGTTTCAAAAAGGGACTGGATGTTCTGGCTCGGGCCTTTACCGAGGTGGTTCGGCGAAATCCTCAGGCCCATCTGGTGTTGGCCGGTCCGGATACGGAGGGGCTCGGGGCTAAGCTGCGCGCCTGGTTGCGAGAGGCGCAAGTATTGGAGAACGCTAGCTTTGTCGGCGTCCTGAACGAGCAGCAGAGCCGTGCCCTGCTTGGCGGCAGCGCAGTATTTGTTCTGCCGTCGTACAGCGAAAATTTTGGACAGGCGGTTGCAGAGGCGATGGCCTGTGGGTTGCCTGTGGTCATCTCTGACCGCGTGAATCTGTGCGCTGCGGTGGCCCGGGCCGGCGCAGGTCTGGTTGTGCCGTGCGAAGCTGCCGCGACCGCTGCGGCCATCGAACAGATTCTCCGCCAACCGGCGCAGGGGCGCGCCATGGGCGAGCGCGGGCGACGACTGGTGGCCGAGCAATTCACCTGGCGGACAGTGGCGGGCCAGATGCTCGAACTTTACCAGCGAGTGGCTCTGCGCGCGGGTCGTGTCCGGGCCGGAGTTTCGTGTGCCGGCCGTGAACCGGATTGCAGGCTCTGACGATGGTGAAGCAGACCACGCGCGACTTCTACTTCACCGTGCTCCGTCCGTTGCTGTGGCTAAATCACTGGCGCTGGCGACTGCAAGGCGTCGGCCGCAACGGCCAGCCCCTACATCTGCACCTCGGCTGCGGCATGAAATACCTGCCGGGGTTCGTCAATATTGACGGCAACCTGTTCCGCAAGCCGGATCTGGTGCTCGACCTGCGCGATGGTCTGCCCTTGCCGAGCAACTCCGTGCACTCGATCTACAGCTCGCACGTCTTCGAGCACTTCTACCCGGATGACCTCCAGGCCATACTGCGCGAATGTCACCGTGTCCTCTGCCCGGGGGGCGGCATGCGCATTGTGGTGCCCGACATGCAGGCGGCCGTCGTCGCCTACCTGACGGGACAGACCGGCTTCTTCACCGATTTCCCGCGGCCGCACCGTTCGCTGGGGGGCAAGCTTTCCAATCTCCTGTTCTGCGAGGGCGGCCACCGCCAGGGACTGGATTTCTCCTATCTGCAGGAACTGCTCACCGACGCCGGCTTCCGGGAGGTGCAGCGGATGCGACCCACTCAAACCCGACTCTATCCCCCCTCCCGCTTCGCGCAACTGCAGCGGGAAGAAGCCGGCGTGGCTTCGATCTCCCTGTTTGTCGAAGCCTGGAAGTAAAGTGAGCGAGCTCGATGCGAGACGTTCCCATCTCGGTGCTCATCCCGACCCGCAACGAAGAGGCCAACCTCGGCAAGTGTCTGGATTCGCTCGAGTGGGCCGGGGACGTCTGGGTCGTCGATTCCCACTCGACCGATCGCACCACCGAACTGGCCCGCGCGCGCGGTGCCCACGTGGTTTCCTTCACCTGGGATGGACGTGGGCCGCGCAAGAAAAACTGGGCGCTCGCGCATCTGCCTTTCCGGCACCCTTGGCTGTTGCTGCTCGACGCCGATGAGGAAGTCACACCGGAACTGCGCGAAGAAATCATCCGGCTGCTCGAACGCGGCCCGGACTGTGCCGGCTACCTGATCCGCTACCACTACGAATTTCTGGGACGACGTCTGCGACACGGCGATCCGCTCTGGAAGATGGCTCTGGTGAAGCACCGGTGCGCGCGTTTCGAACACATCCCCGTGCCGGAAGTCACGCGCTACGACGTCGAGCTGCACGAGTGGCTGTGTGTGGAGGGCCCGGTCGGCCGGCTGCGCGCCCCGCTGCTCCACCGCGATGCGGACGACCTCCGACACTTCTTCGATCGCCACAACACCTACTCGGACTGGGAAGCCCTGCTGCGCACACGCTACGCCCGCCGGGACCGCAGCGGCGAGGTGCGCCCGCGGCTGTGGGGCACTCCCGTCGAGCGCCGCCGCTGGCTGAAGCGGCTCTTTCTGGCAGTGCCCGGCCGGCCGCTGCTTTATTTTTTCTACTCCTACCTGCTGCGCGGCGGCTTTCTCGACGGGCGTGCGGGATTTCACTACAACGTCCTGAAGGCTTTCTACTGGTATCAGGTTCGTCTCAAAGAATACGAAATCCGCCTGCGCGACCGCGCCGCAGCGCGCCGGCAATCCACCGGCGTCGGCCCGCTGTCCCCAGCCGCGACGCCGCGTGGTGTCGGCAAGGGCGCCGCGCGCGAACGCCAGTTGCAGTTCTACCGGGAATCGGTGGATGCGGAAGAAGAAATCACCCGGCCGCGCGGCTATCCCCGTCCCGTCCGCTACCTGCTCGAATTCAAACTGCGCCGCGGGCTCGACCTGCTCTGGAAAATGGCGCCGACGGGCAGCTTCGCTTCGGAAACGGTGCTCGTGGTCTGCTGCGGCTCGGGCCTGGAGTCGGAATTCTTGGCCCGACGCGGCTTCCGGGTGACCGGTCTGGACCTTTCGTCGGAGGCCATTTGCCGTGCGCGCGAACGCTGCCGTCGCTATGGTTTCGAATGCACGCTGTTGGTGGGAGACGCCGAGCGGTTGCCGTTCCCGGACGATTCGTTCGACTTTGTCTTTGTGCACGACGGATTGCACCACCTTTCGGACGCGTACCGCGGCGTTCGCGAAATGCTGCGCGTGGCCCGTCGCGCCGTGGTCCTCGCCGAACCCGCTGACGCCACATTGACCCGGCTGGCGGTCCGGCTCGGCCTCAGCGGGGAATATGAGGAAGCTGGAAATTTTGTCTACCGGCTCGACCCGGTTCGGCTGGCCCGCATCTTCGCGGCGGCCGGTATCCAGCGCTGGGCGATACGGCGCGACCTGGTTTACTACCAGCCTTGGACATTTCGCTTCTATCGGTGGTTTGATTCTGCACCGATGTTCCGACTGTTTCAGGCCCTGTTTCACGCGGGCAATGCCCTGGTCGGGCGCTGGGGGAACTCGCTGAAAGCGGTCGCCTGGAAACCCGAGTCGGCGGCGGCGCCTCCCGTTTCACCGTCTGCGGCGCTGAGGGACGAGCCGGGTGCCCTGCCCACCCGCCGCTACGCCCTAGCGGCACGGGAAGGCCGCTCGAGATGAGGAAGGACTTCCAGGAGGTTGGCTGCGGATGCACATTGTGCTTGTGGCGATGAACTATGCACCGGAGCCCACCGGCATTGCACCGTTCAACACCGGTCTGGCCGAGCATCTGGCTGCTGCGGGGCATCGCGTTACCGTGTTGACGACGTTTTCTCATTATCCCGCATGGCGTCTTGCGGATCGCGATCGCGGCCGGTGGCTGTTGCGCGAGGAACGCAACGGCGTTTCCATACTCCGCTGCCGAAGCTACGTTCCCGCACGGCGCAGCGTGCTGCGCCGCGTTGCGTATGATTCTGCGCTGGCGGCGCCGGCTCTGTTGCTGGGGCTCCGACTGCCCCGGCCCGATGTGGTGCTCGCTGTCAGTCCGCCACTGCAACTGGCCTTTGCCGCCGGATTGCTGGCGCGGTGGCACGGGGCGCGCTTCCTGCTCCAGGTCAAGGATCTGGTTCCGGATGTCGCCATTGCCCTGGGCCTGCTGCGACATCCGCTGGCGGTGCGTGCGGCCCGGTGGCTGGAGCAGCTTGTCTACCGACGAGCCGAGCGGATTCTCACGATTTGCCAGGGCTTCTGCGAAAACCTGCGGGGCAAGGGCGTGCCCGAAGAAAAACTGCTCCTGCTGCCCGACTGGATTGACACCGAAGCCATTCGCCCAGGGCCCCGCCAGAATGCCTTCCGCCGGGAACAGGGCATTGCCGAAGACACCTTCGTCGTCCTGCACAGCGGCAACATGGGTGCCAAACAAAAACTGGACACTGTGCTGGGCGCCGCCGAACGCGTCGTCAATTCGCAGATGCTTTTTCTGCTCGTTGGCGATGGCTCCGAACGCCCTCATCTGGAGCAGACGGCCCGCGCCCGACGTCTGCGCAACGTCCGCTTTCTGCCGCTGCAGCCTGTCGGACGACTCGCAGAAATGCTGGCGGCTGCCGATGTCCTGCTGCTGAATCAGGCGGCGGCCATCGTGGACATGGTGATTCCCTCCAAGCTGCTCACCTATCTGGCCGCGGGCCGCCCGGTGGTTGCTGCGATCCACGAAGCCAGCGAAGCCGCACGCCTGATTCGTGCGGCCGGCTGTGGCGCTGTCGTTCCTCCCGAGGACCCCGAAGCCCTGGCAGGTGCCTTGGTCCAACTGGCCCGCTCGGACGAGCTCCGCCACCGGTTCGGTGCGGCCGGCCGGCGCTACGCCATCGAGTATTTCGAACGCCGCCGTGTGCTGGCTCGCTACGCGGAGTTTTTTTCAACGCTGGCACCGCCCCAGTTGCCGTCGCAGACCGCGCCGGCCAGGGTCGCGCCGGCCCGTGCGGCTCCGCGATAGGAGGTTTCCATGCGCAGGCTGGCTGTGGGGCTCGGTGCCTGCCTGTGGGCTGCTGCGCTGGGGTTGGGCGGCACGGAAGTCTACACCCTCTCTGCGGTCCAGTTCGTTGTGCTCACGCTGGCCACCGGTCTGCTCTGGACGCAGCGCAGAAATCCCGAGCCGCCCGCGCGCCTGCCCTGGTCGGTGCCGGCGCTGTTGCTGGCCCTCGTGTTCGCACAGCACGTCCTGCTTGCCCGGGAAGGCTATGCCGTGCAGGCCCATCTGCCCAGGTTGGTCACCTACCTGGCGGTGTTTCTCTTGGCCGTCCGGATCGGCCAGCACGCTGACGCACGCCGGTGGTTGCTTGCGGCCCTCCTCCTGCTCGGTGTGTTGGAATCGCTGTACGGGATGGTGCAATACCTGGCCGATTGGCACCGCATCTTTACTCTGGAAAAGGTGTACTACATCGCGCACGCCACCGGTACCTACGTCAACCCGAACCATTTCTCCGGCCTGCTGGAGATGATTCTGCCGCTGGCGGTCGCTGCCGCGCTCTATCACTGGGAACGTGGGTCGCTGCGGAACGCTCTGCGGCCGAAGCAGAGTGACGCTCGAGAGGGCGAAATGCTAGCGCGCGCCTGTTTTTTTTCCGTCTTGGCCGCGCTCCTGCTGACGGCCATTCTGTTTTCCCGTTCCCGCATGGGCCTGCTGAGTGCTGTGGCAGGCACCGGGGCTGTTGCACTGGCCTGGTTGATTTCAACCCCGTACCGTCGTCGCGCGGCCGCGGTTCTGGCTGTTTTGTTGATGGCCGTTGCCGGGCTTGGTGTTTGGATTGGTCTCGGTCCGGTATTCGAGCGCTTCGCGCAGCTGGAGGCCGATACCATTCCGCGACTGCACGTCTGGCATGACGCAGGGACGCTCCTTCGTGCCCATCCCTGGCTGGGCAGCGGATTCGGCAGTTTTGCCGACGTCTATCCGCAGGTACAGACCGCGCTGCCGGGGAAAATCATCGAGCACGCACACAATGACTACCTGCAGGCTGCCGTGGAGCTTGGCTTGCCGGCAGCGCTGCTGCTGTTTGCGGCCATTGCCGTATTGGTGCTGCGCGGTTGGCTTGCGGGTCTGTTTCGGTCGCCGGGCAGTCCGGAGCGGTTCGAGCTGCTCGGTTGCGCCGCCGGTGGACTGGCACTGCTCGTGCACTCGGCTGCGGACTTCAATCTGCAGCTTCCCGCAAATGCGATGCTGTTTGCTACGCTGCTGGGAATACTTGCCGCACTGGTGGCCCCTGCTGATTTCCAGGCGTGGTCGCGTCCGACGTGATGCCCCGCGGGTGGCGCTACGGCAGTCGGCGCAGGCTCACTGCATCGAGCCAGAACGTGCCCGCAATGCGGTTGTCGATCCGGTGGCTCGGCAGCCGCGTCACCCGGACCACCACGATGCGCGTCTGCGCACCGGTGCGCAGCTCGAGTGAAAGTTCTGTCCACGGGTGCGTTCCGGTCATCGCCGGTGTGGTCCACCGCAGCGGCTGCGGGGCATCCGGGTCGAAGATCTCCAACTGCGGGCCGCGGTCGGTCGTCACGGCTTCGCTCCGGACCCAGGCCGTGAAGCGGTACTGCGTCTCTGCCATCACGGGTACGTGTTGGAAGACGTGTGTGAAGTGCACGTTCTGGCGACCCTCGAATCGGATCACCAGGGCCCGCTGCCCGTGTCGTGCCGTACCGGTTTCCGTGGCCGCTCGCGCGCCCTCGGCGGAGTCGATGTGCCAATCGAGGCCGGCATTCCAAGCGTCCTGTTCGAAGCTGCCGTTGGTGATCAGTTCCTCTGCGGGATCTGGCACAGGATAGAGCCACTGCCAGGTGGTTCGCAGAGCCTCGGTGCGGCGGGTGCGCAGGAGCAGGTCCAGATACGGAAACACCCGCTTCGGCGCAAACGCTGCTCGCTGCCCGGTCAGCAGCGCCCAGATGGCCTCGGCTTCGTCGGCACGGTCGGTGGCGGCAAGAAAATCCAGATAGTCGAGCAGCACGTCCGTTTGGCGTGGGAGCAGTTGTGCACGAATGCGTTCGGGATCGGCCGCGCGCCAGGCCAGTGCGAACACGGCCCGGCGGAGCTGCTGGTCTTGTACTGCCGCACGCTGCAGTGCCGCAAAGGCAGCGTCCAGATCGCCAGCACGCAGATAGAAATTCCCGACCTGCCAGTTGACCTGCGGCGAATTGGGTGCCCGGTGCAGCGCGCGTTCATAGGCTTGACGTGCCTGTGCGGGTCGGCCCGCCCACTCGTATGCGCTGCCAAGCTGGATCCAGAACTCAGCCCGGCGCGGTGCACGGGCAGCTGCGTGTTCGTACAGTTCAAGGATCTCCTGCGAATCGGCTTCGAGCAGCGCGGCCTGCCGACCGCGCGCCAAAGCGGCATAGTAACGGGCTTCTCGCGGGTTCCACGCGATGGCGCGCTCCAGCTCGGCAACCGTTCCCTGCCGGTAGTACCAGTGTCCGACAGCGCGCGTAACCACCAGGTACAGGCAGTAGAACAGCAGCAGCGTCAGCAGCAGCCGCGCGGTGTAACCGATGACCCGCTGGCGGTACCAAGGGCCCAACATGCCTGGCCTCGAGCAACGCTAGCCACTCCCCAGCAAACCACGGGCCAGTCGCTCAGGCACTCTGCGGTCGCGGCTCAGAACCACCAGGCTGTGACTGCCTCCCACGCTCCCAGCAGGAACAGGAATGCCGCAAATACCCGACGCATCCGGGTCGGCGTAAGCCTTTGTGCCAGACGGCTTCCCACCACTCCGCCGAAAAAAACCCCGGGGATAATCAAAAGCCCCACGCGCCAATCCACATGCCCGGCACGGTAGTACTCCAGAAACGCGAGCAGGCCCGTGGGCGGCACCAGCGCCACCAGACTGGTGCCCTGTGCACGGTGCTGTTCAAAATGGAACAGAAGCACCAGAAACGGAACCAGAAGAATCCCGCCGCCCACCCCCAACAGTCCACCCAGCACACCCACCACGCAGGCCACGCTGAAGATGGAGAGCAGACGCGCAAAGGTTTCAGGCATGATTTCTGTTCCCGGGCCGCGGTGGGGCGACTTCCGCCGCAGCAGCATGGCGGCAAGCATCAGGAACACTCCGAAGATCGCGCGCAGGTCGTCGGCAGGGATTTGGATTGCAATCAGGCTGCCGAAGTATCCGCCCAGAAAAAATCCCAGAGCGCAGGTCCAGCCGGCGCGCCAGTCCACCTGCCGCCGCTTCCAGTACGCGTACAGCGCACCCAGCCCGAGCGGGGGCAACTGGATGAACAGCGAGGTTCCCTGCGCCAGGTGCTGGTTCATGCCCAGCAAAATGCTCAGCGCAGGGACGATCAGGATCCCGCCCCCCACCCCCAGCAATCCGACCGCAATACCAATCGCCAGACCGAGCAACAGGATCAGGACGGTTTCCACGCGCGGCTCCGCGGAACGGCTTCTGTGCCCCCACTGGCCGTTCGGTGCGTCATCTTCTGCTGAGACGGGCCCGGCGGGCAACAGGTTTTGCAGTGCCGAGGCAGGCGTGGTCACGCCTTTTGACGGCAAGGGAATCCTGCTATAGTCAGGCCGCCGAACCCGCGTGGAGCGGCGAGGGATCTAACATGCAGGATCTGTACCGGCAGATCCGCGAGCAACTGGCCGAGAGCTGTCGCGTCAAGCAGAGCTTTTCCGACGAGCTGATTGCCCGGATCGCCCGCTTTGCGGAACAGGCCGCCGCGACGCTCGCTGCCGGCGGCAAGGTGGTTCTGTTCGGCAATGGCGGCAGCGCGGCCGATGCGCAGCACATTGCCGCCGAGCTGGTGGTTCGCCTGCGGCGGGATCGGCCGGGGCTACCCGCGCTCGCGCTGACCGCGAATCCTTCTGTGCTGACCGCTGCGGCCAACGATTACGGTTTCGAGCACATCTTCGCCCGCCAGGTCGAAGCTCTGGTGCAGCCGGGCGATGTGCTCGTGGCTCTTTCCACCAGCGGCGCCAGTCTCAACGTACTCCGCGGCGCCGAAGTCGGCCGGGCCCGCGGCGCCTTCGTCGTTGCCCTGACGGGGGAAACCGGCGGGGCGCTCGCCGAACGCGCCGACCTGCTGCTCAACGTGCCGTCTCGGGACTCCCAGCGGATTCAGGAAGCTCATATCACCATCGGCCATATTGTCTGCGGATTGATTGAGACCCTACGGTTCGGCTGAACACAGGCGCCTCACTGTGGCGAACGGGGCTGCAGTTCCACGCGAAGCGATCCAAAAGGCAGTTCGGCTTCGATCAGTACAGGCGTGCGTGCAGCGTCGTGGGCCAGCCAGAGCTGAAACGACGTCATCGGCACCGGCTGGCTGTTGCGGAAGACGCGCAGCGAGATCCGTTCGGCTTGAAACCCTCCGGCCGGCACTTCCACGCGGGTGTCGGCCTCTTCCCGTTTGGCTCGGATCTCGTACAGCGTTCGCCCGTCGTAGACAGGCAGGCGCAGCTCCGGACGCTGCGGCCAGTTCACGGTGCGCAGGTAATAGATCAGCCCGAGCGCGTCGCGGGTTTCTTCCGGCACGCGCACCCCGATGCCATCCGAACGGGGCGCTTCCTCGCCGCGCATCAGCTGCACAACGCGCCGCTGCTCTTGGCCCTGCTCGCGCAGGTGCATTTCAAACTGCAGGCTGCGCAGGGTCGCCGCCTCGCTGTAGGAGTCGAACTGATCATCCAGCTCGTAGATCGTGCGCACCGGGGCGAGCGTTCGGGCCACCGCCTGGAAGTGCCACGCGGTTCGATGGTCGAAGGCGCGGTGCCCGACGGCAGTCATCTCTACGGTTGCCGCCGCAGGAAAAAACGACCAGCGCACCCGGTAGTCCAGTTTCTCTCCGGCGCGAAACGGCAGCGCGGGCGGGTCTTCGGCGTGGGCAGCCTTGGCCGGTACGGCGTTCGCTGTTGGTTCCCGACCGGGTGGTTCAACCGACGGGGTCGGGCCGGGGGCGTTCGCTGGCATCGCCGGGGCGGATGGGCCTACACGGTTTGCTGCCGGAGAGAAAACGAAGTGCCTAGCCCCCAGCACCAGCAGCCCCACCAGGCCAACGACCAGCGCGACCATTCCCAGCAACCGTTTCATCGCTCTCCGTTGGACTCCCGAGCCCCCGGCACTGTTGCCCGTAGGGACTCTTTCTGCGCGCTGGCTTGCCCCTTACGGCCGCCCAGGCTATAGTCAAGCGTACCTGAATCGCGGCGGCTGCGGAAAGTCCTCAGGCGCTGTTCGGTAGACCGGGTGCGGCAGCGGTCAGGGAGCCACTGCATCTGCTGCCAGCAAAGCAATCTTCAGGGACGGGCTCGATTCACTTCGAACCCAGCCGTTGAATCGCAAACGAACCCGGAAGGGGACGGAGGGCGTTTTCTGTCGGAGGGCCCTGATGCGCTATCTGGTAACCGGTGGTGCCGGCTTCATCGGCTCGCACATTGTGGAAGCGCTGGTGGCCCGTGGCGACGAGGTCGTCGTGCTGGACGATTTCTCGAGCGGCCAACGGGAGAATCTGGCGGGTGTGCTCGATCGCATTGAGCTGATCGAGGGCAGCATCTGCGATCCGGCTGCAGTGCAGCGCGCCTGTCGCGGTGTCGAGGTCGTGCTGCACCAGGCCGCGCGGACCTCGGTTCCCCAGTCCGTGCAGGACCCGATCGGAACCCATGTCGTGAACGTGGAAGGCACGCTGAACGTCCTGCTGGCGGCTCGCCAGGCGAAGGTCCGGCGGGTCGTGGTCGCGTCCTCGGCGGCCGTCTATGGCCAGTCGCCGGCACTGCCCAAGACGGAGTCCATGCGACCGGAGCCGGTATCGCCGTACGGCGTCACAAAATTCGTCACAGAACTCTACGCGCAGGTGTTCGGTTACGCCTACGGCCTGGAAAACGTCTCACTGCGCTACTTCAACGTTTTCGGTCCGCGCCAAGACGCTCGTTCGCCGTACTCCGGCGTGCTTTCCAAGTTCTGCACGGCACTGCGGACGGGAGAAACACCGAAGATTTACGGCGATGGCACGCAGTCGCGCGATTTTGTCTATGTGGACAATGTTGTTCAGGCGAATCTGCTCGCTAGCCAGGCCCCGGGCGTCTCCGGCATGGTCTTCAACATCGGCACCGGTGCGCGCATCAGCCTGAACGAATTGCTCGACTGCCTGACCCGCATCTCCGGAGCCTCGGTGTCCCCGGCGTATCTGCCGCCGCGCGCCGGCGATATCCAGCACTCGCAGGCCGATATTTCTCGTGCCCGACAGTATCTCGGCTACCGTCCGCAGGTCAGCTTCGAGGAAGGACTCCGTCGCACCTGGGCGTGGTACCGGCAGCATTCCTCCGCGGACTAGCGTGGGTTTGCCGGCGCCCTCCCGTCAGGGGCGGCCAGCAAGTCGAGCGGGGAGATCGCACAGCGAATCGAGCAGCAGGTCGGGCGGATGCTCGCGCAGTCGTTCGGCGCCGAGTCCGTAGGTGACGCCGGCGCACCAGATGCCGGCCTTGCGTGCGGTCAGCACGTCGATTTCGCTGTCGCCGACCATCATGGCCTCGTGCGGCGCGCACTGGAATTCGCGCAGCAGCGCCTCGACGCCCATCGGATCCGGCTTCTTTCGTTCGAAGCGATTGCCTCCGTACACCTGCCGGAAAAATCGGGCCAGGTCGAGGCCTTCTAGAATTTGGCGGCTGAACCGTTCCGGCTTGTTCGTGTAGACCGTCAGCAGGGTGTTCGGCCGCTGCGCCAACTGTTCCAACCCTTCGCGAACACCCGGGTAGGGGACTGTGTTGTCCAGCATGTGGGCGTGGTAGTACTCGAGGAAGTATTTCAGTCCCCGCTCGATCTCTTCTTCGCTGACGCCTTCTTCCAGCGCGCGGCGAATCAGCATCGGCGCCCCCTGGCCGATGTAGCTGTAGATGCGTTCCGGCTCCAGCGGCGGCCGGCCCATCCAGGCGCGCACCGCATTGACCGAAAGGGCCAGGTCGAGCTTGGAATCGATCAGCGTGCCGTCGAGATCAAAAATCAGCAGCCGCACGTCGCGGAAATCCTTGTGGGGTTCCTGCATCGACATCGCTCCCGATGCTCATTCTAGCGCAGTCGCGTTGTCTTCTTGGGCGTCTGTTGGTGAATTGCTAGAATAGCGGGCTGGTGCACGATCACGCAGTGAGGCCGGAATGGCTGAGATCCGCGCATTTGCCGCCTATCGCTACAACGCCAGCCGCCTGAATCTGGAGCGCGTGCTGACGCAGCCCTACGACAAAATCACGCCGGAGATGCAGGCGCGGTACTACGCACTCGATCCCTACAACCTGGTGCGCATCGAAAAAGGCCGGCCCGAACCCGGCGACAACGAACGCACCAACGTCTATACACGCGCCGCGGCGACGCTCGAAAGCTGGATCGCAGAGGGGATCCTGGTGCGCGATCCTGCCCCGGCTCTCTATGCCTATTTCCAGGAATACGTCGTGCCCGGTACCGATGTGCTTCGCCATCGCCGGGGATTCATCGCGCTGGGCCGGGTGGAAGACTACGAAGCCGGCGTCGTGCACCGGCACGAGCAGACCCTGGCAGCTCCGAAAGCCGACCGGCTCGAGCTGCTGCGCACGACCCGTGTCCAGACCGGGCAGCTTTTCCTGTTGTTTTCCGATCCGCACCGCCGTGTGGATCAACTGCTCGAAAGCGTCTCCCGCGTACCCGCCCCGGTCGAAGTGCGCGATGAATATGGCGTTGTCCATCGCCTTTGGCCCATCGTGGACGAAGAGACGATCCAGCGCTTCGTCAACGAAATGGCCGACAAAAAGCTGGTCATCGCCGATGGCCACCACCGCTACGAAACCGCGCTCGCCTATCGCAACGAGCGTCGCCAGGCCGCTGCGGCGCCCGTGCCCCACGCGCCCTACGAGTTCGCCATGATGACGTTTTTCAATGCCGACAGCGAGGGAATCACCATCCTGCCCACGCACCGCGTGATTGCCAATCTGCCCGGGTTCGAGTTCACTCGCTTTCGCAAGCAGTTGGAGCCGTACTTTGACTGGTACGCCTATCCCGCCTCCGCCCACCCGCAGCAGGAACGGGAGCAGTTCCGCAAAGACCTGATGCAGCGTGGCGCCACCCGCACCACCATCGGCATCTGTGCGGCCGGGGCGGGGTTGTTCCTCTTCGTCCTTCGGCCCAACGTGAACTTGGATGAACTGATTCCCGACGCCACTCCGGCCCAGCGCCGGCTCGACGTGATGGTGTTGCATCGCCTGGTGCTCGAAAAAGGGCTGGGCATCACCCCCGCAGCGGTCCGGGATGAGTCCTATCTCACCTATGAACGAGAGATGGACAAGGCCATTGCGGCGGTCGAAAACGGCAGCGCACAACTGGCCTGCCTGTTGAATCCCGTGCGCGTGGAACAGGTGATGGAGATTGCCCTCAGCGGGAACGTCCTGCCGCAGAAATCCACCGACTTCTACCCGAAATTGCTCAGCGGACTGACAATGTACCGGCTGGAGGAATGAGCGTCTTCGCCCCCTGGGCACGGCACCCGCCATGCCGGCGGCTGTGTTCCCGCCGCTGACGCAAGCCGCGCCCGTCCAGCCTGTGCGCCGGCCAGCGAGGTTGGCGAGGGCTACTGGAAACTTTTGATGGCCGCAGTTTCGTTGTCGTAGACGTCAAACACAGTGATCAGTTTGGTCACCTGCAGGATTTCTTGGAATTTCGATCCCAGATTGGCCAGCTTCAACGTAGCGCCCTGATTGCGCGCGCTCTGGTAGCTGGCCACCAACGTGCCTAGGCCTGTGCTGTCAATGTACGTCACATTGCGCATATCGAGAACAATCTTGCGCTTGTTGTTGGCAAGCAGCGATTTGACGGTCTCGCGCAGCGAGTTGCTTTCCTCGCCCAGTACAATCCGTCCATCCAATTCCACCACGGTGACGCCATCCACTTCCCGGTTGGTGATCCTGAGTGCCACGTTTCCTCCTTCTCCACAGGACAACGGGCCGCGCTCCCGGCTCGCCCGGGCCAGCGGCACCTCGATTCTGTTTCAGTAAAAATCCGAACAGGACATGTAGTAACCGCAGATGGAACACACCAGCTTGCAGTGGCGCGCCTCGAGCGGCCGTGAACAAATGGGGCAGTAGTGGCTTGCGCTGACCCTGTTCCGCTGCAGCTCAGAAGGCGCGGTGTGCTCGTGCTGCTCCCGTTCTTCCATCGCAGAGCCGCACGGTTATAGCACAATCCCCTCCTGAGGAAAAGCTTCGGCAGGCCCGGTCCCACCCCACCCTGGGGCGGGCCATGCTCGGGACCTTGGCTGCAACCAGACACCGCGTTGCCGCATCTGGCATAATGGAACCGGCCGATGAAACGTTGTTCTCAGGCTTTCGTGCTGGCCGCCCTGGCGCCGCTCGCCCTCGTGTGCGTCGTCCATCCCGCCGCCCAGGCGGTGGCGAGGGCGTGGGCGGCGGAGTTCGCCGCCGTGCTTCTCCTGCAGCCCGTGCAGGTGGTGCTGCTCATCGTGTTCCAGGTGGCGGCGCTCGACCTGCCGGCCAGCGGCTCCGCCCCGGCCGCCCTCGTTTCCTCCCTCGCCCTCCTCTACCTCACGCTGCGCCTGCCCGGCTGGCTGCGGCGCGTCGCCCACAGCCTGGGGCAGGAGGGCGCGGCGGCCCTGTGGGCGCGTGCCGTGCGCCGCGCCTTGCGATAGGCGGCGGGCCGCCGCGGCCTCAGCCGCGCCTGGGGGCGAGGGCCTGGCGCAGGCCGTTGCCCAGGAGGTTGAAGGAGACCACCGTGACGAGGATGGCGAGGCCGGGATAGAGGGAGATCCACGGCGCCTGCGAGAGGTAGTCGGCTCCCTCTTGCACCATGGCTCCCCAGCTGGGGGCGGGCGGCTGGGTCCCGAGGCCGAGGAAGCTGAGGCTGGTCTCGGCGAGGATGGCGCTGCCGACGGTGAGGAAGGCGAGGACGCCCACCGGTCCCCAGGCGTTGGGCAGCACGTGCCGGAGGAGGATGCGCCCGTCCCCCGCTCCCAGGCTGCGAGCCGCCTCCACGAACTCGCGCTGGCGCAGGGGGAGGACGCTGGCCCGCGCCACGCGCACGAAGGCGGGGGCGGAGACGATGCCGATGGCGAGGATGGCGTTGCCCTCCCCCGGGCCGAGGAAGGCGGCCATGGCGAGCGCCAGCACCAGGCTGGGGAAGGCGAGGAGGACGTCGGTGGCGCGCAGGATGACCTCGCCCGCCACCCCGCCGAAGTAGCCCGCCACGAGGCCGAGGGGCGCGCCCAGGAGGAGGGCCAGGAGAGTGGCTTCGAGGCCGGCGGGGAGGGTGATGCCGGCTCCCCACACGACCCGTGCCCACACATCCCGCCCCAGGTCGTCGGTGCCCATGAGGTGGCCGTGCCCGGGGGGCGAAAGGATGGCGGACAGGTCGGCGGCGGTCGGCCCGGCGGGGGCGAGGAGGGGCGCCGCCAGGGCGGTGAGGGCGATGAGGAGGACCAGGGCGCCGCCTACCCATAGGAGGGGGGCATGGGCGAAGCCGAGGCGGCCGCCGCCCGGCGGCCGGGGCGGGGGCGCCGGGGGGGGCGCCGGGGCGGGGCCCGCGGGGGCGGCGCGGGGCGCGGGCGGCGGCGCCGCCGGCGTGGCGGTTGGTGGGGGGTTACGCTTTGGGGAGGCGGCCCCTGGGGTGGGGGGGGTGGGCGTTGCGGCGGCCCTGGGCGCCGCCTACCCATTGGTGGGGGGGGGGGGGGGCGCCGCGGGGGCCGCCGGGGGGGGGCCGGGACGGGTCCGCCGGGAGGGGCTCCGGTGCGGGGCCCGAGGGGGCGGCGAGGGGCTCGTTCAAGGGCATCGCCTCCCGTCAGCGGTAGGTGACGCGCGGATCCATGACGGCGTAGAGGAGGTCGGTGGCGAGGTTGACCAACACCACGACGACGGCGAAGAAGAGGACGCCTCCCTGGAGGAGTGGGAAGTCGCGGTTGAAGATGGCGTTCACGATGAGCCGGCCGATGCCCGGTACGCCGAACACCGTCTCGGTGATGACCACCCCGCCCAAGAGGCCGCCGAACTGAAGACCCATCACGGTCAGGTAGGGGAGGAGGGCGTTGCGCAGGGCGTGCCGCCACACCGCGGCCGAGCGCGACAGGCCCTTGGCCCGGGCGGTGCGCATGAAGTCCTCCGCCGCCGCTTCGAGGAGGTCCTCGCGCAGGACGTTGGCGCCCACCGACACGAGAAATGTGGCGAGCACGACCGTGGGCAGGACCATGTAGCGCAGGTTGGTGCCCAGGCCGGCCGAGAGGGGCTGAAAGCCGTTGACGGGCAGGATGGGCCAGGTGAGGGCGAACAGGTCGATGAGGATGAGCCCGTACCAGAAATTCGGCAGCGCCACGCCCACCAGGGAAAGGACCTGGAGGACGTAGTCGACGACGCCGCCCCGGTGGATGACGGCGACGGCGGCGAGGGGGATGGAGACGGCGACGGCCACCGCGATGGCGAGGACCGCCAGCTCCAGGGTGACCGGCAGGGCCTGGCCGATGAGGAGGGTGACCGGCTGGCCGGACTGGAGCGAGCTCCCCAGGTTGCCGTGCACTACGGCCCAGAGGTAGCGCGCGAACTGCACGGGCAAGGGCAGGTCGAGCCCGAGCTTGCGCGTCAGCGCGGCCACGGCCGCGGGGCTCGCCTCCTCACCCAGCATGATGGCGGCAGGGTTGCCGGGCGTGAGGTGGATGAGGAGGAAGACGCCGACGAGGACGAACAGCACCACCGGCACCGAAAGGAGAAGGCGGCGCGCGACGTAGGTCAACACCGGCATTCCCTCCCGTTCGGGGCGTGGGGCGACGCGCCGGCCGCGCCGGGCGCCCGGCGCGGCCGGGGTGGACGCGCCCCGCTAGCCGAGGCTCACGTCCCACAGGCGCATGAGGCCGTCCGGGTAGTGGACGAACCCTTGCACCCGGGTCGAGGTGGCCTTGAAGTCCGGCGGGAAGGCGATGAACACGTACGGCGAGTAGTAGTCGAGCAGGCGGGCCGCGGCCCAGTAGTACGAACGGCGCACGATCTCGCTCGTGTACGTGCGCGCCTTGAGCAGGTAGCCGTCGATCGTGGCGTTGCCGAACCCGGTCTGGTTGAGGCTGCCGCCGGTGACGTCGAACTGGTAGGAGTTCTCGTCTGGGTCGACGCGACCGCTCCAACCCAGCGCCATGGCCTGGTAGTTCTCCTTCAGCTCGTTGCCGAGCAGCGTGCCGAAGTCGAGGAGCTGGATGTTCATGTCGATGCCGACTTGCTTGAGCATGATCTGGATGAGCTGCAGCTCCTGCTGCGTGACCGGGTCGTTGTCGCCCTGCATGGTGAACGAGAGACCGTGGGCGTACCCGGCCTGGGCCAGGAGCTGGCGGGCGGTGGCTGGGCTGTAGGGGATGGTGAGGGAGGGGTCGTAGGCGAATTGGGCGGGCGGGAACTGCGTATAGGCCACCGTCGCCGTGTTGTAGTAGATGACACGGTCGATCACGGCCCGGTTGATCGCGTACTGCAGGGCGCGGCGCACGTCGAGGTTGTTGAAAGGCGCCGCCTTCGTGTTGATGTAGATGCCGACCCAGCCGAGGCCGGGGGACTCATAGACGCGCAAGCCGGGGTCCGCCTTGGCCGACGCCAGGTCCTTGGCGGCCAGGGTGTCCACGATCTGCAGCTCGCCCGTCTTGAGGGCGTTGAGCTCGGTCGTGGGGTCCGGGATGGGATGGTAGACGACCTCGGCCACCTTGGGCACGCCGGGGCGCCAGTAGTGGGGGTTGGCCCGCAGTTCGATGTAGTCGTTGCGCACCCACTTGACGAATTCGAACGGCCCCGTGCCCACCGGGTCGGAGCCGTAGCTCGCCCCTTCCCGCTGCACGGCGGCGGGCGAGCACATCATGCCGCTGCGCCCAGCCAGCACGGACAGGAGGGGAGCGTACGGGGCCGAGAGCTGGATCACCACTTCGTAACGCCCGACGGCCTGGAGCGACACGATGGGCTTGAGGGTCGAGGCACGGGCCGAGGAGGGCTGACGGTCGCGGTCGAGGTTGAAGATCACCGCTTGGGCGTCGAACGGCGTCCCGTCCTGGAACGTGACGCCGTGGCGCAAGTAGAGCGTATACCGGCGGCCGCCGTCGCCGATCGTCCAGCGCGTGACCAGGTCGGGCTCCACCTGCATGCGCGGGCTGAACTGGAGCAACGTGTCGTAGATGTTGATCATCACTTGGCGGTCCACATAGGCCGAGGACTGCGAGGGGTCCATGGTCACGATGTCCGACTGGAGGCCGACGTTGAGGACGCCCTGAGGAGAGGCGCGCAGGCGGGCGTGGGCCTGGACGGGCACAGTCGGCGCCGCGAGGGCGGCGACGGAGAGAGCCGCGGCGGCCAGGAGCGCGCGCGGCCGATGGGGGAACAGCATGGACAACGCCCCCTTTGCGTGGTCGTGGGGCGCGAGCGCGGCAGGGACGGGGCGTCGAGGGCTCGCTGCCGGGTGCCGCCGCGTCCGGGCGGCATGGCGCAGTTCGCGCATCGGCAGAAGATACCCTCCCGTCCGACGATTCGCACTCATCCCGGCCGGGTGCGGGTTTCTTGACACCCCCGCGCCGGCATGGCTATACTCGCCGTGCACGGTGGATGTAGCTCAGTTGGTTAGAGCACCAGGTTGTGGCCCTGGGGGTCGGGGGTTCGAGTCCCCTCATTCACCCCAGTTTTTGTGTCTACGGATCTTTGGGGCGCGCCTCGGCGCACCGCCTCCGCCGGGGGTCGTCCGGGCCCCTTGGGCCATTAGCTCAGCGGTTAGAGCGCCCGCCTTTTAAGCGGGGCGTCGATGGTTCGAATCCATCATGGCCCACCAAGAGGTTCGCGCGGGCGTGGCGGAACGGCAGACGCGTGGGACTTAGGATCCCATGAGCAGCGCTCGTGAGAGTTCGAGTCTCTCCGCCCGCACCACATGCCCCCGGCGGGTCGCGCGCCCGACATCCGGGGCGTTTTTTATGGACGACGCGGTACGGCAAGGGCTTGCGGCCAAACGGAGGGTCGAACGGTGAAGGTGACGGTGGAGCGGACCCAACCCGACGAGGCGCTCGTGACGGTGGAGGTGGAGGCGGAACGCGCCCAGCGCGCGGTCGAGGAGGCCGTGCGCCGGCTGGGTCAGCGCTATGCCTTCGCCGGCTTCCGCCGCGGCAAGGCGCCGCGCCCGATCGTCGAAGCCTTCCTCGGACGCGACGCCATCCTGCAGGAAGCCCTCGGCCGGCTCGTGGAGGAGACGTTCGACGAGGCGGTCGAGCAGGAGGGGCTTCGGCCGGTGGGAAGCGCCGACCTGGAGGGGGATCCGGCCATCGTCGAGGGCCAGCCTCTCACCTATAGGGCCAGGGTGGCCGTGCGGCCGCCGATCGAACTGGGCGACGTGCGCGACCTCCGGGTGGAGGTGGAGCGGCGCGAGGTGGACGAGCAGGCGGTGGACGCCTTCCTCGAGGAGTACCGGCGCCAGCACGCCCGGGAGCGGGAGGCCGACCGGGTGGGGGAGCAGTCGCTCGTCCGCGCAGAGGTGACCACCGAGATCGGGGGCGAGGTGGTCGAGGGACCGCGCCGGACCGTCCTGGACATGCAGGCGGGGGACGGCGACATCGCCGGCCTGGCGGCCGCCCTGAACGGATCGCCGGTAGGCGAGACGCGCGAGGTGGTGTGGACGGTGCCCGCCACCGCCCCCGCGCACGCGGGCGAGGAGGCGCTGACGCGCATCCGCGTGCTGGGCGTGGTGGAGCGCGAACTCCCGCCCCTCGACGACGCCTTGGCCCGGCACGCGGGGGCGGAGTCGGTGGCCGACCTGCGCACGAAGGCGCGCGCCTACCTGGAGGCGCAGGAGCGCCGGCGGGAGCGGGAGGCGCGCCTGGACGCCGCCGTCGACGCGCTCGTGGACCGCGTGGCGGTCGCGGTTCCCAAGCCATTGGTGGAACGCCAGTCGGATATCCTGTGGGAGGAGTTCGCGCTCAGCCTGCGGCAGCAGGGTGTTCCCGTGGAGGCCTACCTGGCGGCCGCCAACAAGGACGAGGCGGCGTTGCGGGAGGAGATGCGCCCGGCGGCCGAGCGCCGCGCCAAGCGCAACATGGTGCTGGAGGCGCTGGCCGAGCGGGAGGGTCTCGAGCCCCTGGAGGGAGAGATCGCCGCCGCTGCGGACCGCCTGCTGGGCCGACCGGAGAAGGGGCGGAGGGATGGGCAGCGAACCCTCAGCCGAGGCCAACGCGCCTACATCCGCGACGTGCTCCTGCGGGAGAAAGCCCTCGCCTTCTTGGCGGACATCTACGCCCCGGCGGACGAGGGCGAGGGCGAGGCGCCCGAGGGCGAGGCGGAGGCGACCGAGGCGGCGTCCGGCGACCACGGAGCCGGGTAACCTTCGGAGAACGGAGAGAAGGGAGGCGGTGACGGTGGTCCCGTACGTCATCGAGCAGACCAACCGCGGCGAGCGCGCGTACGACATCTACAGCCGGTTGCTCAAGGACCGCATCATCTTCCTCGGGACGGAGATCGACGACCAGGTCGCCAACGTCGTCATCGCCCAGCTCCTCTTCCTCGACAGCGACGATCCGGAGAAGGACGTGCACCTGTACATCAACTCCCCCGGGGGGAGCGTGCACGCCGGCCTGGGCATCTTCGACACGATGCGCTTCATCCGGGCCGAGGTGGAGACCGTGTGCGTGGGCATGGCGGCGTCCATGGCGGCCATTCTCCTGGCGGGGGGTACCAAGGGTAAGCGCAAGGCCCTGCCGAACTCCCGCGTCATGATCCACCAGCCGTGGGTGGGCAACCTGGGCGGCAAGCTCACCGATGTGGAGATCACCATGAAGGAGCTCTTGCGGGAGAAGGAGCTCACCACCCGCATCCTGGCCGAGGCGAGCGGGCAGCCGTTCGAAAAGGTGGCGCAGGACGTGGAGCGCGACTACTGGATGGCTCCCGAGGAGGCCCGCACGTATGGCCTCATCGACGAGGTGCTGACGCCGCGCACCCTCTCCGGCGGCCGTTGACCACGCCCCAAGACCGATCACGGCGCCAGCCGGAAAGAGGGGTGGGGAGATGTTCAAGTTCACGGACGACAAGGGGCAGCTGAAGTGCTCCTTCTGCGGCAAGTACCAGGACCAGGTCAAGCGTCTCATCGCGGGTCCCGGCGTGTACATCTGCGATGAGTGCATCGAGCTGTGCAGCGAGATCATCGACGAAGAGCTTGGCGAGGACCTGGAGGTCGAACTCAAGAACATCCCCAAGCCGCACGAGATCAAGGCGGTGCTGGATCAGTACGTGATCGGCCAGGAGAAGGCCAAGCGCGTCCTTTCCGTTGCGGTGTACAACCACTACAAGCGGATCAACCTGCCGGGCGGTAAGTCCGACGATGTCGAGCTGCAGAAGTCGAACATCGTCATGCTGGGACCGACCGGGTCGGGGAAGACGCTCTTAGCCCAGACGCTGGCGCGCATCCTCAACGTGCCGTTCGCCATCGCCGATGCCACGTCCCTGACCGAGGCCGGCTACGTGGGCGAGGACGTGGAGAACATCCTCCTCAAGCTCATCCAGGCGGCGGACTACGACGTGGAAAAGGCCGAGCGCGGCATCGTGTACATCGACGAGGTCGACAAGATCGCACGCAAGAGCGAAAACCCATCGATCACCCGGGACGTGTCGGGCGAGGGCGTGCAGCAGGCGCTGCTCAAGATCCTGGAGGGCACCGTCGCCTCCGTGCCCCCGCAGGGCGGGCGCAAGCACCCCCACCAGGAGTTCATCCAGATCGACACGACGAACATCCTCTTCATCTGCGGCGGCGCCTTCGACGGCGTGGACAAGATCATCCAGAGCCGGATCGGCAAGAACGGCATCGGCTTCGGGGCCGAGGTGCGAGGCAAGCACGACGTGCGCATCGGCGAGATCCTCTCCAACGTGCTGCCCGAGGACCTCCTCAAGTTCGGGCTTATCCCGGAGTTCGTGGGCCGTCTGCCGGTCATCGTCACCCTCGATGCGCTGGACGAGCGGGCGCTGGTGCGCATCCTCACGGAGCCGAAGAACGCCCTGGTCAAGCAGTACCAGAAGCTCTTCGAGCTGGACAACATCGAGCTCGAGTTCAAGCCCGACGCCATCGAGGCCATCGCCGCCGAGGCGATGAAGCGCAACACGGGCGCGCGCGGCTTGAGGGCCATCATCGAGGACATCATGGTGAACGTGATGTACGAGGTGCCGGCCCGCAAGGACGTCACGAAGTGCATCGTGACCCGCGACGTGGTCACCAAGCGCGAGGATCCGCTGGTGGTGACGGCGGAGCGGAAGGGACGCAAGAAGCAGGAGGAGTCGGCGTAGGGCCCGAGTCGGGCGGTAGGGGGAGAGGGCGATGGCGACCGCGACCGACCGCATCCACACCACCGGGCAGAGCGCCGACCTGGCGCTCCTCCGCCTCCTGCGGGACCGTCCCCACCCCACGGAGTACCTGGCCACGGCGGCCAAGACGCGGGGCATCTTCCTGTACGACGTGACGATCGTCGAGGTCCTCGGGCGCCTCATGGCGGAGGGCCTGGTGGAGTCCGAGTGGGTGCGGGGCGGAAACGGCCTCCCGCAGCGCCACTACCGCCTCACGCCCGCTGGGGAGGATCGCCTCCGGCGCGTGGACGTGGGGTCCTAGGCGGATCGGCCGATGGAAGGCATGGGGCGATTAGGATACGCCGCGATGGGGAAGCTACCCTCGCCATATGCGGGGGAGGCGACGGCCTATGGATTGGGCGGGCGGCGCGCTCACGTTTGTCCAGTTCTTCTTCGCCGTCGTGATCGGGCTGTACTTCTGGAACCTGTTGCGCGGCCAGCAGGCGAGCCGGGCGGCCGTGGAGCGGGAGTCGCGCAAGGAGCTTGAGAAGCTGCGCCGCCTGCGCGAGATCTCCCTCACCGAACCCCTGTCGGAGCGCACGCGCCCGAGAAGCTTCGCCGAGGTGGTCGGGCAGGAGGAGGGGATCCGGGCCCTGAGGGCCGCCCTGTGCGGTCCCAACCCTCAGCACGTGCTCGTGTACGGGCCGCCGGGGGTGGGCAAGACCGCCGCCGCCCGCCTCGTGCTGGAGGAGGCCAAGCGGGGGCCCAACACCCCCTTCCGCCCCGACGCCAAGTTCGTGGAGATCGACGCAACCACCGCCCGCTTCGACGAGCGCGGGATCGCTGACCCCCTGATCGGTAGCGTTCACGACCCCATCTACCAGGGCGCGGGGCCTCTCGGCATGGCCGGTATCCCCCAGCCCAAGGCGGGCGCGGTGACGAAGGCCCACGGCGGCGTCCTGTTCATCGACGAGATCGGCGAGCTTCACCCCGTGCAGATGAACAAGCTCCTCAAGGTGCTGGAGGACCGCAAGGTCTTCCTCGAAAGCGCCTACTACTCGTCCGAAGACCCGAACATCCCCTCCCACATCCAGGACGTGTTCGAGCACGGCCTGCCGGCCGACTTCCGCCTCATCGGGGCCACCACGCGTTCGCCGGAGGAGATCCCGCCTGCCATCCGCAGCCGGTGCGTGGAGATCTTCTTCCGCCCCCTGAGCGCGGCAGAGGTGCGGCGCATCGCCCGCCAGGCAGGGGAGCGGGTGGGCGTCCCCCTGGACGAGGCCGCGCTCGAGGTGGTGGCCCGCTTTGCCACCAACGGGCGCGAGGCCGTCAACTTGGTGCAGATCGCCGCGGGCTTGGCCATCAGCGAGGGTCGCCACGCCACCTCGGCGGCGGACGTGGAATGGGTGGTGGAGCGGTGCCGCTACTCCCCCCGCCCCGAACGCCGCGTGGCCTCGGAGCCCCAAGTGGGCGTCGCCAACGGCCTGGCCGTGTACGGGCCGAACATGGGGCTTCTGCTCGAGGTGGAGGCGTACGCCCAGCCGGCCGCCCGCCTTCCCGGCCGGCTGGAGGTCACCGGCCTGGTGGCGGAGGAGGAGCTGGGCCGCCCCGGCCACGTGGTGCGCCGCCGCTCCATGGCGCTCGGGGCGGTGGACAACGTCCTGACGGTCCTCCGGCGCTACCTGCGTGTCGACCCGCGGCGCTACGACCTGCACATCAACTTCCCGGGCGGCATGCCCGTGGACGGGCCGAGCGCGGGCGTGAGCATCGCCACCGCCGTGTACAGCGCCCTCACCGGCCGGCCGGTGGACAACCGGGTGGCGATGACCGGCGAGGTGTCCATCCGCGGCCTCGTCCGCCCCGTAGGCGGGGTGGTGGCCAAGGTGGAGGCGGCCCGCACCGCCGGGGCGCAGACGGTGCTGGTGCCGGAGGAGAACTGGCAGGAGAGCTTCCGCACCCTGCCCATCCGCGTGGTGGCGGTGCGGCGGCTGCAGGAGGTGCTGGACCTGGCGCTGTTGCCCGCCGGTGCGCGGCCCTCGCGCCGCCCCGCCGCGGCACGCGGCGTCGGTGCGCGGGCAGGGGAGGCGGCGGCGGCGGGTGCCGCCGAGAGGGCGGACGGACCGACGGGCGTGACGCCGGGGGCGTAGCCTCCGCTAGGACCGCGGGCGTCGACCCGCCGCGCGGGGTACGCCTGTGCTTGCGCCGGGCCGGCCGTTGGCGTGTGCTATAATCGGCGCCAATCGCCGGGGGGTGAACGCGTTGGCCGTCTACCCGCTCCTGCCGCTGCGCGGTGTGCTCGTGTTCCCGGAGCTCGTCGTGCCCCTCGAGGTGGGGCGCGAGAAGTCGGTGCGGGCGATGGAGGCGGCCATGGCGGCCGACCGGCGCCTGGTGTTCGTCAGCCAGCGCGACGTTCGCCGGGACAACCCCGGACCGGACGACCTGTACCGCGTGGGCACGGTGGCCCAGATCCAGCAGCTGGTGCGCCTGCCCTCGGGCGCGGTGAAGGTGGTGGTGGAGGGCATCCAGCGCGCCCGGGTCCTCGCCCTCGAGGCGGAGGAACCCTACTTCCGGGCCGACGTGGAAGAGGTGCCCGAGCCGCCCGTGGAGGGCCTGGACGAGGAGACGCAGGCGTGGGTCCTGGCCGTCGTGCACCTATACGAGGAGTACATGAAGCTGTCGCGCAAGATGCCGCCGGATACGCTGGTGACGATCAGCGCCGACGACCCGGCCCGCCTGTGCGACGCCATCGCCACCCACCTCGACCTGCGGACGGAGGAGAAGGAGCGGGTGCTGGAGGCATTCGACCTGGGCGAGCGCCTGCGCGTGGTGCACGCCATCCTCTCCCACCAGCACCGCATCCTCTCCCTGGAGCGGGAGATCCAAGGCCGTGTGCGACAGGAGATCGACGAGGGGCAGCGCGAGTTCTGGCTCCGGGCCCAGCTCAAGGCGATCCGCGAGGAGCTGGGAGAGGGGGAGGACGAAGAGGAGGACGAGGCGGCCGCCTACCGCCGGCGCGTGGCCGAGGCCGACCTGCCGGACGAGGTGCGGGAGCGGGCGGAGCGGGAGGTGACCCGCCTGGGGAGCATGCCCGCCACCAGCCCCGAGGCCGTCGTCAGTCGCACCTACCTCGACTGGCTCCTGGCCCTTCCCTGGCGGCGGGAGAGCGAGGACCGCCTCGACCTGCAGGAGGCCGAGCGCCTCCTCGACCGGGACCACGACGGCCTGCGTCAGGTGAAGGACCGCATCCTGGAGGCGTTGGCCGTACGCCAGCTCAGGCCGGACGGCAAGAGCCCCATCCTCTGCCTGGTGGGCCCGCCCGGCGTGGGCAAGACGTCGCTCGGACGCACCATCGCTGAGGCGCTGGGGCGGCGGTTCGTGCGGCTGAGCCTGGGCGGCGTGCACGACGAGGCGGAGATCCGCGGCCACCGCCGCACCTACGTGGGGGCCATGCCGGGGCGCATCCTCCAGGGCATGCGCCAGGCCGGCACGCGCAACCCCGTCTTCCTCCTGGACGAGGTCGACAAGCTGGGGCGAGACGTGCGCGGCGACCCCTCGAGCGCCCTGCTCGAGGTGCTCGACCCGGAACAGAACCGCACCTTCAGCGACCACTACGTGGAGGTGCCCTTCGACCTCTCCCACGTCCTCTTCCTCACCACCGCCAACACCACCCACACCATCCCGCCCGCCCTTCTCGACCGCATGGAGGTGGTCCACCTCCCCGGGTACAGCGAGGAGGAGAAGGTGCGCATCGCCCGCCGCCACCTCCTGCCCCGCCAGGTGCGCGAACACGGCCTCGAGGCGGGCGACGTGCGCCTCTCCGACGCCGCCCTGCGCCACATCATCCTCTCCTACACGCGCGAGGCCGGCGTGCGTCAGCTGGAGCGGGCCATCGCCGCCCTGTGCCGCAAGGCGGCGCGCCGCAAGATGCGCGGCCAGTCCCTGCCCCTGCGGGTGGTCCGCCCCGGCCTGAGGGCCCTCCTCGGCCCGCCCCTGGCGCGCCCGGCCCGGCGCGAGGAGCGCGACCAGGTGGGCGTGTCGACGGCCGTGTGGGTGAGCGAGTACGGCGCCGACACCATGCCGGTGGAGGTGGCGCTCGCCCCGGGGCGGGGCCGGCTCTCCCTCACCGGGCAGTTGGGCGAGGTGATGCGCGAGAGCGCCCGCGCCGCCCTCACCTACGCCCGCGCCCACGCCGTCGCCCTGGGCATCGACCCGGGCGCCTTCGCCCGCACCGACGTGCACGTGCACGTGCCGGACGGGGCCACCCCCAAGGAGGGGCCGTCGGCGGGCGTGGCCATGCTCGTGGCGCTCGTCTCCGCCTTCACCGGCCGGCCCGTGCGCGCCGACGTGGCGATGACGGGGGAGGTGACGCTGCGCGGCCGCGTGCTGCCGATCGGCGGCCTCAAGGCGAAGGCGCTGGCCGCGCATCGCAACGGCTACCGGCTCTTCTACTATCCCGCCGACAACGCCGACGAGTTGGAGGAGGTGGGGCGCACGGTAGGGCGCACCATGTCCCTCGTGCCCGTGCGCGGCGTGGAGGAGGTGCTGGCGGGCTCGCTCCTGCCCGCCGGTCCCGAGGCGCACGCCCCCGCCGGGGCGGGGGCGCGCGCCCGCCGCCGCCGGCGTCTCATGCCCGAGGCCCATCCCCACGTGATCGAGGGCCCGAGCTGACGACGCCCTTGTTGCCCGTCAGTCGCGCGAGCGGCAGTACATCTCGCCGTCGACCGTGAGGCGCACCTCCACCAGCCGGTCCGGGTCGTCGGGGTGGAAGACCGCCCGCACGTATGGGTGGGGACGCTCGGCCAGGGCGCGCACCGCCTCCGCCAGCGCGCGCGGCTCGAGCCCCGTCCAGCGCAAGAGGTCCTCCCCTCCCACGGCGCGCGCGTAGTCGCGGTTCATGAACCGTCCCATGCTCTCCATCACCGTGCGCGCGTCGCCCGTCAGGGTCATCGCCGCCACTTCCATCCCCCCGGCGCGAAGGATCCGCTCGACGCGGCGCCGGCCCGGCCCGGCCGGCGCGACCGGTCCCAGTATAGCGCGGGCGGGCGGTGCGCCCCCAACATCTACCGGCTCCCGGGCGCAAGGTAGGCGGGCGGGGGCGGGCGAATCGATGGCGCATGGGACAGGGGCGCGCGGAGGGCGAGGCGGCGGAGGGCGGGGCGCGGGTGCGCCTGAGGCCCTTGAGCGCGGCCGAGCATCGCGCCGCCTGGCGGCGGTGGCTGCGGGACCCGGAGGTGGCCGAATGGATGGGCGGGCGCGTGCCGCACGCGCCCGTCACGCTGGGCATCGAGCGCGCCTCCGACGGCGCCCTCATCGGTGGCGCCGCCTTGGTGGACGTGTCGGAGGACGGGCGGGCCGAGCTCGTCATCGCCATCGGGCAGGCCGACGCCCGCGGCCGCGGGTACGGGCGCGAGGCCGTGCGCCAGGCCGTGGCGTACGCCCGCGCCTCCCTCGGGGTGCAGGAGGTGTACCTGCGCGTGCGCGCCGACAACCGGCGCGCCATCCGCTGTTATCTCGCCAGCGGCTTTGTGCGCGAGGGAAGGATGGTGCGGCGGACGCCCGGGAAGGCGGCGCGGGCGGTGTTCCTCATGACCCACCGCACCGGCTGAGCTAGCCCGCCTGGGGGACGGGGGCGAGGCGGCGCATGGCCGCCTCCGCCGGCCAGGCGAGGGCGGCGGGGGGCGGGCCGACGGGGACCAGGCCCGCCCCCTGCAGGAGAACGTCCAGGCGCGTGAACAGGGCGGCGTCGAGGCGCGGGTCCGAGGGCCAGACGCCGGCGTAGCGGGCGCGCGCCAGGGCGGCGGCCAGGGCGCGGCGGGCGGCGGGCGCAAGGGGCGTCGGCCAGGCGTCGGCCAGGCGGCCGCCGAGGCGGTCCAGGCGCAACTCGGCCCCGTACACGGCGACGGCGATGGCGGCCAGAAGGCGCGGGTGGCGGCGGGCGAAGGCGGGACGGGCGGCGAGCACGGCGGCGGGCAGGGGCCCGCCCTGGATGGCGAGGTCGGCCGCCGGGTGGGCGCGCCCGGCCAGGAGGAGGGCCTCGGCCGGCCACAGGGGCAGCTCGGCGTAGGCCCCCGTGCCGGCGACGAAGGCTCTCTCGCCCAGGCCGCGCAACAGGGCGACGCCGTCGACGGCGTGCACGGCCACCATGGCCGTCACGACGACGCCCCCCAAGTCGCCCGCCGCGGGCGAGAGGACGACCGTCTGCCCCGACAGGGAGTGCCACAGGAAGTGCGGCGCCACGGGGGCGCGCGCGACGAGCAGGGAGGCGGCGCGCTGGGCCACGAGCAGGAACGGGAGCCAGCGGGTGCGGGCGGCGGAGGCGGGGCGGAAGGCGTCTCCCGGCAGCACGGCGAGAGGGGCGGTGTCCGCCGCCTCCGCCGCGGCGGCGATGCGGCAGACGCCGCCCGGCAGGGAGAGGCGCGCCAGGAGGACGGGGGCCGCCTCCAGGGACGGTACGGCGAGGACGGCCGCCAGGTGGGGGCAGGGGAGGGGCGGCCGCGCCGGGGGCCGGCGCAGAAGGGCGAACCCCGCCGCCGCTACGACCAGCGCAGCGGCCAGGGCGGCGGCGCGGCGGCGCGCGGCCGTCACGACGCCGCCGCGGCCCGAAGGCCGCCCGCGAGGTAGACGACGGCGGCGTACACCGCCACGCCGGCCGCCACCGCCGTCGCCACGGCGGGTGGGGCGGCGCGCGCGGCCGAGCCCAGGACGCCCAGTCCCACGCGGCAGGCGAGGGCCATGAGGGCGGAGGCCGCCAGGGGGAGGCCGACCGACGGTCCCCAGGCCAGGCGCGGCCGCACCAGGCGCCACACCGACAGGGTGTCGAGGGCGCACGTGACGGCGATGTCGAGGGCGAAGGCGAAGAGCACCAGGCTGGCGCCGCTCCCCACCACTCCGGTGAGGGCGAAGATGAGGGCGAGGCGCACGAAACTGCCCACCAGGCCGTTGCGCATGGGCAGGGCGGGGCGACCCAGGCCGCGCAGGACGGCGGCGAGGGTGTTGTCGAGGTACAGGCAGGGGGCGGCCAGGGAGAGGGGGACGAGCATGGCCCCTACCTGGCGTTGGCCGTAGATCACCTGCCCCAGCTCGTGGCCGAGGGCCACGTACAGGGTGGCGGCGGGGAAGGCGACCAGGAACGTGAGGTGCAGCGCCTGCTGCGTGCGCCGGCGCACCGCCTCCATGCCGTGCGCCGCCTCCGCCTCGGAGATGGCCGGCATGAGGGCAGAGGCGAGGGCGCCGGTGAGGACGGTGGGGAAGTAGACGAGGGGCATGGCCATGGCGGACAGGTTGCCGTAGAAGGCGGTGGCGGCGTCGCGGGTGAAGCCCGCGACCTCCAGGCGGCGGGGGATGATGGTGGCGTCGGCGATCTCGGTGAACGAGCCGACGATGCGCGTGCCGGTCACCGGCGTGCCGAGGGAGAGGACCTCCCGCGCCGTAGGGCCGAAGGCGTCCCGGCGCTCGCGCGGGGGGCGGAGGGGGCGCGGCGTGAGACGGTAGAAGACGAGGAGGACGACCAGGCCCGACACCTCCCCCAGGGCGACGGCCACCATCGCCCCCACCGCCCCCCATGCCAGACCGTAGGGGAGGAAGTAGCGCACCAGGTAGACGACGCCGGCGATCCGCACCACCTGCTCCAGCACCGTGGCGACCGCCAGGGGGTGCATCTCCTGCAGGCCCTGGAAGTAGCCGCGCAGGACGAGGGAGGCGGGGATGACGAGGACGAGGGGCACGGCCGCCAGCAGGGGGTAGAGGGAGCGCGGGTCGGAGAGCAGGCGGTGGGTGAGGAAGGGGGCGGAGAACACCAGGGCGACGGCGAGGAGCGTCCCGGCGGCGAGGACGAAGGCGAAGGCGAAGCGCAGGACGTTCTCGAGGGAGCGCTCGGGCAGGGCGGCGCGCTCCGCCACCACCTTGGCCACGGCCACCGGGATGCCCATGGAGGCGAGGTTGAGGGCCATCCCCCACAGGGGGTAGGCCATGGCGACGAGGCCCATGCCCTGGGCCCCGATGGCGCGCGCCAGGTAGGCACGGTAGAAGAAGCCGAGCACCCGCGCCGCCACGCCGGCGACCAGGAGGATCGCCGCCCCGCGCACGACCTTGCTGCCCACAAGCCACCTCCCGTCCCTCCATCCGTATGGGGGGGCGGGGGCGGGTAGAAGACAGGCCGCCGCCCGTACGGGCGGCGGCCGCAGGTGGGCGAGGGGTCAGGCAGCGCCCGGGCGGGGGCGGCGGCCCACCACCCGCCAGGCGAGGGGCAAGAGGCCGGCGGCGATGAGCATCTTCAGGACGTCGCCGGGGATGAACGGGATGAGCCCGTCCACCAGGAGGTGTCCGGCGGGCACGAAGCGGGCGAGGTTGACCAGGCCCGGGCCGTACACGCACACCTCGCCCACGGCCATGGCCCCCAGGGCCGTGAGGGCGCGGCGGTCGAAGCCGTGCTCGGCCAGGCGCCCCACGGCGTAGGCGCACACCACGCCCCCGACGAGGTAGCCGCCGCTCGCCCCCAGGAGGACCTCCAGGCCGTGGGCGCCGCCGGCGAAGAAGGGCAGGCCCACCGTCCCCATGAGGACGTAGAGGATCTGGGAGAGGGCGCCGCGCCGGCCCCCCAGGGCGGCGCCCGAGAGGAGAAAGGCGAGCGTCTGGCCCGTGATGGGCACGGGCGTGAAGGCGAGGCGGATCTCCACCTGGGCGAGGGCGGCGGTGAACAAGGCGGTGCCCAGGACCAGGGCGGCGTCGCGCGCGAGCGAACGCACCACGAGGGCGTCGGCCAGCGTGCCCGGGCGGTCTGCGGCGCGGGCGGTGACGGCCAAGCGAACTCCTCCCCTGCACGGGTGATGGCGGCCGCGCCATCCGGCGCGGCGGCGCGGTAGCCAGGCTACCAGAAGCGACCGCGGGAGGTAAAGGACGGCGGCCGTCTTGCCTCGCGCCCGGGGAGGGGTATGCTGGCGCCGGAGGGCGATACGGCCATGCGGGCGCCTGCGGTGCTGGTGGTCGAGGACGACGCGGAGATCCTGGACCTCATCGGCATGTACCTGGCGCGCGAGGGGTACGCCGTGGTGCGCGCCGCCTCCGGGGGCGCGGCGCTCGCGGCCGTCGAGCGCCAGCCCCTCGACCTTGTGGTGCTCGACCTCATGCTGCCCGACCTGGACGGCATGGAGGTGTTGCGGCGCATCGTCGCCCGCCACGACCTGCCGGTGCTCATCGTCAGCGCCCGCGGGGACGTGGCGGACCGCGTCGCCGGCCTGCGTTCGGGGGCGGAGGACTACGTGGTCAAGCCCTTCGCCCCGGAGGAGCTGGTGGCGCGGGTGCGCGCGCTGCTTCGGCGCAGCGGCCGCCTCCACCAGCCGCGCCTGGCGGTGGGGGCCCTGCGTTTCGACGGCGAGGGGATGCGCCTCGAGGTGGCGGGAACGGAGGTGGCCTTGACGCGCAAGGAGTTCGAGGTCCTGCGCGTGCTGGCGGGGCGGGTGGGCCACCCGTTCACGCGCGGGCAGCTCCTCGAGGCGGTGTGGGGCTACGACGCGGAGGTGGACGAGCGCGCCGTGGACACCTGCGTGACGCGGCTGAGGCGCAAGATCCTCGTCGCCTACCGGCGGGCGGGCCTGCGCCCCGACGTGGCGATCGAGGCCGTGTGGGGCATCGGCTACCGCTTCGCCGTCGCCGCTGCGGCGCCCTTGGCCGGCGGCGGGGCCGACCCGTAGCGTGGTCACCGGCCTGCGCGCCCGCCTCTTCCTGGACGCGGCGGCCGTCCTCCTGGTGGCCGTGGCGCTAGAGATGTTCTTGGTCTGGCGCGCCGTGGGGGGCTACTTCGTGCGCCAGCCAGACCGGCAGGTGTCGGCCGCCTTGGTACGGGCCGACGCCCTGGCGGGCGAGGCGGCGCTCGACCCCGGCGCGCGCGGCCGGGCCGTGCGCGCCCTCTCCGCCCTTGTGGCGCGGGTGGGCGGCGGCCTGGCCTTCCTCCCCCTGCGCGGTGGCGAGGGGGCGTTCTCCCTCGGGCGCCCCCGCCCCACCGCCGCCCTTCTCCCCGCCGGCGTGCGGGCGCAGGCGGCGCAGGGCGCGACGTGGAGCGGCGTCGTGGGCGGGGGCCGGCTGGCCGTGCAGGCGGTGCCTGCCGTGTGGGGCGGGCGGGTGCAGGGGGTGCTCGTGTGGGCGCGGCCGGTGGCGGGCCGCGACCTGGCGCGCACCCTCCTCCTGGGGGTGGCGGCGGCCGGGCTGGCGGCGCTGGCGGTGGGCTCGCTTCTATGGGCCTGGGAGTCCCAGCGCCTGGCGCGCCCTCTCGCCCGCCTGGCGGACATGGCCCGACGCATCGCCCAGGGCGACCTGGCGGCGCGGGTGACCGTCCGTTCGCCGCGCGAGTACGCCGACCTCGCCCAAGCCCTGTCCTCCATGGCGGCCGGCCTGGAGACGGCGGAGGTGGCGCGGCGCGAGTTTCTGGCCAGCGTGGCGCACGAGCTCCGTACCCCCCTCACCGCCTTGCGCGGCTTCCTCGAGGCGCTGGGGGACGGGACCGTCCCCCCGGACCGGGCCGAGCTGTACCGCACGAAGTGCCTGGACGAGGTGGCGCGCCTCAACCGGCTCCTGGAGGACCTGCTCGACATGGCGAAGTCCGAGGCGGGCCGCCTCGACCTTGCCATCCGCACGATCTCCCTGGGCGAGCTGACGTCGCGCGCCATCCTCCTGTGGGAGAGCGCCATCCGCCAGAGGAGGCTCGTCATGCGGGCCCAGATGCCCCCCTCCCCGGTGTACGTGGAGGCGGACGGCGACCGCGTGGTGCAGATCGTCTCCAACCTCTTGGCCAACGCCGTGCAGCACACGCCGCCCGGGGGTACGATCACCGTGGCCGTGACGGGCGACGGGAGGACGGCCACCCTGTCGGTGTCCGACACGGGGCCCGGCATCCCGCCGGAGGAGCTCTCTCGCGTGTGGGACCGCTACTACCGCTTCGTGCCGGGGGCGCGGTCGCACGGCAGCGGCCTGGGGCTGGCCATCGTGCGCGCCTTGGCCGAGGCGCATGGGGGCGGCGTGGCCGCCTACTCGGGCGGGGGCGAGACGCGCTTCGAGGTGCGCCTTCCGGTGCGCTCGCCCCTGGTGGCCGCGGCCGGGCACGAGGGGGAGGGGGGCCGGCCGCAGCCGGCCGCCACCTGAGGCGTCGACGGGAGGCGGGAAGGATGGACGGGCGGCGGGCGGAGGAGGCCCTCTCCCTGGCCCAGGTGGTGGCGCGCCGTACGGCGGGCGCCGACCTTGCCGGGCGGGCCGGTCGGTATGCGGAGCCCGGTCGCCTCTCGGGCTCGCCCGCGGAGGCGGCGGTGGTCTCCCGCCTGGGCGACGACCTGCGGGCGGCCGGGTGGAGCGTGCGGGAGGGGCGGGTCCGGGCCCTCACCAGCCGTCCGGGGCGGGCGCTGGTGCGGGTGGGCGGCACCATCTACCCGGGCGTGGCCGCGGCCTTCTCCGGCCCGGCGAGCGATCGGCGGGGGCCGGCGGCGGCGGCCGATCGCCTGCCGCCCGCCGCCTGGGCGGGGCGGGTGGTGGTGGCGCGCACCTCCCTCCCCACCCCCGCCCTGGTCGCCTCGGCCCAGGCGGCGGGGGCGGCGGCCCTGGTGTGCGCGCTCGCCGACGCCGGCCCGCGCATGCTCTCGGTATCCCCGGTGCAGGGGAGCCCCACGCCGTGGACGGTGGGCAACCTCACCGACCTGCCGGTGGTCGTGCTGGCGGGAGAGGTGGCGGAGGCCTTCGCCGCTCGCGTGGCCGAGGCGGGTGCGGAGGAGGGCCGGGGGCCGACCGTGTCCGTGACGTCCGGCGTGGACACGCGCTGGCGCGACGTGCCCGTCTTGGCCGCCGACCTCCCGGCCGCGGCGGCCGAGGAGGCGGGCTTCGTGCTCCTGGGCGGGCATACCGACGCCTGGTACGCGGGCGCCATGGACAACGCCGCCGGTCTTGCGGCCATGGCGGAGGTGGCCGCCGCCCTCAAGCCCGAGGCCGCGCGGCTGAGGCGGGCGGTGCGCCTGGTGGCCTGGTCGGGCGGGGAGGACGGCGGCCACGCCGGCGCCCAGGCGTACGCCGACGCCCACTGGGAGGAGCTCGAGGGGCGGTGCGGCCTCTTCCTCGAGGTGGACTCACCCGGAGGGCGGGGCAACGTCGACCTGGGACGCCTTCCGGCCATGGCGGAGACGGGCTTCCTCGCGCGGGCCGCGGTGGAACAGGTGGCCCGCCAGGCGTGGACCGGGTCCCGGCCCGGCGGGGGTGCCGCCCGCTCCCTGTGGGCGGCGGGCGTGCCCTCCGCCCTCGGCCGGTTCGGCCAACCGCCGGGGACGGAGGCGACCTCGCCGGGCCTCCGGCACACGCCCGGCGACACGGTCGACGCCCTGGACGGGCAGGTGCTGGCGCGCGACGCCGCCCTCCTCGGGCACATGGCCGCCCATGCCGCCGCCCTGGCGGTCGAGCCTGTGGATCTGGCGGCGGGGGCACGGGCCATGGAGGCGGCGGTGGCGGCGTGGGAGGAGCGCGCCCAGGGACGGGTGGAGCTGGCGCTGTGCCGGCGCCGGGCCGCCGACCTGACGGCGGCGTGCGAGGAGCTCATGGCGGCGGCCCAGGCCGCGCCGGCGCCTGCGCTGGCCAGAGCGGCACGGGCCGTCGCGCACCGCCTGGTCCGCCTGGGCTACACGGCCGGAGGCCGGTTCGAACCCGACCCCGCCCTACCCTTGGCGCCGCTCCCCACCCTCAGCGCCGTCGAGGCCCTCGTGGCGGCGCCGCCCCTGAGCGCCCCCGCCGACCTGGCCATGGTGGCGGTGGAGCGGGCGGTGACGGCGGTGGCCGTCACCCTGCGGGAGGCGCGGGAGGTGGCGGAGGGCGCCCTCGCCAGCCTGGCCGGCGGGCCGGGGCGCCGCCGCTAGCGCCCCAACCGCGGCTGCCGATGTCCCCGGCGGCGCACGGCGGCGCGCGGCGGAGGACTTTCCCTGCACCGGACGAAGTGGGCGGACATGGATCCCGTACCGGTAGCCCTCTTCGCCCTGGCGGCGGGGGGCGACGCGTACCTCCTCTTGGCCCTCGGCCTCTCCCTCGCCGACCGGCGCCCCTCCGCCAAAGGCATGGGTGGGGGGGATGCCTCGTTGCCGCCCGTCACCGTCCTCAAGCCCCTGCACGGCCCCGAGCCCGAGCTCGACGCCCGCCTGGAGACCTTCTTCCGCCAGGACTATCCGCGCTGGCAGGTGGTGTTCGGGGTCGAGTCGCCCGACGACGGCGCCCTGGCGGCGGTGGAGCGCCTGCGCCGGCGCTACCCCCGGGTGCCGGTGGCCGTCTCCTCCTGCGCCCCCGCGGTGGGCGGAAACCCGAAGATGAACAACCTGGCCGCCATGCTCCCCCTGGCCGAGCATGCCGTGCTCGTCCTGAGCGACGCCGACGTGGCGGTGGGACCCGACTACCTTCGGCTCGTCGTCGCCGCGCTGGCAGGCCCGGGGGTGGGGGCGGCCACCTGTCTGTACCGGGCGGCCCCCGCCGACGCCGCTCTCGCGTCGCGCGCCATGGCCGCGTTCCTCAACGCGTTCTTCATCCCGTCCGTGCGCGTGGGCACGTGGGGGCGAGCGAGCGCCTACGGCCTGGGGGCGACGCTCGCCCTGGGGCGCGACACCCTTGAACGCCTGGGCGGGCTTTCGGCGGCGGCCGACCATCTGGCCGACGACTTCGCCCTGGGCCGCGCCGTCGAGCGCCTGGGCCTGCGGGTGGCCTTCGCCCCGGCCGCCGTCGTGACCCACGTGGCGGAGGCGGACGCCGCCGCCCTCTGGCACCACCTCGTGCGCTGGATGCACGCCACCCGTACGAGCCGGCCGTGGGGCTACGCGGGCTCGATCGTCACGTATCCCCTCGTCCTCTCCCTGCTGGCCGCGGCCGTCGGCGGCGCCCGGCCGGCCCTGGCCCTGGCCGTCCTGGCCGTGGCCGGACGGTGGGCGCTGGGGGCGCTGCACACCCCGGCCGGCGAACGCCCGCCCGGACCCCTTCTCGCCGCCGCCGTCGAGATCGCGGCCGGCGCCGCCTGGGCGGCCGCCCTCGTCGGCCGGCGCCTGCGCTGGCGCGGCCGCGCCTACCGGGTGGGACCGGGGGGGCGCCTTTCGCCCTTGGCGGCCGCCCCGTCCCCTACGCAGAGGCGGGCGCGGCGGCGGACCCCGCCGCCGCCGCGCCCCCCCGCCGCGTTTGGGTCCTAACCCTGGGGCTTGGTGCGCAGGTACCAGGTGTGGTAGGTGTACCCCTTCGCCCGAGCCTCCTCGGGCGTCTCCACCTCTGCGGCGCTCTTGGGCGCGGGGACGATCACCTCGCTGCCCGGGCGCCAGTCGGCCGGGGTGGAAACGCCCAGACGATCGGCCGTCTGCAGGCCGTCGATCACGCGCAGAAGCTCGTCCACGCTTCGGCCCAGGCTCATGGGGTAGTAGAGGATGGCGCGCACGATCCCCTTGGGGTCGATGAAGAACACCGCCCGCACCGTGGCCGTCGCCGACTCGTTGGGGTGGATCATGCCGTAGCGGCGCGCCACCGACATGTCCAGGTCGGCGATGATGGGGAAGGGCACCGGGGCGCCCATCTCTGCCATGTCGCGCGTCCAGGCGATGTGGGAGTGGACGCTGTCCACCGACAGGCCTAGAAGCTCGACGCCGCGGGCCTGAAACTCGCCGTAGCGGCGGGCGAAGGCCGAGATCTCCGTCGTGCACACGGGCGTGAAGTCGGCGGGGTGGGAGAAGAGCATGAGCCACTTGCCGTTGTAATCGGACAGCTTCACCGGTCCGCGGCTCGTGGGCGCCTCGAAGTCCGGCGCGGGCTCCCCGATGCGGGGTAGGGAACGGATCTCCTCCTCGGCCATCTCGATGCCTCCTCGTGGCGCGCGGCGCGCGCTGGTCGGATCTTCCTCGGGTCAGGGTACCACACGGTCACCGATCGGAAAACACGAATTCGGTCGGGGGACGGCGGCGATGGTACCATACCGGTGCGGACGGAGGGGAGGGATCGACGTGGCCGCGCCTGCGCCCACCGGTGCTCCCCGCGCCCTTTCTGCCGCCCACCTGCCAACGGCGGTGGCGCGCCTGTGCCGCGCCCTGGAGGGCGAAGAGGGCGGCGCCGCCTACGTGGTCGGGGGGGCGGTGCGCGACCTCCTCCTCGGACGGCCGACGCGCGACCACGACGTGGCCACGCCTCTCGTGCCCGAACGGGTGGCCGAGGTGCTGCGCCGGCACGGCTTCGACGTGGTGCCGACGGGCGTGCGCTTCGGCACGCTCACGGCCGTGCCGGCGGAGGGCGGCGCGCCGGTGGAGGTGACCACCCTCCGGGCCGAGGGCGGCTACCGGGACCGGCGCCATCCGGAGCGCGTGGTGTGGACGACGGACGTGGCCACGGACCTGGGGCGGCGGGACTTCACCGTCAACGCCCTCGCCTGGCGCCCCTTCGTCGCCGGCCCCGGGCCGGGGGACGGTGTCCTCGTCGACCCTTACGGCGGCCGCCGCGACCTCGCCCGCAGGCGCCTTAGGGCGGTGGGCGAGCCCGAGGCGCGCCTGCGCGAGGACCCCCTGCGGGTGGCGCGCCTCTTCCGTCTGGCGGCGGAGCTGGGGTTCCGCCCCGAGGCAGCCACGGCCCGCGCCGCCCGCCACGCGGCGCCCGACCTCGCGTACGTGGCGCGGGAACGGGTGCGCGACGAGCTCGACCGCCTCCTCCTCGCCCCCCGCCTGGCCGACGTGATGGCCGACGTGGCGCGCGTCCTCCTCCCCCACGCCATCCCCTTGTGGCGCGAGCTCACCGCCTTCGAGGAGAGCCGCTGGCGCGGCAGCCTGACGGCCGCCGCCCTCGTCGACCGGCGCCTGCGCGTCGACCACAAGCCGGTCGACCTGCACAGCGTCCTCACCGCCGCCCTCTGTCCCCCCCGTCCCGTCTTGCGGTGGGCGGCGCTGCTGCACGACCTGGGAAAGCCCCGCACCTTCGCCCGCACCCCGTCCGGGCGCGTCGCCTTCCACGGCCATGAGGCCGTGGGGGCGGAGATGGCGCGCGAGGCGATGCGCGACCTCAGGCAGCCGACGCGCCTCACCGAGCGGGTGGCGGCGCTGGTGGCGGTCCACCTGTGGCCATGGGAGGAGGCCTCCGCCGCCGGCCTCAGGCGCCTGGTGCGCCAGCTGGGGGAGGAGGGGGCGCGCGACCTTCTCGACCTGCACCGGGCGGACGTGGCCGCCTCCACCCCCCTGGGCTGGCCGGCGTACGAGGCGGCGCGCAAGGCCCTGGAGGAGGCGGTGGCGCAGACGGCGGCACCGGGGGGACGGCGGCTGGCCGTGGACGGCCGCGACGTCATGCGCGTCCTCGGCATCCGACCGGGGCCGCGCGTGGGCGAGGTGCTACGCGCGTTGGGCGAGGTGGTGCTCGAGCGGCCGGAGGAGAACACGCGGGAGCGGCTCCTCCTGCGCTTGGCGGAGCGGCGCTGGCGCTAACGTCCTGCACGGCGCCCGGGGGTCGGCAGGATGACCACGCGCGCCGCCCGCCTCGCCTCCTCGCGCCCCGGCAGGGCGGCGAGCTCGCCGCGCACAACGGCCGCCGGGGAGGCGTCGGGCAGGGGCTCCGGCCGCCAGGCCCGCTCCATCTCCACCGCCATGCGCGCCGCCTCCTCCGTCCTCCCCACCCCTTGGGCGGCGGCGGCCATGTCCGCCATGAGGCCGGCGCGCTGGTGGGCCGGGACGTCGAGCCGCCGTACGCCTTCGGCGGCCAGGACGGCCGCCGCCTGCCGGTACCACTCGTACGCCCCCGCCACCTCGCCCCGGGCCCACAGGAGGTGGGCGTGGAGGTAGGCGAGGTGGAAGGCCGCCGTGCTCCGTTCCGGCTCCGCCATCCGGGCCAGTTCCGCCTCGGCCAGGGTGAGGGCGGCGCGCGACGCCGCGTCCTCTTCCCGGTCGGCGTGGACCAGTGCCTGGCACATCAGGCGTGCGGCGCGGTCGCCCGCGTCGGCCGGCAGGGCGGCAGCCTCGTCGAGGAGGGCGAGGGCGGCGTCGCCCGGCGGGTCGAGGTCGTGGGCGATGCGCGCCAGGGTGACCAGGGCGCGCTGGGTCATGGCGGGCGGCCCGACCCTGCGCCGCCAGGCGAGGACGGCCTGGGCGTGGAGGAACGCCTCCTCGAGGTGGCCGCGCTGCTCGGCCACGAAGCGCAGGCCGTCGCGGGCGTGCATGGCCGCGTCCTCCCGCCCCGCCGCCTGCGCCAGGTCGAAGGCGCGCCGGTAGGCGGCGCCCGCCCGCTCCAGATGCCCGAGGCGGGCGAGGGAGAGGCCGAGGTTCGCCCACAGGCCGGCTCGCACCACGGGGGGGAGGACGGTGGCGTCCTGCCTCTCCTCCGCGCCGGCCAGGGCCAGGGCGGCCTCCAGGCGGGAATACGCCTCCGCCGTCCGTCCCAGAACCAGGAGGTGGCGGCCGATCTGCCCCAGGACGCGGGCGGCCCTCTCCCCCTCGCCGTGCTCCACGGCCGCCGCCAGAGCCTGGCGCAACCGTCGCAGGGCGCGCTCCGACCCCGGGCCGGGCGCCGCCAGGGCGCCCAGCCAGTAGCGCGCCCTCGCCAAGGGGGCGTGGGCGCCGCACTCCCGCAGACCGCGGGCCAGAAGGTGCACGGCCCGAAGGGCGCACCCTCGGTCTCCCGTGGCCACGAGGTGGAGGAGGGCGCGTTCGACGCCCTCGGGCGCCTGGGCCGCCAGATAGAGGCGGTGCCAGGCGCACAGGTCGGCACCCAGGCGGCGGGCGCTCTCGTCCACCTCTGCCAGGTCGCGGAAGCGGCCGAAGGCGTGGGCGGCCGGTTCGCCTGCACCCAACCCCGACGTGCGCGCGGCCGCCCGCCGCACCGCCTGCCCCAGACGGCGGCGCGCGGCCTCGCGCCGTAGCGCGAATCCTTCCTGGAAGCGGGAGGAAGAACGGGCTGGATGGGGAATGGCAGGCAATGTTCCCGACCCCGATCCAGGAAGGAGGGATCCTCCGTGCGGCACACCCGCGGCAGGCGACCTGGCGTCGGCGCCGCCGCCCTGGCGGCGGTCGCCGTGGCCGCGTCGCTCGCCCTCGCCTTCCATGGCCCCGGCACCTCCTCGGCGGCGGAGCGGGCGGCGCCGATGCTGGCCGCCGACACGAGCCAGCCCGCGTCACCCCTCCCTTGCACCTCTCCCGACGCCTGCAACTTCGGCTAGGCCCGGAGTCTGTCGACCCAGGGGCGTTTCGCGCCGACGGGGGAGATCCCTGTCGGCGCCTGCGTACCCAAGACGGGCGCGGGGGAGGACGGCGGGCAGGCGGGCGCGAAGGAGGGGGTGGACCCGTTTGCGCGTGTCGTACGGCAAAGGAGCGATCGCCGCCCATGCTGGAGCTGACCGACGTTCAGGCCGCCGCCCGCCGCCTCGCGGGCCGGGTGCGCCGCACCCCGCTCGTGGCGTGGCCGGTGGGGGGGGCGGGCCGGGACAGGCCCACCGTCGCCCTCAAGGCGGAGAACCTGCAGGTGACGGGGGCGTTCAAGGCCCGGGGCGCCATGCACCGCCTGCTCGTCCTCCTGGAGGAGGGCGGCGGCGTGCCGCCCGCCGGCGTGGTCACGGCCTCCTCCGGAAACCACGGGCAGGCGCTGGCGTGGGCCGGGGCCTCGCTCGGGGTGGAGGTCACGGTCGTCGTGCCCGAGGATGCCACGCCCGCCAAGGTGCGCGGCGCCCTCGCCTGGGGCGCGAGGGTGGAACGCTGCGGCCGCACCTCGGGCGAGCGCATCGCCCGCGCCCAGGCCCTGGCCCGGGAGCGCGGTCTGGTGTACGTCTCCTCCTACGATGACCTCGACGTGATGGCGGGGCAGGGGACGCTCGGCTTGGAGATCCTCGCGGACATGCCGGAGGTGCGGGAGGTGGCCGTGCCGGTGGGCGGCGGGGGGCTCCTGGCCGGGGTGGCCACGGCCGTCAAGGGGCTCAGGCCCGACGTGCGGGTGGTGGGGGTGGAGCCCGAGGGCTCCGCCGCCGCCTACCACTCATGGCGGGCGGGGCGCAGGCTGGAGCTCGAACACACGGAGACGATGGCCGACGGCCTGAGGACCCTGGGCCCGGGCGAGCGCCCGTGGGAGGTCCTGAGGGAGCGGGTGGACGCCTTCGTCACCGTGTCCGAGGCGGCCATCGCCCGGGCGGTGCGCGCCCTCGCCCTGGAGGCCAAGGTGGTGGCCGAGCCCTCGGGGGCGGTGACGGCGGCGGCGGTGCTGGAGGGCAAGCTCTCGCCCACGTCCGCCCTGGCCCTGGTGGTGAGCGGTGGCAACGCCGATCCGGCCGTGCTCGCCCGCCTGTTGGCGGCCGAAGGCGCGGGCGAGGCCTCCGCCTGACCGGCCGCCCCGACGGCAGGGAAGGCATGGCCGGCGCCGAACCAGGGCGGCGATGGCAGGCGGGCGAGGGGAGTGGCACGGCCCCCGGGGCCGTCCCTGGGTGGGGGCGGCACTGGCGGTTGCGCTCATGGCGTCGGCGCCGGCGGCGGCGGCCCCGGGTACGGGTGCCGGCCGGTTGCGGGGGGAGCTGTCGCGCACGGTGGCCCGCCTGGACGCCGAGCGCGCACGCGCCGCCGCCCTCGCCCGGCGCACCCGCGCCGCCCTGTCCGCCCTGGCGGCCACCGACCGCGATCTCGCCCGCGCCGTGACCGTCGCCCTTCGCCGCCAGGCCCAGGCGCGGGCTGCGGCCGCCGCTGCGGGCCGGGCGCGCGAGCAGGCGCTGCGCCTGGAGGCGGTGGCGCGGCGGCGTGCGCTGGCGGTGCGGGCCATCCTACGGGGGGCGGAGATCGCCAGCGCCGACCCCTTGGGTGGGCTCGCCCCTCTCCTGGCGGGCGAGGGCGTGAGCGGACAGGCCGCCCTCGAGGCCGAGATGGCGCAGGTGGGGGCTGCGTCCGTGCAGGCGCTCGTGCGTGCCGGCCGTGCAGCCGAAGCGGCGCGCCGGGCGGCGTCGCACCTCAGGCAGGCAGCGGCCGCCGCCCGACGGGCGGCCCAGGGGGCGGCTGCGGCACGGGCGGCGGTGGCCCGGGCGCGGGCGCGCGAGGCGGTATGGGTGGCGCGCATCGCCCGCGATCGGCAGAGCGCCGAGGCGGCGGTGGCGCGCCTGGCGGCGCGGGCGCGCGGCCTCCGTCGGGCGTTGGCGGCGTTGGTGGCGCTCGCCCGGCGGGGGAGCGGAGGGACGGCGGGCCTGTACGCCCTGGTGGCGGCGGTCGCCCGTGCCTACGGCCTCGACCCCACGCTCGTGTGGGCCGTGGTCATGGTGGAGTCGGGGGGCGACCCCACGGCCACGTCGGCCACGGGCGCCCAGGGCCTCATGCAGCTGGAGCCCGCCACCGCCGCCGCCCTGGGCGTGCGCAACCCTTACGACGCCCGCGCCAACGTGCGCGGCGGCACGGCCTACCTGGCCTTCCTGGTGCGCCGCTACCGCGGCGACCTCGCCCTGGCGCTGGCCGCCTACACGTTGGGGCCGGCGGCGGTGCCCGTCAACGGGCCGGTGCCGGCGGCGGCGCGTTCCTACGTCAGCCGCGTCCTCGCCCTTCGGCGCGGCAGCGCGCCCGCGCCGGCCGGCTGAGGGCGGTCCGCCCCCCGGCCGCCCATGTCCCCGTCTCCAACCCGGGCCCGGCGGGCGACCGCGCCGGGCGACGGAGGTGGACCCGACGATGCGCGTGCTCGTGCTCGGCTACCCCGAGGTGCGCCGCCTGCTCCCCATGGCGGAGTGCATCGACGTCATGGCCCAGGCCCTGGCGGCCCGTTCCCGCGGGGAGGCGGTCATGCCCTTGCGGCAGATCCTGTGGCTGCCCGACCGTACGGGCGCCCTGGCCTGGATGCCCGCCTTCCTGCCCGGTATGGGCGCCCTGGGCGCCAAGGCGATCACGGCCTTCAACGCCAACACCGCCACGCCCTACGAGTCCCACCAGGGGCCGGTGCTCCTGTTCGAGCCCGAGCACGGGCGCCTTCTGGCGGTGGTGGACGCGTCCACGATCACAGCCGTGCGTACGGCGGCCGTGAGCGGCGTCGCCACCCGCACGCTGGCCCGCCCCGAGGCGGGCGTCCTCGCCGTCCTGGGCAACGGCGTGCAGGCCGCCTTGCACGTGGAGGCGATGCGGGCGGTCCGGCCCGTGCGCGAGGTGCGCGTGTGGGGGCGCAACCCCGAGCGCGCCCTCGCCTTCGCCCGGCGCACGGCCGAGCGCACGGGCCTTGCGGTGCGAGCGGCGGCGAGCGCCGCCGAGGCGGTGGCGGGGGCGGACATCGTGTGCACCACGACCGCCGCCACCGACCCCATCCTGCACGGCGGCGACCTTTCCCCGGGCTGCCACGTGAACGCGGTGGGGGCGGGGGTACCGGGCTACCGGGAGCTGGACGCGGCAGCCGTGGCCGCCTGCAGGGTGTACGTGGACGCGCGCGAGTCGGCGGCCCACGAGTCGGACGAGCTGCGAGCCGCCCTGGAGGAGGGCGCGATCGGGTCCGACCACGTGGTGGGCGAGCTGGGCGAGCTCCTGCTCGACCGGGTGGAGGGTCGGCGTTCGGCCGAGGAGCGCACCCTGTTCAAGTCCATGGGCCTGGCGGTGGAGGATCTGGCAGCGGCGCGCTACGTGTACGACCGGGCGGTGTCGACCGGAACGGGCACCTGGGTGGAGTTCTCGCCCGAACGTGAGGCGTAGGCCGGTCCCAGGAACCTTCTCGCCCGGGGGCGAACCCCCTGGGACATGCACATGAGCGCGCTCTCCGTCGCCGGCGTGGTGTTCGCCGTGATCTTCGTGGCCGAGCTCCCCGACAAGACCTCGCTCACCTCCCTCACCCTCGCCACCCGCCAGCCGCCCGCCTGGGTGTGGCTGGGCGCCGCCCTCGCCTTCTTGGTCCACACCGCTCTGGCCGTGGCGGCAGGCTCCGCCCTCGCCCTCGTGCCGCCGCTCGCCGTGCGGATGGTCTCCGGCCTCGCCTTCCTCGCCTTCGGCGCCCTCATGTGGTGGCGGGGCGAAGGCGGGCGCGGGGAGGCGGCGGCGGGCGAGCGCGTGCGGGGCGAGCGCGCCTTCGGGCGCGTGGTCCTGGAGGCCGCGGCGCTGGTGTTCGTGGCCGAGTTCGGCGACCTCACGCAGTTCGCCATCGCCGCCTTGGCCGCTCGCCTCCACCACCCCTTGGTGGTGGGGGCGGCCGCCTGGGCCGGACTCGTGGCCGCCGCCTTCGTGGCCGTCGTGGTGGGCGGTCGTCTGGGCGCCTGGGCGGGGGGGCAGCGCCTGCAGAGGGTGGCGGCGGTGGTCCTGGCCGCCCTCGGCACGAGCGTGCTCCTGGGGTTCAACGTGGGAGGGATCTGAGGGTTGACGAGCGATCCCGTGACGCCTTGGGGGAAGGGCACCTCCGTGGTCTCCATCCGCCAGTTCGATCCCCTCCGGGTGGCGGAGCTGTTCGCCCTCGCCGACCGCATGGGGGCGGGGGCGGAGGGGGTGGGGGCGCTGGCCCGCGGCCGCATCATGGCCACGCTCTTCTACGAGCCCTCCACCCGCACCCGCCTCTCCTTCGAGGCCGCCATGCTGCGCCTGGGCGGCCAGGTGGTGTCGACGGAGAACGCCGCCAGCATGTCGTCCGCGGTCAAGGGGGAGAGCCTCGCCGACACGGTGCGCATCGTAAGCGGCTACGCGGACGTCATCGTCCTGCGCCACCACGAGGCGGGCGCGGCCCGGCTGGCGGCGGCGGCCGCCGACGTGCCGGTGCTCAACGCGGGTGACGGCCCGGGCGAGCATCCCACGCAGGCCCTCTTGGACGCCTACACCATCGTGCGCCGCACCGGGCGCCTCGACCACCTGCGGGTGGCGCTCGTGGGCGACATGGCTTACGGCCGCACCGCCCACTCCTTGAGTCTCCTGCTCGCCAACTACCCGGGACAGACCATCACCTTCGTGGCCCCGGACGTAGCTCGCGCCCCCGCCGCCCTCGTGGCCGAGCTGCGCGCGCGCGGCGCCACCGTGGTGGAGAGCGAGGACTTCGGTGCGGCCATCGCGGACTGCGACGTGCTGTACATGACGCGGGTGCAGAAGGAGCGCTTTCCCAGCCCGGAGCTGTACGCCCGCGCCCAGGGGCGCTTCGCCCTCGACGCCGACGCCCTGGCCCGCCTGTCGCCGCGGGCGTGGATCCTCCATCCCCTGCCGCGCCTGGGCGAGCTGCCGGAGGCGGTGGACGCCGATCCGCGCGCCGTCTATTTCGAACAGGCGCGCAACGGCGTGCCCATCCGCATGGCGCTTCTCGCCCGCGCCCTCGGGGCGGCCTAGACGGGCGGGACGACGGCGTAGGCTCTCGGGCGCAAACGGGAATCCTGTGGCCGAACGCACGGTGACAGGAGGGGTCCCGATGGCCGAGGTGCCGGTGCGCCGTACGCCTGCTGTGGCGGCGCCGGTGTGGGAGCCGTGGTCGGAGATGCAGCGCCTGGCGCGCGAGATGTCCTCCCTGGTGCAGGGGTGGGACGGGACGGTGTGGCGCGACGGCCTGTCCGCCGCCGACCTGGAGGAGACGGACGACGCCTACCTCCTGGAGGTCGAGCTGCCGGGGGTGAAGAAGGGCGACGTGGCGGTGGAGCTCACGGGCCGCCGCCTGCGCGTACGGGCCGAGCGGCAGGAACGCGAGCGCACCGGGGTGGTGCACCGCCGCGCCGCCGCCTATGGCCGTTTCGAATACGAGATCCTCCTCCCCGGGGAGGCCGACGCCGAGCGCGCCCAGGCCAACCTAGAGGACGGCGTGCTCCGCCTGCGCCTTCCCAAGGTGGGGGCGGAGCGCTCGCGTCGCATCGCCGTCACCTGAGCGCCAGGTCACCGCCCCGCGGTGCCTGGGCGGGAAGGGCGGCGGTCGCGGCGCCCGCCGCGCGGCGCAGGGGCGGCGGCGGCGATGGCCGCCGCCTTTGCCGGTGAACGACAGGGGTGGGGATCGTCCGCGCCCTTGCTGCAGGCGGCGAGGAACCCCTGCACCGCGCGTGACGGGGCGTGGCTGCGACGACGCCCTTGCCTGCGGGGTGCGCGCCCGCGTCAGGCGGCGATGCGCACCCGGTAGCGGCGCAGCCAGGCGTCGGTCTGCAGGAGGTAGGCGTACATCTGCGCCACCCCCATGAGCTGACCGAACCACGGCAGCGCCGTCGTGTCCAGGTCCACGGCCATAAGGTCCTCCACCGCCTGCCGGTCGAGGAGCGGCCCGAGGGGCGAGAGGGGGTCGGCGAGGACGGCGCGCAGACGTTCCCGCAAGGCGAGCCCGTAGGCGGGGTTGTGCGTGGAGGGATAGGGGCTCTTGCGCCGGGCCACCACGTCGGCCGGAAGGACGTCGGTCAGGGCGAGGCGCAGGATGCCCTTGGCCACACCGCCATACCGCTTCATCCACCAGGGGATGTTCCACACGTACTCGACCAGGCGGTGGTCGCAGAAGGGGACCCGCACCTCCAGCCCCACGGCCATGGTCATGCGGTCCTTGCGGTCGAGCAGGGTGGGGAGGAAGCGGGTGATGTTCAGGTAGAGGACCTCGCGCAGGCGCGCCTCCGCCGGTTCCTCCCCCGGCAGGCGGGGAACCTCGGCCAGGGCCTCGCGGTAGCGGTCGGCCACGTACGCCTCGGGACGGATGGCGGCCTTCACCTCCGGGGCGATGAGACGCACCCGGTCGGCGAGGCGCAGCGCCCAGGGGAAGGTGTCGGCGGCGAGGGCGTCGGGGCGATGGCACCAGGGATAGCCGCCGAAGATCTCGTCCGCCGCCTCGCCGCTCAGGGCCACGGTGGCGTCCTCCTTGATGCGGCGGGCGAACAGGAGGAGGGAGGTGTCCACGTCCGCCATGCCCGGATGGTCGCGGGCCACGAGCGACCGTTCCAACGCGTCCACCAGCTCCGGCGTGTCCAGCTCCACCCGGTGGTGGCAGGTGCCCAGGTGGCGGGACATGCGCTCCACCCACGGGGCGTCCCGGCCGGTCTGGAAGTCGCCCGGCCGGAAGTAGCGGTCCATGTCCGCGAAGTCGACCGAGTACGTGCACAGGGGCTCCCGCCCGGCGCGGGAGAAGCGGGCGGCGGCGAAGGCGGTGACGGCGCTGGAGTCCAGGCCTCCGGACAAGAGGGTGCACACCGGCACGTCGGACACGAGCTGGCGCTCCACGCTGTCGCGTAGAAGCCAGCGCACGCGTTCGGCGGTGGTGGCCAGATCGTCGAGGTGGGGGCGGCTCTCCAGGGCCCAGTAGCGCCAACGCCGCACCCCCTCCGGCGTGGCCCTCAGCGCCCAGCCCGGGCGCAGCTCCCGTACGGCGCGGAAGATCCCGTGGCCGGGGGTGCGCGCCGGCCCCATGGCGAGCACCTCCGCCAGGCCCTCGGCGTCCACCTCCGGCGGCACGAGCGGATGGGCCAGGAGCGCCTTCATCTCCGAGGCGTAGACGAGCGCCCCGCCGCGCTCGGCGTAGAAGAGGGGCTTGACGCCCAGGCGGTCGCGGGCGAGGAAGAGGCTTTGGTCGTCCGGGCACCAGACGGCGAAGGCGAAGATACCGTTGACCCGCCCCAGGCAACCCGCCCCCCACTGGGCGTAGGCGTGCAGGAGCACCTCCGTGTCGCTGTGGCCGCGGAAACGGTGGCCGCGGGCGAAAAGCTCGCGCCGGAGCTCCTCGGTGTTGTACAGTTCTCCGTTGTAGTTGATCACGTACGTGCGCCCGCCCCAGGTGAGGGTCATGGGCTGGGCTCCCCCCTCGGGGTCGACGACCACCAGGCGGCGGTGGGCGTGGCCTGCGGGCGCGCCCACCCACCGCCCGGCGCCGTCCGGCCCGCGGCAGGCCAGGGTGCGGGACATGGCCTCGAGCAGGGGGTGCATCTCCTCCTCCCGGCGGTTGGGATCGACGAAGCCGGCGATTCCGCACATGGTCGGCGTCCTCCGTGTCCGATCGCGGCTCGGCCGCGGATGTTCGGGCGGCCGACCGGCGGCCGCCCCGGGGCAGAGCCTATGCCCGGCAGGGCGAGAGGTGCGCTCAGGCGGAGGGGGTGCGGGCCTCGCCCGCCGCAGGCGCGAGCGGCACGGGTACGGCCAGGCCGTGGCGCACGTAGAGGACGTAGGCGGCGTAAGGCGCGGGCAGGCCCGCCTCGGCCAGGGCGGCGGCGTAGAGCCTGAGCTGGGCGTCGTAACCGTACCGCTCGCCGTGGCGGGCGGCGGAGGCAGCGTCCGGGGCGGGGAGGCGGTCGGTCTTCAGGTCGACGAGGATCGGCCCCTCGCCGTCGTCGAACACGAGGTCCACGCGCCCCAGCACCACGCTCCCGTCCGCCAGGCGGGCGACGGCGTCCGCCTCCACGGCCCGCATGGGGGCGGCGGCGGCGCGCCGCACCAGGGGGTGGAAGAGGGCGGCGCGGGCCAGCGCCTCCACCTCGGCCGCCCCAAGGCCGGCCTGGGCCGCCTCCCGCGCCGCCCGCGCGGACAGGTCCTCCGTCCCGCCCGCGGCGGCCAGGGCGGAGGCTACCACCGCATGCACCGCCCGCCCCAGGCGGGCGGCCGCCTCGCGTTCCCGCCCGCCGCCCGCGGCGGTCCCGGCCTCGGCCGCCGGTGCGGCCTCCGACGGGCGTAGGAGCGGCAGGGCGCGCCGGGCGAGGCGGGCGCGCAGAGCGGCCAGGTCCCGCGGGGGGGCGGTGAGGTCGGCGGCGGGCAGAGGGGGAAGGACCACGGGCGCGACCGGCCGGGGGCGGAAGAGGGCGACGGGGACGCCCAGGCGGACGAGGGCGTCGGCCAGGGAGGGGGCGGGGTCGTCCCCCTTTCCGTCCGCCGCCCGCAGGATGAGGCCGCCCATGCTCTCGTCCGCCTTCCCCCTCCCCCGCCCGTCCGGGCGCGAAGCGCGGCCGTCGGGCAGGACGAGGGCGGAGCGGGCGCGGGTCAGGGCCACGTAGAGGAGGCGTACGCGCTCCTCCGCCTGCCGCTCCCCGTCGACCGCCGCGAGTTCCTCCGCCCCCGGGCTGAACGGGCCGCGCGCGCCCAGGGAGAGGGCGGCCAGGCGGTCCTCGGGGCGGAGGAGGACGCGGGGCCCGCGCGGGGGCGGCGGCGGCGACCACAGGTCGCACAGGACCACGACCGCGAACTCGTTGCCCTTGGCCTCGTGGACGGTCATGAGCCGGACGCGCCCGCCAGGCGGCGTCGGCTCCGCCCCCTCCGCCGGGTCGGGCAGGTCGCCCTCCTCCCCCTCCCAGCCCACGGCGGCCAGGGCGTCGGCCACGCGGTCCAGGGACGCCGGCTCCCCGTCGCCCGCCCGCGCCTGAAGGGCGCGGACCGTCTCCAGGACGCGCATGACGGCGCGCACCCCCGCCTCGCCCTCCTCCAGGCCGGCCGCCGTGGCCACGTCCAAGGCGTCGAACAGGGCGGCCAGGCGCCGCGCCGGGGGGAGGTGGCGGGCGAAAGCCGCCTCCCCGAGAGCGGCCATGGCCCGGACCAACAGCGGGGGCGAGCCGGGGGGAGGGGCTATGGCGAGGTCGAAGCGCCCGCCGAGGCGGACAAAGGCGGCCATTTCCGCATCGCTCACGCCCACCAGGGAGGAGTGCAGGGCGGCGGCCACGGCGTCTGCGTCGCGCGGCCGGGCGCAAGCCCTCAGCAGGAGGACGGCGTCGCGGGCGGCGCGCCGCCGCCACAGGCCGCGGTCCCGGCCGGCCGCGTACGGCACGCCCGCCCGTTCGAGGGCGGCGGTGTAGGTGCCGTAGGCGGTGCGGCGGGGGAAGAGGAGGGCGATGTCTCCCGGGGCGAGGGGCCGGCCGTCCACCCGCCAGGGGGCGTCCAGGGCGGCGCGCACATGCGACGCGACGAGGTCCGCCTCCCGCCGGCGCAGCTCGGCCATGCCCGCCGGGGGCGGCGCCTCGTCCGGCGGCAGAAGAAGCTGGACCGGCGGCGGGCCCTCCCCCTCCCGTCCCCCCTCGAGGGCCAGGTAGGGGATGGGGCCGGAGGCGAACAGGGGCGCCATCACTCGGTTGGCCGTCTCCACGAGGGCGGGCCGGGCGCGGAAGTTGCGGGTGATGGCGAGGCGCCCCGAGGGCGGGAAGGCCTCGCGCACCCGCAGGTAGGTGGCGACGTCGGCGCCCCGGAAACGGTAGATCGACTGCTTGGGGTCGCCGACCGCGAACAGCCGCGCCACCCCCTGGTCGGGCGGGTCGTCGGGCCGCCCCGCCAGCAGGGTGAGGAGTTCCACCTGGCGGGGGTCGGTGTCCTGGAACTCGTCCACCAGCACCGCCCGGATGCGGGCCCGGGCGCGCGCCCGGACGGCGCCGTCGCCGGCCAGGAGGGAGACGGCGCGGCGGATGAGGTCGTCGAAGTCGGCCACCCCCGACCGCCTCCGCTCCGCCTCGGCGTGGGCGGCGAAGGGGAGAAGCCAAGCGAGGAGGTCGTACGCCACCCGTTCCCCCACGGCGCGGGAGAGGCGGCGCTGGCTCTCCTGCGCCGCCGACAGGGCCGCCCGCAGCTCGTCCAGGGCGGAGGGGGGGGACCAGCGGTCTCGCCGCCCGGCGCGGGGCGAGGGCAGGGCGAGGCGCAGGGCGGCGAACAGGCGCTCCTCCCCCTCCCAGGAGGCGAGCTCCGCCCGCGCGTGCCCGAGCTCTTCGCCCGCCTTGAGGGCGGCGTCCGTCCCGTCCCGGCAGGCCGAGCGCACGCGGGCGAACGTCTCCTCCGCCGACGCCAGCGAGGCTTCGAAGGGGGCGAGGGGGGCCAGGGAGAGGGGGGGCGGGGGCGGCGGCAGGACGGCGTCGGGCGGTAACGATACGGCCAGGCGCCAAAGGGTGGGGGCGGAGAGGGCGGCGCCCAGGCGGCGGGCGGCCGCCAGGGGCGCGCTGTCGCGCGCCGCCTCCTCGAGCCAGCGGCGGAAGTGCGTCCGGCTCAGCTCTTCCGCCTCGTCCTCCTCGAGGACGCGGGTGGCGGGATCCCATCCCCCCGCCCATCCTTCCTGGGCGAGGAGGCGCTGGGCGAGCGAGTGCAGGGTGCCGACCGGGGCGGCCGCGAGGTCGGCGAGGGCGCGCCAGGCCCAGGCCTCCTCCCTGCCCCCCAGGCGCTCGCGCAGGCGCACCCTGAGCTCCTCGCCCGCGGCGCGCAGGAAGGTGACCACGGCCAGCGACGTAAGGGGGACGCCGGCCGCCAACAGGGCGAGGACGCGCTCCACCAGGGCGGTGGTCTTGCCCGTGCCGGCCCCTGCCTCGAGGGAGATGGCGTCGGCGATGCGCATGCGCACCGCCTCCCGCGCCGCCCGGTCCAAGCCTTCGCCCCCTTCCCCCGTCACGGCTCCTCCTCCTTCCCGGGAGCGGTCCCGTCCCCCGTTTCGTCCCATCCCTTGCGGGCGGCTCGCTCGGCCACGTCAGGAGGGCACAGCGGCCGAAAGCGGCAGAAGCGACAGTTGCGGCCGCCGTCCGGACGGGGGCGGAAGTCGCCCGCGCGCATGCCGGCCACGGCGGCGGCGACGGCGGCCCGGAGGGCGGGAAGCTCGCGCTCCAGTTCGGCGCCGTCGAGGACGCGGCGGACGAAGCCGCCGCCCGCGCTCACGGAGACGTACGCCCCCCGCATCCTCCGGAGATCGCGGTGGAAGGCTTCGGCAACCGCCAGCATGTACAGCGGCAGCTGCAGGGCGTCGGGGGCCACGGCGGCGCGGGGGAGGGAGCGGCCGGCCTTGTAGTCGATCACCCACAGCTCGCCTCCGGGCGCGGCCGCCAGTCGGTCCACCCGGCCGCGCACGGGGTAGCGCTCCCCGTCCTCCCCCGTCAGCACGAGGGAGGCCGCACCGTCCGGGCCGAAGCGCCACTCGGTGTCCCACGTCTCGAGGTCCCCCAGGCGCACGTCGAGGGCCACGGCGTGCGCCAGGTCGGCCAGGAGCACCTGGCGCTGCACCGGTCCCAGGGGGCCTTGGGCCTCCTGGGCGAAGGCCTGCTCCAAGGCCTCCGCCAGCACGTCCCGCGCCCAGCCCAGGTGGGCGGCGGTGAGGGGCTCCTGCCCCTCGGAGCGCGCCCGCCGCCGCAGCGCCTCCAGGGCGGCGTGGGCGAGGCGGCCGGCGACGTCGGGGGCGGCCTCCACGTCGTCGAGGGCGCCGGGCGGGCGCCCCCCGTCCAGACCGAGGATGCGGCCGGCGAAGTCCGTATACGGGCAGGTGGCATAGCCCTCGAGTACCGTGGGCGACCAGCCGCCGGGGCTCTCGCGCCAACGCGGCGGCGGCACCTGGCCGTCGTACTCGGTGGCGCCGGGGAAGCGCGCGGCCATGAGCCAGCGCGCCGCCCCCGCCGGCGGCGCGGCGCCGGCGGCCAGGGCGACGAGGGCCTCCTCCCCCGCCCGAGCGCGGGCGAACAGCCGGGCCCGGCTGTCCAGGGCGTCCAGGGGGAGGTCGGGCATGGCGGCGACCCGGTAGGGCGCGAGAAGGGCGGCGGGGGGCCGCTCCCCCGTCCGCCCCTGGGCGACGTAGGCGGCGCCCACGCGCCCGGCGCCGGCCCGCGCCACGGCGGCGGCCGCGAGGCGGCGCTGCGGCGTCTCGTCGGGCCCGTCCGCCTCCCGTCCCAGGTGGGCGAGCTTCCGGCGCGCCTCCTCCGGCAGGACCTCGCCCGCCGCCTGCGGCGCCCCCACGTCCTCCGCCGCCACCCCCAGGAGGACGACGCCGTCGGCGGCCAGCGCCCCCGCCTCCTCCCAGGTGAGGAGTTCCACCGGCGCTGCCTCCAGGCGGGGTGGGGGGGCGGTGTGGGAGAGCTCCTCGCCCAACGCGTCCGCGACGTCGGCCGGCTCGGCAAGACGCGCGGGGAGGGCGTCCAGGGCCGCCAGGCGCAAGAGGGCGGCGTGCACCGCCTGCGCATCCGGATCCGGGCCGGCGTCGGCCCCAAGGTCGTCCAGGGCGTCGGCCAGGACCTGGGCGCGCTCGCCCCATGTGCGGGCCGCGTCCAGACGCTCGAGGTGGTGCAGGAGGAGGATCGCCGCCTCGCCCGCGCCGTCGCCCTCGCCCTCGCCTTCCTCCTCCCGCCGCCACACCGCGCGCAGGCGGCCGCGCGCCGACGTCCCGCCCATGCCTTCCACGCGGCGCGCCAGGGCGGCGGCGCCCGCCGCCTCGGCCGGCGCCCACGGGCCCGCCAGGAGGGCGGCAAGGTCGTCGGGGCGGTCCTCCGCCCACACCTTCACCAGGCGGGTGAGCAGGGTGCCCGGCGGGCGGGCCCGCAGGGGGCCGGGGACCAGGCGCACCGCCAGGCCCAGGTGCTCGAGGCGCTCCGCCACCCGCTCGAGCGAGGGGCGGGGACCCACGGCGGCCAGACGGTGGGGCGTTAGGTCGTCGGCCGCCCACCCGGCCAGGAGGCGGGCGGCCGCGTCCGCCTCGGCGGCCGGGTTGGCGGCGGGCAGGAGCTGGACGGGGGCGAGTTCGTCCGCGGCCACCGCCGCCTCCGCCGCGCCCAGCGCCGCCAGAAGGCGGGCGCGGCCCGCCCCCGCTCCGCCGCCCGGGGCCGGCGCCGACAGGTAGGCGGCGACGTCGGCGTGGGCGGCGAGCGCCGCCACCAGCGCCGCCTCGGCGGGCGTAAGGGCCAGGAACCCCCACATGTCCAGATGGTCGGGGGGCGATGCTTCCCCTGCCTCCAGGCGGCGGGCGGCGGCCCATACCACCTCCGGCTCCAGGGGACGGGGACGGCGAAGGAGATCGAAACGCTCAAGCGCACGCTGCTGGGCGGAAGGCAGGGCGTCGGCCAGCTGGGCGGGTTCCACCCCCAGCTCGGCCAGGAGCCGACGCACGGCCAAGAGGGCGCGGGCGCCCTGACCCGCCTCCAGACCCGCCTCCCGCGCCGCCTGCCGCATGAGGAGGAGCGCGGCGGCCCGCCCCAGGGGTTCGGGCGGCTCGGGCATGAGGAGGCGGCGGGCGAGGGCGGGCAGGGCGAGAAGGGAGAGGCCGAAGGCGCCTCCCGCCTCGGCCACGCGCAAGGCGAGGACCTCCGCCGCCCTGGCCCCCGGCACGATCACCGTGTGGCGGCGCCAGGGGGAGCGCCGCGCCTCGGCCGCCAGGTGTTCCGCCAGGCGGGAGGCGACGCGCCCCGCAGGGCCCGCCGTCAGGCGGGCGCTCACGCCCTTGTCCGGCCCTTGCCCGGCGCCGCTCCCATCGCCATCCCCCCGCGGGCGACGTTCGCCGCGCCCACCATCCGTTCCCTGCCGGGCCCTAGGGGTGGGTCGGGCGGGCGGGGGAGACGCCGGGGCTGTCGGGCAGGTAGAAGCGCAGCCGGAGCTCCGCCCCCCGGCTCAGGCCGATGCGGCCGCTGGTGGCGATGCGCGACGGCGCCGGCGGCTCGCCCCGGGTGAGGAGGAAGGCGCGCTCGCACCCTTCGGGCCAGGGTGCGACCATCTCCCGCCCGTAGTCGGCGCCGTCCACCCCCAACGCCGCGGCGAGCCGCGCCGGGCCGGCCAACAGCCAGCGCACGAACCGCGCCCGTGCCACCGCATCCGGGCCGGCGGCGGGCGCCGCCGCCACCCGCCGGCCGGAGCGGCGCAGGCGGGCCATGGCCTCGACCCCCCACACCGGCTCGGCCCCCCGAAGGAGCACGGCGCCGGGCATGCCCGGCGGGTGGCAGACGACGTTGAGCATGTGGTGGTTGCCATAGGTAAAGTAGACGTAGGCGCGCCCCACCGGCCCGAACATGACCCGGTTTCGGGCGGTGGGCCCGCGGTAGGCGTGCGAGCCCGGGTCGAGGGGGCCGCGGTAGGCCTCCACCTCGACCAGGCGCACGGCCATGGTCTCCCCCCCCACGAGGCGGATCAGGTAGCGGCCCAGGAGGTCCGGCGCCACATCGGCCGGGTCGCGCGCCAGGGCGTCCGCATCGATCGGCGCCAGGGCGGGGTCGGCGGCCCACGCCGGGGAGCGGACCGGTCCCGGGCCCCCGGGACGCAAAGGAGGCGACGGCGTTTCCGTGTCGGACAATGCGCTCTTCTCCCCCCTCACCTTGCGTTCGCTGACGCTTCCCAACCGCTTGGCGGTGTCGCCCATGTGCATGTACTCATCCCATGACGGCTTCGTCCAGCCCTGGCACCAGGTGCACCTCGGCAGCCGGGCGGTGGGCGGCGCCGGGCTGGTCATGGTGGAGATGACCGCCGTCGACCCGGCCGGCCGCATCACCCCCGGCGACCTGGGCATCTGGTCGGACGAGCACGTCCCCGGTCTGGCGGAGCTGGTGGCCTTCAGCCACGCCCAGGGGGCGGCCGTCGGCCTGCAGCTGGGGCACGCCGGGCGCAAGGCGAGCAGCCGCCGCCCTTGGGAGGGAGGGGGGCCTCTACCGCCGGCGGAGGGCGGCTGGACGACGGTTGCCCCCTCGCCCGTGCCCTACCAGCCCGGCTGGCCGGCGCCGCACGCCCTCACCCCGTCGGAGATCACCGACCTGGTGGCGGCGTACGGCCGGGCGGCGGCGCGCGCCCTGGCGGCCGGGTTCGACGTCCTCGAGGTGCACGGCGCCCACGGCTACCTGCCGCACCAGTTCCTCTCCCCCCTGAGCAACCGCCGGCGCGACCGCTACGGCGGCGGCCGCCCGGGCCGGATGCGCTTTCTGCTCGAGGCGGTGGAGGCGGTGCGGGCACATTGGCCGGAGGAGCGGCCGCTGTTCGTCCGCTTGTCGTGCACGGACTGGGTGGGCGGCGGCTGGCACCTGGAGGACTCCATCGTCCTGGCGCGGGAACTCCGCCTGCACGGCGTCGACCTGGTCGACTGCTCGAGCGGGGGCGTCGTGCCGGCGAAGGTGCCCGAGCGGCCCGGCTACCACGTGCCGTTCGCCCGCGCCATGCGGCGGCGGGCGGGGGTGGCGAGCGCGGCCGTGGGCCGCATCACCGATCCGGAGCAGGCATCGGCCATCGTCGCCCGGGGCGACGCCGACCTGGTCATGGTGGGGCGCGCTTGGCTGCGCGACCCGTACCTGGGGCGCAACTGGGCCGACCGCCTGGGGGTGGAGCGCCCCTGGCCGGCGCAGTACCTGCGTGCCCGGCCGGCGCGCGCGTAGGCGGGGGACGGCGAAGGCAGCGAGGCAGGAGGGATGGCGATGCGCACGGAGGATGCGCGCGCGGTGGCCGAGGCGGTCGCCCGCAGGCAGGGGATGCTGACGGAGATGGCGCGGGAGATCTGGCGGCGGCCGGAGCTGGGCCTGCTCGAGTTTCGCGCCAGCGAGCGGCAGGCGCGTGCCCTGGAGGCGGAGGGGTTCTCGGTGCGGCGGGGGGTGGGCGGCATGGCCACTGCGATCCGCGCCGGCTGGGGCGAGGGAAGGCCTGTGATCGCCATGTTGGGCGAGTTCGACGCCTTGCCGGGGCTCTCCCAGACGGACGCGCCCCGACGCGAGGCCCTGGAGCCGGGCGGCAGCGGACACGGGTGCGGGCACAACCTCTTGGGCACGGCGGCCCTGGGCGCCGCCCTCGCCCTGAAGGACGTGCTGGCGGCGCGGGGCCTCGGCGGCACGGTCCTGTACCTCGGCTGCCCGGCGGAGGAGTCGGTGGACGCCAAGGCGTTCATGGCCGCCGACGGCGCCTTCGAGGACGTGGACGTGGCGTTCTACTTCCACCCTGGGGACGCCACCGCCGCCAGCCTCTCCTCGTGCCTGGCCACCGCCACCGCCACCTTCACCTTCCGGGGTGCCGCCGCCCACGCCGCCGCCGATCCGGAGCGGGGCAGGAGCGCCCTCGACGCCGTGGAGCTCATGGACGTGGGCGTGAACTACCTGCGCGAGCATGTCCCCCCGGACGTTCGCATCCACTACACGATCACCGACGGGGGCGGGGCACCCAACGTGGTGCCGGAGCGCGCCGCCTCCCTGTACTTCGTCCGGGCGAAAAACCGCGCCCACGTGGACGCCGCCTACGCCCGGGTGGTGGACTGCGCCCGGGGCGCCGCCCTCATGACGGGGACGGAGGTGGATGTGCGCCTGGTGGACGGGCTGTGGAACATCCTTCCCAACGAGGTGGCGGCCCGCCTCCTGGCGGAGGCCATGCGCCTCATCGGCCCGGTGGGGTTCGACGCGGACGACCGCGCCTGGGCGCGCGCCATGGCCGAGCACCTGCCCCCCGGGGCACGGGAGGAGGCGGAGGCGCGGTACCGGGCCCTGGGCTGGTCGCCCGGAGAGGAGCCCGACGCCGCCTTGCTCATGGACGAGAGCCTGGGGGTGGTGGGGCGGGGGGAGGTCGGCTTCTACTCCACCGACGCGGGCGACGTCTCCTGGATCGTCCCCACCGGCTTTCTCGGCGTGGCCACGGCCCCCGTCGGCACGCCAGGCCACAGCTGGCAGAACGTGGCCGCGGCCGGCTCCGGCGTGGGCATGAAGGGCATGCTGTACGCCGCCAAGGCCATGGCCCTGGCGGGATTGGGGTTCGTCCTCGAGCCGGGGAGGGTGGCGGAGGCCCGGGCCGAGTTCGCCCGCGCCACGGCCCAGAGCCCCTACCGCCGCGTGGTGGAGGAGCTCGTGCCGCCGCCCCACGTGCCTCCGGACGCACCCTGGCGGGCCTGACCGACGGCGGGCGCGGGACGGCGGCCTGGGGGATCGGGCCGCGAAGGCGCGGAGGGCGCAGCGCGTGCGCCGCATGTCGGCCGGCATGCCCGCCGGTGACCGCATCCGGCCGCTAGACGCCGCCGTCGGCCGAGCCGGACGGGACCGCCGTGCCTGTCGGCCCAGGCCGCTCGGGGGGAAGCACCTTGCCCGGATTCCAGAGACCCGCGGGATCCCAGGCGTCCCGGACGGAGCGCATGAGGGCCAGCTCCGCGGGGGTGAACTGGTAGGCCATCTCCTCCCGCTTCTCGCTCCCGACGCCGTGCTCACCCGTGATCGATCCCCCCTCGTCCACGCACACCCGCAGCATGGCCGCCCCGGCCCGCCGCGCCCGCGCCGCCGCCCCGGGCTCGGCGGGGTCGTACAGGATGAGAGGGTGGAGGTTGCCGTCGCCGGCGTGGAAGACGTTGGCCACGCGCACCCCTTCGGTCCGGGCGATCTCCCGCACGCGTCGTAGGACGCGCACCAGGCGACTGCGGGGGATGACGCCGTCTTGCACCAGGTAGGCGGGGGCGAGGTTGCCCATGGCGCCGAAGGCGGTCTTGCGGTTGGCCCACCACAGGGCGCGCTCGCCTTCGTCCCGCGCCAGGCGCGCCTCCCGCACGCCCCGGCGGCGGGCGATGGCGGCGATGCGCTCTGCCTGCTCGTCCAGGCCGGCCTCCAGGCCGTCCACCTCCACCAGGAGGACGGCGCCCACGTCGGGGGGGAAGCCTACCCGGTAGGGACCTCTCTCCACGCCCGCCACCGCCAGGTTGTCCATCATCTCCATGGCAGCGGGCAGGATGCCCGCTGCGATCACCTCGGACACGGTCTCGCTCGCGTCCTCCTCGCGGTGGAAGAGCATGAGCACCGTGCGCGTCGCCTCGGGCGCCGGCAGGAGCCGCACCGTCACCTCCGTCGCCACGCCCAACGTGCCCTCCGAGCCGACGAACAGGCCCAGAAGGTCATAGCCCGGCAGGTCGGCCGCCAGCCCCCCCAGGGAGAGCGTGCCGCCCCCGGCCGTCACCGCCTCCAGGGCCAAGACGTGCTGGAGCGTCACGCCGTACTTGAGGCAGTGGCCGCCGCCGGAGTTCTCGGCCACGTTGCCGCCCAGGGTGCAGGCGACCTGGCTCGAGGGGTCGGGGGCGAAGAACATGCCCATGCCCGCCGCCCGACGGCCGACGGCGAGGTTGGTGACGCCCGGCTCCGCCCTGAGCCAGCCTTCGCCTTCGTCGACGGCCAAGATGCGGTCGAGACGGGCGAGGTCGAGGAGGACCCCGCCTTCCTCCGCCACCGCCCCCCCGGACAGGCCGGTGCCGGCGCCGCGCGCCACCACCGGCACGCCATGGCGATGGAGGGCGGCCACCGCCGCGGCCACGTCGGCGCGCCGGGACGGCAGCACCACCCCGCCGGGACGCGCCGCCAGGTCGGGGTTGCCGTCGGCGCTGTAGGCCCACAGGGCGCCGGGCGAACGCACCACCGCCTCCGTCCCCAACGCCGTTTCCACCTCCGCCAGGGCGCGGGCGACGCGCTCGCCCCCCGTCACGGCCCTCCCCCCTCGTCGGCGGGGATCTCGTCCAGACCGTAGGCGGCGGCCAGGAGGCGGATGGGGTGCACGACCCGCACCCGCCGCCCGCGCCGCCCTAGGCCCACCGCCAGTTGCAATGCGCACCCGGGGTTGCCCGTGGCGACGGCGTCGACCCCTTCCGGCACGCTGTCGATCTTCCGCTCCAGGATGCGGGCCGACATCTCGGGGTGCTCGAGGTTGTACGTGCCGGCGCTGCCGCAGCAGGCCGGCCCCTCGCCCAGCTCTACCAGCTCGACGCCGGGGATGGCGGCCAGCAGGGCGCGCGGCTCGGCGCGCACGCCCATCACGTGGGCGAGGTGGCAGCTGTCGTGGTAGGCCACGCGCAGGGGTAGAGGTTTCGCGGCGGGAAGAGGCCCTAGGCGCACCAGGAGCTGGCTTACGTCCACCACCCGGCGGGCAAAGGCCTGCGCCTCGGCGACCCTGGCGGGCTCGTGGGCGAACAGCACCGGGTACTCCCGCAACATGGCGCCGCAGCCGCCCACGGCGGTGACCACGTAGTCCGCCTGCACGGCGGCGAAGGCGGCGAGGTTGCGCCTGGCCAGCGCCCGGGCGGTCTCCCCGTCCCCCATGTCCCGGCTGAGCGCGCCGCAACACCCCTGGGCGCGCGTCACCACCACCTCGCAGCCGACGTAGGCGAGTACCCGGCGCGCTGCCTCGTTCACGGCTCCGAAGGCCACGTCCTGCACGCAGCCGGCGAACAGGGCGACGCGGGCGCGCACGGGGGGGCGGGCGGGCGTGACGGCAGGGGCCGAGGCCCGCACGGTGAGGCCCGACAGCGGGGGGAGGGCCTCGGCGAGCTCCGGCCAGGGCGCCGGCAGGCGCCGGAGGAGGCGGTCGGGCAAGCGCCCCAGGCGCCCGCGCTGCCACAGGCGCCCCAGGCGCGCGAGGCGGGGCCAGCGCCCGGGGTGGGCGACGAAGCCGCGCACCAGGCGGTGCGCCCAGCGCCGGCGCCAGGGACCCGGAAGGCGGCCGGCCAGGCGCTCGCGCGCGCGCTCCACCAGGTGGCCGACGCGCACGCCCGAGGGGCAGACCACCTCGCACGCCCGGCAGTCGAGGCAGCTCTCCATGGCCATGACGCGGTCGGCGTCGTCCTCGGGCAGAAGCCCCTCGTCCACCAGGCGGGCGAGGAAGACGCGCCCGCGGGGCGACAGCTCCTCCCGCCCCGTCACCCGGTAGGTCGGGCAGGAGGGAAGGCACAGGCCGCAGTGGACGCAGGCGCTCCAGATGTCGCGGTCGCCTCCCCTCCGTGCCGCCGGCGGGGCCGTGTGCGGGGTGCGCTCCATGCCCTTCCCCCTTCCTGCTTCCTGGTCAGATGCCGCCCACGAACCGACCGGGCGCGAGGACGGCGCGGGGGTCCAGGCGATCCTTCAGGGCGCGCATGAGCGCGACGTCGCCGCGCGCCGGACCCCACGCGTCCATGCGCCGGCGAAGGGCGGGCGAGGCTCGCTCCAACACCAGCGCCCCCTCGCCTGCCTGCGCCGCCCGGCGCAAGGCGGCGAGGGGCGCCTCCAGCACCAGGTCGTCGGCGACGGCGGGGCCGCCGGCCGCGAGCCACAGCCGCACCACCCCCGTGCCCAACCCGACGCTCATCCAGGCCCGCCAGGGCTCGGGCCAGGGCACGTCGGCCAAGACCTCCGTGAGCTGGGCGAGGGCGCGCCGGCGCACGGAGAGGCGGGCCTGCACGCCCGCCTCGGACGGCAGGGCGTGGCACAGCGCCTCCCACACCGCCTCGCCCTCGGCCCCCTCGCGCACTTCGATGGCGGCGCCGCGTCGGTCGGCGAGGGCGCGGGCGCGGCGGAGGCGCTCGGCCACCTCCGCCTCGTCCCCCTCCAGGGCCAGGAGGAGGGCCCACGCCTCCGCCGCCACCCCCAGGCGGTGGGCCAGGGCCGGGTCGACGAGCTCGGCTGCGGCGGGGCCGACCGGGTCGAGGGCGCGGTCGAGGGCGAGGGCGAGGAGGGCGGACGGGGGTGGACCCGCCTCGGTGCGGAGGATCGCCAGGGCGGTGCGCCGGGGCAGGGGGCGCACGCGCACCACGGCGCGCGCGATCACGCCGAGCGTGCCGAGCGAGCCCACGAACAGACGGGTGAGGTCGTACCCCGCGACGTTCTTCACCACCTTGCCCCCGGTGCGGACGCGCGTACCGTCGGCCAGGACGACGGACAGGCCCAGGACGCGGTCGCGCGGCGTGCCGTGGCCGAGGCGATGGGGGGAGGCGGCGCCCGTGGCCACCAGGCCGCCCAAGGTCGTCCCCATAGGCGCAACGGCCGACAGCCCCAGGGTCTGGCCGCGCGCCCGGAGCACCGCCTCGAGGTCGGACAGGGGCGTGCCCGCGAACGCCTCCACCACCAGGTCTTCGGGCGTGTACTCGGTCACGCCCGAAAGGCGGGCGAGGGAGAGGACGGCGTCCAGCCGGGCGGGGGGGTTACCGAGGGGCATCTGGCTCCCGCTCCCTCGCGCCACCACCGCCCATCCCCGGCGAAAGGCCGTGCGCAGGAGGTCGGCCGCCTCGCCTTCGTCGGCGGGGGCGTACAGGGCGGCGGGCGCAAGGTCGTCTACGCTCGCCCGGCCGGCCACCTCGGGCCCTCGAAACCCGTCGGATGCCATGCTCACGCTCCTGGCCCCGCCCGTCCGTGCCCCCGCTCCCCCGTCTCGCAGGCAGGGGGCGGGGGCAGGGGAGGCGGAGGGACGGGGGTGACGGCGCGGGCCACGGCATCACGTCCCTTCGGCGGCGCGGGCGGCGGCGGGCGGGAGCCCGGCGCGCCCCGACGCCTCGCGTTCGTGCCATGCTATACGCGCCGGGGCGCGGGATTCCTATCGTCTCCGGGCCGCCGGCGGAAGGAGGGGTCGGCGTTGTTCGCCGATCGCACCGACGCGGGCGAGCGCCTGGGGGCGGCGCTTCGCCCGCTCTTGCCGGCCGCGGGGGCGGCGCTGGCGGTGGGGCTGGCGCGAGGCGGGGTGGTGGTGGCCTGGGCGGCGGCGCGCGTCCTCGCCTGTCCGTTCGCCGCCTTGGCCGTGCGCAAGGTGTCCGATCCCCTCGACCCGGAGTTCGCGCTGGGGGCGGTGGCGGCCGGCGGCGAGGTGGTCTGGAACCAAGCTGCCGTGCCCGCTCCGCCGCTGCCCCAGAGCGCCCTCGGGCGCCGGGCCGAGGCTGCGCGGCGTGAGGCCGACCGCCTGCAGGCGGCGTACGGCGCCGCCTGGGCGGAGGCGCTGGCCGGGCGGACGGCGGTGGTCGTGGACGACGGCCTCGCCACGGGTCTCACCGCCCTGGCGGCGGTGCGCCGGCTGCGGGCCCTGGGCGCCTCTCCTGTGCTCGTGGCGGCACCGGTGGCGTCGCCCTCGGCACGTAACCTGTTGGCGCCGGAGGCGGACGAGCTGGTCTTCCTGGCCGTGCCGCACGGCTTTCAGGCGGTGAGCCCCTACTACGCCAGCTTCCCGCCCGTGGACGACGCCGAGGTTAAGGCCCTCTTGGCCGACCCCGGGGAAGGGGGCTGACCGGAGACGGGGCCGCCAGGGCGGCCCGGCCGTCCGCGCCCGACGGCGCCCGCCCGGACGGCGGCGAGGGGGCCGGTGGCTTCCTGCGCCCGTCCGGCAGCGCGCCTGCGCCGCCGCCACCCCGACCGCCGCGGCCAACACGCCTACCCGGCCGACCATCCTCCCCGCACCCGGGGCGCGATCCGGGCACGGTTGCCGGAGCATCCGACTCCCTCCGGCTGGGCGCTCTCCCCGGACCCGGTCGGCGCGTCCCAGGCAAGGGAGCGGCGGGGGGGTACGGCCGGCGCCAGCCCGGCCGGCGGCCCCCATGCCCGGGCGGGCCCATTGACAGAAGGCCCCGGCCCTTGGTACGGTACGGCACACAACCGAATAGGACCTCGACCCGTTATCGAGAGAGGCGGAGGGACTGGCCCGATGAAGCCCGGCAACCCGGCGACTCGTCGCCGAAGGTGCCAACTCCTGCAGCGCGCGGGCGCTGAGAGATAAAGGGGAGGGTGCGACGTACCGGGACGCCCTTCCACATGCGACGGGCGTCCTTCGTTGTACGGGCGGCCCCCGAAGGAGGACGACGATGGCCCAGCTGGCGGACACGGAGAGCGCCCCCGCGCTCCGGTTCGAGACCCTCGCCGTGCACACGGCGGTCAACCCCGACGGTCCCGGCGGCAGCCTGGCCGTACCGGTGCACCTGACCACCGCTTACCCCTTCCGGGACACCGGCCACGCGCGCCGCCTGTTCGACCTCGAAGAGCCGGGATACATCTACACCCGCATCATGAACCCCACGCAGGCCGCCTTCGAGGAGCGCATCGCCGCCCTCGAGGGGGGCGTGGGCGCCCTCGCCCTGGCCAGCGGCCAGGCCGCTATCACCCTCACCGTGCTCGGGCTGGCGCGCAGCGGGGAGAACATCGTCTCCACCACGAGCCTGTACGGCGGTACGCAGAACCTGTTCGCCTACACGCTGCCGCGCCTGGGCATCACCACGAAGTTCGTGCGCGACCCCGACGCCGACAAGGTGGCCGAGGCCATCGACGACGGCACCCGGGCCGTCTACCTGGAGACGATCGGCAACCCCCGCCTCGACGTGCCCGACATCCGGGCCATCGCCGACGCCGCCCACGCCCGCGGCGTGCCGCTGGTGATCGACAACACCTTCGCCAGCCCGGCCCTGTGCCGCCCCGCCGAGCATGGGGCCGACATCATCGTGCACAGCGCCACGAAGTTCATCGGCGGCCACGGCACCGCCATCGGCGGCGTCATCGTGGACGCGGGGCGCTTCGACTGGGCCGGGAGCGGGCGCTTCCCCGGCTTCACCGAGCCCGACCCCACCTACCACGGCGTGCGCTACACGGAGGTCTTCGGCCCGGCGGCCTTCATCATCCGCACGCGCGTGCAGCTCCTGCGCGACATGGGGCCCGCCATCTCGCCCCTCAACGCCTTCCTCTTCCTCACAGGGCTGGAGACGCTCGCCTTGCGTATGCGGCGGGTGAGCGACAGCGCCCTGGAGATCGCCCGTCGCCTGGCCGCGGACGAACGCGTGACCTGGGTGCGCTACCCCACGCTGCCCGGCGTCGAGGGCTACGAGCTGGCCCGCCGCTACCTGCCGGAGGGCGCCGGCGCCATCCTCACGTTCGGCGTGCGCGGCGGCCGCCCGGCGGGCGAGCGGCTGGTGAACGCCCTCTCCCTCTTCCGCCACGTGGCCAACGTGGGCGACACGCGCTCCCTCGTCATCCATCCCGCCAGCACCACCCACTCCCAGCTGGACGAGGCCGCCCAGCTTGCGGCCGGCGTCACCCCCGACCTGGTGCGCCTGTCCATCGGCCTGGAGGACGTGGAGGACCTGTGGCGCGACCTCGACCGGGGTCTCGCCGCCGCCCAGGGGTAGGCGGGGGCATGGACGGGCGCGTGCTCGACCTGGCGCTCGGCCCCTTCGACCTGGAGGCGGGCGGCCGGCTCGAGCGGGTGCGGGTGCGGGCCGGAGTATGGGGCGAGCTGGGGGAGGAGGCGGTGCTCGTCACCCACCCCCTCACCGCCGACGCCCGGGCGGGCGCCGTGGACGGCGCACGCGGCTGGTGGGAGCCCCTGGTGGGCCCCGGGCGCCTGCTCGACCCGACGCGGCTGGCGGTCGTGTGCATGAATGTCCTGGGTTCCTGTTACGGCACGACCGGGCCGGGGGACGCGGGGGAGGACGGGCGCCCCTTCGGCCTCGGCTTCCCCGTGGTGACGGTGCGCGACATGGTGCGCCTTGAGGCCCTCGCCTTGGAGAGGCTGGGCGTGCGCCGCCTGCGATTGGTGATCGGTGGCTCGCTCGGCGGCATGCAGGCGGCGGAGTGGGCGCGGCTGTACGGCGACCGGGTGGCGAAGGCGGTGGCCATCGGCGCCACCGACCGCATGCTGCCGCAGGCGCTGGCCTGGAACGCGGTGCAGCGCAACGCCATCGTCTCCGACCCCGCCTTCGACCCCGGGCGCCCCGGCCCCACACCGGGGCTGGCGCGGGCGCGGGAGATCGCCATGATCACCTACCGCGGCGACCGGTCCATGGAGCGGCAGTTCGGCCGCCGCCTCATCCCGGGGGCGCAGCCGCTCGACCTGGACGGGCCGTCCTTCGCGGTCGAGGGCTACCTGCGCCACCAGGGAAAGCGCCTGACGGACCGGTTCTGCGCCCTGAGCTACCTCGTGCTCCTGCGCGCCATGGACAGCCACGACGTGACCGCCCCCGTCTCGCCCGCCCCCTCGGCCCCGCCTGCGCCCATCGTGTACGTGGGCATCACCTCCGACATCCTCTTCCCTGCCGAGCGGGTGCGGGAGAGCGCCACCGCGGCCCGGCAGCGCGGGCAAGCCGCGACGTACCTGCCGTTCGCCTCCGAGTACGGGCACGACGCCTTCCTGGTGGAGGCCGCTGCCCTGGGGCGCTGTCTCGCCCCAGCCCTCCTCGACGTGCTCGAGACGCCCGCCGCGGTCGCCGGCCTGGGTTCGTAGCCGAGCCTCGGGCGAGGGCAGGAAGGCGGGCGCCGGGTGGGAATCTGTCCCCGTACAGCCCGGAGGCGAAGGGGTGCGGGCCGCTGTCCCAGTCGAGGCGCCACGGCGACGGCGAGGGTGTCCTCCATGCCGTCCTCGCCCCGGAGGGCGGGGGCGAGCGCATCGGCTTCTGGTTGGAGGGCCTATCCCCCGACCCGGAGGGGCGGCGCCCGCCCGCCCGCCTCGGGGCGCCGCCCCACCCGGCGGCGGCGGGCGCCGCCGCGGTGGAGCGGGCGCTCAGTGCGGCCCTTCCGGCCCTGCCCGCCTTCCTCGCCCCTCCCCCCGCCGGCGGCCGGGGGCCGGCGGCGCGCCCCGCCTCCGCCGTGCTCTACCTGCCGGCGCGCGGCCCCCGCCCTCTCCCGTCGCCCGCGGCCCTCGCCCTGGGGGCGAGTGCGGCCGACGGCGAGGGGGAGGCGCGCCTGCGGCCCTGGGCGGTGCCGGTCGTGTGGGTGACGACCGGCCGCCTGACCGGGCCGCTCTGGCTCGGGGCCCCCGCCCTCGGGGCGGACACCTCCCCTTCGCTGCGGTGGCTGGGTCGCCTGGCGGAGTTGGCCGCCGTCCTGTGGCGTACGGGGGCGGTGGTGCCTTGGGTGGCGCTCGACCGCCGCCTGCCCGAGGCCACCTGGCACCCCTGGGTGGACGATCCGGAGATCGGCCGGGCGCTGGCCGCCCTCGTACAGGCCATGCCCCTCGCCCTCGCCGCCGCCCAGCGCCCGCCGGCCGGGGCGGCGCGGCCGGAGGCCTGGCGCTGGCATGCCGCCCGTGCCCTCTTGTCGGCGGCGGTGGACGCCCTGGGCCGCCACACGCCCACCCGCGCCGGCACCCCCCGCCGTGCCCCGGGCGGTCCGCCGGCAGGGCGGGTGCGCCGCCAGACGAGTGCCTGGGCGCGGGTGGCCAGGGCGCTGGGAGCGGAGTCGCCCCAGGTGGCGGCGGCCACCTTGCCCGTGCGACGGGTGGGCGAGCGCCTGGCGGCGTGGGCGGCGCCGGCTCGGGAGGGGGCCTCGGTACGCCTCTCCCTGCGCCTCGCCCCGACGGGGGAGGAGGGCGCCTGGCGCTTGACGGCGGGGATCGCGCTCCCGTCGACCGGTGGCCAACCCCTTCCCCTGGCGGCGGCCCTGGAGCAGGCGCCCGAGGCCCGCACCGCGGCGGAGCGTGCCGGCGTCACCCCCCTTGTGCTCGCCCGGGCGGCACGTGCCCAGGTGGAACGGGCTGGCGCCTGCGCCCCCGCCCTGGCCTGGGCCTTGGAGGCGGCGGGGCGGGGGGAGGGGGTGGAGCTCTCCCCCGCCCAGGCGCTCGACTTCCTTCGTTCCGACGGCCCCGCCCTGGCCCGGATGGGGGTGGACGTCGCCTTGCCTGCCGCCTGGCGGGCCGAGGCGCGCCGCCGCCTGCGGGTGGAGGTGGCGGCGGAGGAGGGGGAGGACGGCGGGCTCGGCCGGCTGTCGGTGCGCTGGCGCGCCCTGGCCGAGGGTGAAGCGATCGCCCCCGCCCGACTGGCGCACGCCGTGCGCCGCGGCGGCGGGCTGATGGCGGCGCGCAGCGGCTGGGTGGAGGTGTCGGAACGCGACGCGGCCCTCCTGGCCCGCCTGCTCGCCGCCGCCCCCGAGGGCCAGGGTCAAGTGGAGGGGGCGGCGCTCCTCCCCCTGCTGGCGGAGGCGGGGGGAGAAGGCGGGCTCGAGGTGGCCGTGGCCGACGGCGCGGGCTGGCTGGCCGAGGCGGAGCGGGCCATGGCGGCGGGGGCGCCGGCGCTCGCCGCCCTGCCGCCCGTGCCGGCCCTGGGGGAGGGCCTGGCAGGCGAGCTGCGGCCTTACCAAGAGGCGGGCGTGCGCTGGCTGTGGTCGATGGCCGAGCGCGGGATGGGCGCCCTGTTGGCCGACGACATGGGCCTCGGCAAAACCGTACAGGCCATCGCCCTCGTACTCGCCCGCCACCGGGCGGGGCGGGCGGGGGCGACGCACCCGGGGGAGGAGGAGGGGCCGCGGCCCACGCTCCTGGTGGCGCCTACCTCTGTGCTTACGAACTGGAAGCGCGAGTTCGCCCGCTTCGCCCCCGGCCTGCGCATGGCCGTGCGCCACGGCGGCGGGCGGGGGCGGGACGCCGGAGAGGCGGTGCGCCTGGCGCGCCACGACGTGGTCCTCACCTCGTACGCCCTCGTCTGGCGGGACATCTCCCTCCTGTCCCGCATCGCCTGGGACGGCGTCATCCTGGACGAGGCGCAGGCGATCAAGAACCCCCTCACGCGCGCCAGCCGGGGTGTGCGGCGCCTGGGCGCCCGCTACCGCCTCGCCCTCACCGGGACGCCGATCGAGAACCGGCTCATGGACCTGTGGGCCCTGTTCCGCTTCCTCCAGCCGGGCTACCTGGGTTCCGCCCCCGCCTTCCGCCGCCGCTTCGCCCGCCCCGTGGAGGAGGGCGATGCCGAGGCGGCGCGCGTATTGCGCCGACTGGTGGCCCCCTTCGTGCTCCGCCGTCGCAAGGACGACCCCGCCGTCCTGGCCGGCCTGCCGGACAAGGTGGAGGTGCGCGAGCTGTGCACCCTCACGCACGAGCAGGCGCGCCTGTACCGGGCGGTGGTGGACGGCCTGATGGCGGCGCTGCCGGGTCTACGGGGCATGGAGCGGCGGGGGGCGGTGATCACGACCCTCTTGCGCCTCAAGCAGATCCTCAACCACCCGAGCCACTACCTGGGCGAAGGGGGCCCCATCCGGCCGGAGCGGTCGGGCAAGGTGGTGCGCGTGCGGGAGATCGTGCAGGAGGCGCTAGACGAGGGGGACCGTCTCCTCCTGTTCACCCAGTTCGTCGCCTTCGGCCGCCTCCTCCTCCCCCTCCTAGAGGAGATGGCCGGGGGGCCGGTGCCTTTCGTGCACGGCGGCCTCACCCGTCCCGAGCGCGATCGTGCCCTTTCCGCCTTCCAGTCCGAGGACGGCCCGCCCCTCCTGCTGCTCTCGCTTCGGGCCGGCGGCGTGGGGCTCAACCTGGCGCGCGCCAACCGGGTCGTGCACCTGGACCGGTGGTGGAACCCCGCCGTGGAGGAGCAGGCCACCGACCGCGCCCACCGCATCGGCCAGCGGGAACGGGTGATCGTGCACAAGATGGTGACCGTCGACACGGTGGAGGAGCGCGTCGACGCCTTGCTGGAGGAGAAGCGCCGCCTGGCCGAGCGGGTGGTGGGCGGGGGCGAGGGTTGGCTCACCGAGCTGGACGACGAGGCGTTGGCGGAGCTTCTGCGCCTGAGGCGGCGGGAGGTGGGAGGGTGACGGCGGCGGAGCGCTGGCGACGGGCCGTCGACCGCCTCGCGCCGGCCGCCGAAGGGTGGCGGGTGGCCGAGATGTGGGCCTCTCCGGGCCGCATCGAAGGGCGGGTGGAAGGGCCGGACGGGAGATACCGCACCGCCCTCCTGGTGGACGTCGTGGGCCCCCAGTGGCAAGCGCGGTGGCGGCGGGCGGTGGTGGGCCTGCAGGCGGGGGCGGAGGTGGCCCTGGACGACCCGCGGGCGGACCGGGTGGCGGCCGAGGGCGGTCCCGACCCCGTGCCGGGGCGGGGCGGCCTCATGCCGCGCTGCGACTGCGGCCGGGGAGAGGGGGCGGCGGGGTGCGGCCACGCCCGCCTGCTGGCCGAGGCGGTGGCGGACGCGCTGGCGGCGGGTAGGACGTCGCTCCTCGCCCTGGCGCGCGGCCTGGGCGGCGACGGGTGGGAGAGGGCGCTGCCGAGGGCGGGGGCGGCGGCGGGCGGGGAGGGCGTCGCACCCCCCGTCCTCGACGACCAGGCCTTCTGGGGGGGCGGGGAGATGCCCGCTGTGCCCGACGTCCCCGCCTGGCAGACGCTCCCCCTGGCGGTCGAGCGCCTGGGCCCTCTGCCGGCAGCGCGCGGGCAGGCGGCGGCGACGGCCCCCGTCCTCGCCCACTACCGGCGCGTGCGCGACGCCCTCGCGCCCTCCGGGCGGGGCGCGAGGGGCGGCCGACGGGTGGGACAGGGCGACGGGTAAGACGGATGAGAAGAGCCTGGGGGAGGAAGGCCCGACCCCGGCGCCGAACCCGGAACAGGGAAGGGGAGGTGGTCGCGGACGTTTTTGCCACAGGAAGAATTCGACATGCGACACCGCCGCATCGTGGCCTACCTGGAGGAGCACGACCTGGACGCGTTCGTGGTCACCCAGGCCGACAACATCTACTACGTGTCCGGCTTCCTCCTCGACGTGGCGCCCTGGGAGCGGCCCGCCGCCTGCGTCGTGACGCGCGGCGGCGGCGCCTTCATGGTCCTGGACGAGCTGTCCACCCACCATATCCGCATGGCGCGGGAGCGCGGCTCGCTCGCCGTGGCGGACGTGGTCCACTACACCGAGCACCCGCGCAGCTCCCACCGCACGGCGAGCGTCCTGGACTGGACCAAGCTCGTGCGCCTGGGGCTGGCGCGGTACGGGGTGCGGCCGCGCCGCCTGGCCGCCGACGCCCTCGAGCCCACCCTCTCTCCCCTGCGGGAGGGGTTGGCCGAGGCGGACTGGCACCTGGCCGGCCACCTATTGCGCGACATGCGGCTGGTGAAGTCGGCGCGGGAGCTCGACCTCATGCGGGCCGCCGCAGCCCTCTCCGACTGGGGACAGGACCGCTACGCGGAGAGCGTGCGCGCCGACATGCTGGTGTCCGACCTCGACCAGGAGGTGACCCGCCTCGTCCTGGCGGAAGCGGCGCGCCGCCACGGGGGCGAGAAGGTGGAGGTGCGGGTGAGCACCCTGGCCGGCCCCGCCGCCGCATCGCCCCACGGTACGGGGGCGGAGTGCGGCATGCGCATCCGGCGCGGCGACGTCCTGGTCGACATCCTCATCGTCCGCTTCAACGGCTACGTGGTGGAGAACGAGCGCACATGGTTCGTCGGCCCTCCCGACGACCGCCAGGCGCACGCCTACGCCACCGCCGTGGAGGCCAACGCCGCCGCCGTCGCCGCCATGCGCACGGGGGCGCCCACCTGCGCCCCCGACGAGGCGGCGCAGGCGGTGATCGAGGCGGCAGGGCTCGGGGACCACATCATGCACCGCACCGGTCACGGGGTGGGCATCTCCGGGCACGAGGCGCCGGCCGACATGGCGTTCAACTACGAACCCCTGCGGGCCGGGCAGGTGTTCTCGGCCGAGCCCGGCATCTACATCTACGGCCTCGGGGGCTTCCGGCACGACGACACGGTGGTCGTGGGCGACGTGCCCGAGGTGCTCACCCACCGGTCCAAGCGGCTGGAGGACCAGATCGTGGGCTAGCCCCCGGCCGTCGGCCGGGGCGAGTCGCCGTTCCATCGCCATCGAGCCCATGGGAGGTACGCCATGCATACCGGGAGATCCCTTGCGGCACGCGGCGCCATGGCCGCGCTGGCGGTTTCGATGCTCCTGCCCGCGTCGGCGTCGGCCGCGGTCCACCGCGCCGCCTCTGGCCACGACACCGTGTCGGTGGCCATCGGTTCCGACGCGTTGAGCCTCATCCCCGACACGATCGTGGACGCCACCACGAACTGGCAGCTGCAGCAGATCTACGACCCCCTGCTCGCCCTCGACGGCAAGACCGAGGCCGTCATCCCCTGGCTGGCCACGAGCTGGAAGGCCACCTCGCCCACCACCTGGACCCTCACCCTTCGGCATGGCGTGCGCTTCCAGGACGGCGAGCCGTTCGACGCCTCCGCCGTCCAGTTCACCATGTCCTACATCCAGAACCCCGCCAACAAGTCGGCGGTGGCCGCCTACTTCAGCGCCGTGAAGTCTGTGACGGCGCCCAACCCGTACACCGTCGTCTTCCACCTGAGCCGGTTCGTGCCGTTCTTCCCCTACCTCCTGGCCACGGAGTTCCTGGTCATGCCCCCCAAGTACATCCAGCAGCATGGGCTGAAGTACTTCGCCAGCCACCCGATCGGCACCGGCCCGTACGAGTTCGTGAGCCAGACCTTGGGCCAGAACCTTGTGCTCAAGGCCAACCCCCACTACTGGCGCGGCAAGCCCGCCATCCAGAACGTCGTGTTCGACGTCATCCCGGACTTCAGCGCCCGCCTGTCCGCCTTCCTCGCCGGTAAGGTCGACATCATCGAGGAGCTGCCGTACACGGACATCCCCGTGGTGCAGCGCGCCAACGGCGCCCGCGTCATCCTCGAGCCGAGCGCCCGCTTCGACTACATCGCCCTTGTCAACCTCAAGCCGGGACCGCTCGACAACGTGAAGGTGCGCCAAGCCCTCAACTACGCGGTGAACGTGCCGCTCCTCATCCGCGACGTCATGGACGGGCACGCCATCCGCGACCCCGGCGCCCTGCCGCGCACGAACTCGGGCTTCGACCCGGCCATCCGCCCCTACACCTATAACCCCTCGCTGGCGAAGAAGCTCATCGAGGAGGCCGGCTACAAGCCGCAGGACCTCAACCTCACGTTCAGTTGCTCGAACGGGCGCTATCCCATGGACAGCGAGGTTTGCCAGGCGGTGGCCGCCGAGCTCGGCCAGATCGGCATCCACGTGCACGTGATCTCCGACGCCTGGGCGGTCCACCTGACGAAGATCATCAACCGCACGGCCGGCGACATGTTCTACCTCGGCTGGGGCCCCTCGCTCTACCCGCAGGACACCCTCGGCTACCTGTTCGAGGGAAACCAAACCTACAGCGGCTTCAACGACCCGGCCCTGACCGCGCTCATCACCAAGGCCGAGACGGCCACCACCCTGGCGGCGCAGAAGGCCGACTGGAACGCCGTGCAGGTGAAGATCCAACAGCTCGCACCGTGGATCTTCCTGTGGCAGCAGGACGACGTGTACGGCGTCGTGAAGTGGCTGCACTGGCAGCCGCGGCCGGACGAGGAGATCGACCTGTTCGACGCCCACCCCGTCGGCTGACCCGCACCGCCGCCGCACGCCGGGCGCCGCGCGCGCGCGGCGTGCGGCCGTCGCTTTGCCCCATTCGCGCCGCGCCGAGGGGGGAAGGGCTACGCAGCGCTACATCCTCACCCGCTTGGGCCACGTGGTGGTGGTCGTCTTCCTCTCCCTGACCGCCGTCTTCTTCATCCTGCGCATGACCGGCAACCCGGCGGCGCTGTTCGTGCCCATGAATGTCTCCAAGACCAGCCTGAGCCAGTTCGCGCACGAGTTCGGCTTCGACCGCCCGCTCTGGCAGCAGTACCTCACGTTCCTGTGGCAGGCCCTGCACGGCAATTTCGGCCAGTCCCTCGCCTACCGGGCGAGCGCCATGGGGTTGGTCCTGGGCCATCTCCCGGCCACGGCCGCCCTGGCCGTGCTCTCCCTCGCCCTCTCCCTGGCGATCAGCGTCCCCCTCGGGGTGTGGGCGGCCATGCGTCCCGACGGATGGCTCGACAACCTGGTGTCGCTCCTCGTGATCGCGCTCCAGTCCATGCCGATCTTCTGGCTCGGCCTGCTCCTCATCCTCGTCTTCGCCGTCGACCTGCGCCTCGTGCCGCCCTCGGGGCGGGAGGGCTTCTCCAGCTACATCCTGCCCGTGGTCACCCTCTCCACCTACACCATGGCCGCCTTCCTGCGCCTGACGCGCGCCTCCATGGCGGAGGCGCTGGGCCAGGACTACATCCGCACGGCGCGCGCCAAGGGGGCGACGCCGGCGCGCGTGCTGGTCGTGCACGCCCTGCGCAACTCGCTCATCCCCCTCGTCACCGTGGTCGGCCTCAACCTCGCCACCCTGCTCGGCGGCGCGGTGGTGACGGAGACCATCTTCAGCTGGCCGGGGCTGGGGCGACTGCTCCTCAACGCCCTCCTGAACCGCGACTTCACCATCGTGCAGGCGGGGGTGTTCTTCATCTCCGCCGTGTACTCGGTCACCAACCTGGCGGTGGATATCCTCTACGCCGCCATCGACCCGCGCATCCACTACACGTAGAGGGGGGTACCCGCGTGCTCGCCCCCGCACAGCCCAGCTTGCCGCAGGCGGCGCCGGCGCCGCCGGGCGCCCTCGTCCACCTCTGGCGCCATCTCGTGCGCCGGCCCGTGGCCCTGGTCGCCCTGGTGGTGCTCTTGGCGGCCGTCTTCGCCGCCGTCTTCGCCCCCGCGGTGGCGCCCTACGGACCCACGGCCGTCGACTTCCTCAACATCCTCAAGCCGCCGCTCACCCCCCATCACCTCCTGGGTACCGACGACCTGGGGCGCGACGAGCTGTCGCGCATCATCTACGGCGCGCGCGTCTCCCTGCTCGTGGGCGGGGTGGGGGCGGCCAGCGCGGTCGGCATCGGGCTTCTGCTCGGCAGCGTGTCGGGCTACTTCGGCGGCTGGCTGGACACGGTGATCATGCGCGTCGTCGACGTCCAGCTGAGCTTCCCGTTCATCCTGCTCGTGCTCACCGTGAACGCCGTCCTCGGCTTCGGGGTGAAGAACATCATCATCAGCCTGGTGGTCTCGGGTTGGGCCATGTTCGCCCGCCTGACGCGCGGCGAGGTGTTGCGCGTCAAGCACCTGGACTACGTCACCGCAGCGGTTGCCAGCGGCGCCTCACCCGCACACATCATCGTCCGCCACGTGATCCCCAACGTCCTGGCGCCGGTCTTGGTCCTCGGCACGCTGCAGGTGTCGCAGTTCATGATCGCCGAGGCCACGGTGAGCTACCTGGGGTTCGGTGTGCAGCCGCCCACCCCGGCGTGGGGCAACATGCTGGCCGAGGGTGAGAACTACTTCTACACCGCCTGGTGGCTCATGGTCTTTCCCGGCGTGAGCCTACTCGTCGTGTCGCTGGCCATCAACTTCTTCGGCGACTGGCTTCGGCGCCTCGCCCTGCCGGGGTAGGGGGGCGCCGCCGCGCGGCCGCAAGGGGAGGAACGGAGCATGGACATGCCAAGCGAACTTCTCGCCCGGGCGCCGTGGCGCCTCATCGGCCCCTTCCGGGGCGGGCGCAGCGTGGCCGTGGCGGGCGATCCCAGCCGGCCGCGCACCTTCTACTTCGGCGCCGCCGCGGGCGGGGTGTGGCGCACCGACGACGCCGGCCACAGCTGGCGCAACGTGACGGACGGCCAGATGACCGCCGCCTCCGTGGGCGCCATCGCCGTCGCCGCCGCCGATCCCTCGGTGCTGTACGTCGGCACCGGGGAGTCCTGCATCCGGGGCAACGTCGTGGCCGGCAACGGCGTGTGGCGCTCGCTCGACGGCGGCCTCACCTGGCAGCACCGCGGCCTACCGGACAGCCGGCACATCGCCCGCGTCCGCGTCCACCCGCGCGATCCGGACCTCGTGTACGCGGCGGTGTTCGGGCATGTGTACGGGCCGAGCGAGGAGCGCGGCGTCTTCCGCAGCCGCGACGGCGGCCGCACGTGGGAGCGCGTGCTGTACCGCGACGACCACACCGGCGCCATCGACCTGGCCATGGACCCCGTGCGCCCGAACATCCTGTACGCCACCTTGTGGGACGCCCACCGCCGCCCTTGGACGCTGGTGAGCGGAGGACCGGGAAGCGGCGTGTTCCGCAGTGTGGACGGCGGCGACACGTGGGAGGAGCTCACCGACCGGCCGGGTCTGCCGGGCGGCCTGAAGGGCCGCATGGGCGTCGCCCTGTCCAGCCGCCCCGGGCGGGTGTGGCTCCTCGTGGAGGCGGCCGAAGGCGGCCTGTACCGCTCGGAGGACGGCGGCGAGCGCTGGCAGCGGGTGAACGAGAGCCCCGACCTGCGCCAGCGCCCCTGGTACTACATGCATGTCTTCGCCGACCCGGTGGACGCGGACACCGTGTGGGCCCTGAACCTGGAGGCGTGGCGGTCGCGCGACGGGGGCGCGCACTTCGAACGCGTGCCCACGCCCCACGGCGACAACCACGACCTGTGGATCGACCCCGCCGACCCGCGGCGCATGATCGAGGGCAACGACGGCGGTGCCGTCATCACCTTCGACGGCGGCGAGACGTGGACGCTTCCGTACAACCAACCCACCGCCCAGCTGTACCACGTCACGACCGACCGCCGCTTCCCCTACCGCGTGTACGCCGCCCAGCAGGACAACAGCACGATCTCCCTCCCCAGCCGGTCCGAGAAGGGCTACATCACCGCCGGCGACGGCTACCTCGTGGGGGGAGGGGAGAGCGGCTACATCGCCGTCCGTCCCGACAACCCCGACATCGTGTACGCCGGCAGCTACGCCTCCCGCCTCACCCGGCACGAACACCAGAGCGGCCAGGACGTGGACATCACCGTCTGGCCCGAGGACCCCATCGGCTACGGGGCGGAGTCGTTGCGCTACCGCTTCCAGTGGACCTTCCCCATCGTCCTCTCCCCCCACGACCCGGACGTCCTGTACGTGACCGGCAACGTCGTCTTCCGCTCCCGCGACGGCGGCCAGAGCTTCGAGGCCATCAGCCCCGACCTGACGCGGGCCGCGCCCGAGACCCTGGGTCCGTCGGGGGGTCCGATCACCAAGGACAACGTGAGCACGGAGACGTATGCGACGATCTTCGCCTTCGCCGAATCGCCCGTTGAGCCCGGCGTGCTCTGGGCGGGGTCGGACGACGGCCTGGTGCACGTGAGCCGCGACGGCGGCGCCACGTGGCAGGACGTCACCCCGCCCCAGCTGGGGGAATGGGCCCTCGTGAGCGTCATCGAGCCGTCGCCCCACGACGCTGCCACCGCCTACGTGGCCGCCACCCGCTACAAGCTCGACGACCTCACGCCCTACATCCTGCGCACCCGCGACTTCGGGCGCACGTGGGAGATGCGGACGGCCGGCATCGCGCGCGACGACTTCGTGCGCGTGGTGCGCGAGGACCCCCGTTGCCCGGGCCTGCTCTTCGCCGGCACGGAGTCGGGCGTCTACGTCTCCTTCGACGCCGGGGGCGCCTGGCATCGCTTCGGCGGCCGGTTGCCCGTCTGCTCCATGCACGACCTCATCGTGCATGACGACGACCTGGTGGTGGCCACCCACGGCCGCAGCCTGTGGATCTTGGACGACCTGGGGCCGTACCGCCAGTTCGCGACCGACCCGAGCCCCGACCGCCTGCGCCTGTTCGCCCCCCGTCCCGCCTACCGCACCAAGGCCGGCACGTACGTGCCCGGCGGCGAGACGGGCGCCTTCGAGCCGTACCGCCAGGCCGGGGCCGAGATGGTGTTCGTCGCGCGGGAGGCGGACGGGCGCGAGGCGCCGCGCAACGCGGGCGAGAACCCGCCGGACGGGGCGGTCATCGCCTACCTGGTGGGGGAGGGGCTGACCGGCCCGCTCGAGGTGCGGGTCCTGGACGAGGCTGGAAACCTCCTGCGGCGGGCGCGCAGCGATGACGCGGCCGGTTGGGGGAGGACGCTCGAGACCTCGCCCGGCCTGCACCGGCTGGTGTGGGACCTCAGGGTGGAGCCCGGCGTCGACCTGCCCGGCGCGCGTCTCTCCCTGTACTGGGGCGGTAGCACGATCGGGCCGCGCGTGCCGCCGGGGACGTACCGCATCGAGTTGGCCATGGACGGCGAGGTGCGGTCGGCGGCGCTCGAGGTGCGGCGCGATCCGCGCCTTACGGCGAGCGACGAGGACCTGGCGGAGCAGTACCGCCTGCTCCTCGCCATACGCGACAAGCTGTCGGAGATCCACACCGCGCTCATCGCCGCCGGCAAGGTGCGGGAAGAGCTCACCGCCCTGGCGGGCCGCCTGACGGCCGAGGGGAGGGAGGGCTTGGCGGCCCGGGTGCACGACGTGGCGGCGGCCATCGGCGAGGCCATGGCCGCCCTGCACGAGGGGCGGGCGCGCGGCGGCGCCGACGCCTTCAATTACCCGCCCAAGGTGAACTCCAAGCTCGCCTCCCTGCAGGGCACGGTGGCCTACGGCGACGCGCGCCCGCCGCGGCAGTGCTACGACGTGTTTTCCACCCTTGCGGCCGAGGCGGATCGCGGCCTTGCCGAACTCACCCGGCGCCTAACCGCCGACCTGGCGGCCTTGGGGGCCGACCTGGCTGCGGCCGGGATACAGGCCGTCGCCGTGCCGCCCCGTTTCGCCTCCCGGCCGGCGTAGAGTGACTCGGCGGCGGGGGGGGGGGGGGGGGGGGGCCCCCCCCCCCCCCCCCCCCCCGCGCCGGGGGGGGGGGGCGCGCCCAAACCCCCCCCCCCCCGCGCCGGCCCGCCCCGCCCGGCCCCGGGCGGCGCGGCGCGCCTCCAGCACCAGGTCGTCGGCGACGGCGGGGCCGCCGGCCGCGAGCCACAGCCGCAC